>NZ_CP027561.1:2715501-3017223 GCF_012974785.1 Pseudomonas fluorescens | reverse complement strand
GGGAAACCCCCAGCACCTTGGCGGCCACGCTGAGGTTGTCGCTGTGCCGGTTCAGCACATCGCACAATGCCTGGCGTTCGGCGCGGGTCTTGTAGTCTTCGAGGGTACCCATCGGGGTGGCAATCGATTGCTGGCTGATCAGGCCCAGGTCACGGGCTTCGATCTGTCGTCCTTCGGCCAGCACCAGGCCCCGGCGTACACGGTTGGCCAGTTCCCGGACATTGCCCGGCCAGTCGTGCTTGCCCATTGCAATCAAGGCATCTTCACTGAAACTGCGCGGCCGGCGCCCGGTTTCGTGGCTGTAGAAGTGGGAAAAATGGTTGGCCAGCATCGACAGATCGCCATGGCGCTCACGCAAAGGCGCGGTGACGACTTGCAGCACATTCAGCCGGTAGTACAAATCCTCACGAAAGCGCTTCTTCTCGATCGCCGCTTCAAGGTCGACGTGGGTGGCCGCCAGCACGCGCACATCCACCGGGATCGGCTGGCTGCCGCCCACCCGTTCGATGTGTTTTTCCTGGAGAAAGCGCAGCAGATTGGCTTGCAGCTCCAGCGGCAGATCGCCGATTTCATCGAGAAACAATGTCCCGCCGTTGGCCGCCTCGATACGCCCGACCTTGCGCTGGTGGGCACCGGTAAACGCGCCTTTTTCGTGGCCGAACAGCTCGGACTGGATCAAATGCTCGGGGATTGCCCCGCAGTTGATGGCCACGAACGGTTTGTTGTGCCGTTGCGATTGTCGATGCAGGGTACGGGCGACCAGTTCTTTACCGGTGCCGCTTTCGCCGCGAATCAGTACCGGCGACTCGGTGGGCGCCAGTTTACTGAGCAGCTTGCGCAGTTCGCGAATCGGTTTGCTGTCGCCGAGCAGCTCGTGTTCCGGCTGGTCGACATGAATCGTGCCCTGGCCGCGCAGGCGCGCCATGCCGAACGCCCGGCCCAGTGTGACCTGCACCCGCGACACGTCGAAGGGCAAGGTATGAAAGTCGAAAAACCATTCACAAACGAAGTCCCCGACGTTCTGCAGGCGCAACACTTCCTGATTCAGTACGGCGATCCACTCGGTGCCGCTACGGCTGATCAATTCCTTGACCGCTTCGGGTCGCTCCAGGTGAAAAGGCTGCAAACGCAGCAAGCCGACATCGCAACTGCGGTCGGCGGCATTTTCCAGGCTGCAACTGTCAACATCCCAGCCGACCGAACGTAGACCGGGCAGTAATCGGTGACAGTCGTCACAAGGGTCGACTACCAATAAACGTCGTAACGCAGGCGCTTCGCTCATGACTGTTCCTTGGCGCCAAATTATAGGAAATGATTGTAAAAACAGTCATTTGGCAGACCTGGCTGTAACATTAGCAAGAATTTGACGGCGCCTTGTATCAATTGCTTATAGGCGTACAAGCGAAGCAGTTATAAGAACCCGTTTTATTAGTCAGCTATCGACTCGAATCTTTCACCCAGCTTTCAAAAAACGCCGTAACAGAGATTGTATGAAAGAAAGTCGAAATTTCTTTAAATCCGGTGTGACCTGTCAGCGGGTTGCGTGCATCAGTACAAGTAACTCGCCGAACGGTAAGCCCAACCGACGGCACATCACTTGATTGGGCACTATAGAGAGAAGACCCCATGACCGCCCCGCTCCGTATCAACGAAGCTCTTTTGATTGCCAACCACGCCTTCAAACCTTTCCAGTGCGTGGCCTGGGCTCCACAAGACGGCAATGGCGAACTGAGCCTGACCGTCATCGACCGCACCAATTCGCAGATTGGCCGCACCTGCATCCCAAGCAGCGCCTACTCCGATCCTGCGCAACTCGAATACCTGCTGCAACAAGCCCGTGCCGAACTGAGCGACGAAGGTTACGCACTGCAGTCCTGGTCGATGCCACACTGATCCGAGGGCAATGCGGATGACTTTCCAGTCATCCGCCCTCTTCTTCAAGTTGCTGAATCCTTTTTAACTTCAGCCACTTTGTATAACTTTCCTCAATACTTTCGCGCCTGAATGCTTGGCAGGCTTGCGACTGGTTCAAAAAGTCACTGTTCTGGCACAGTGCGACCCTCCACCTGTTAGTTCTGTCAGTTGTACTTGCGCTTGTTCAGGGATTGAATGTTTCGCCATGCCGTTATCGCCCCTCTTCATGAATACGGGTCGACTCGCAAGGAGAAACATGCATGTCAATCCAAACCGCTATTGCGCTGCCGACGCTGGCGAACAATGCCGGACAACTCGACAAGTCGTTTGCCAACAACGGCGTGACTCAGGTTTATTTTGCCGGCAGCACATCCAGCCTGACCCAGCATGTAGCTCTTGACCCGCAAGGTCGTATCCTGATTGCCGCCAAGGTCGGCACGCCCCAAGGCAGCCGTTTCGGCCTGGCCCGTCTGCTGGATGATGGCTCTGCGGATCTAGGCTTCGGCTTTCAGGGCAGCGTGATCGGCCAGTTCGCCTCTGGTTTCGAAGCCACGGGCAGCAAGGTTCAGGTCTTGTCCGACGGGCGAATCCTGCTGGCCGGCCTGCATTACGAGTCCGAACATCGCACCTTGCCCGCCCTCGCCCTGTTCGATGCGCAGGGCCGACGCGCCCCGGAGTTCGGCGACAACGGCCGGAAAATAGTGTGTTTGCCCGGTGATCTGTCCATGGGCACTCGCGACACCTGGCTGCCACCCGGCGTCCCGGGGGCAGAAGCCTGCGATTTCGCAGTCCAGGATGACGGGCATATCCTGCTTATTGCCAATCACCACTGCTCACTGGCGGACCACGTCGGCATGCTGATCCGCGTCACCCCCGATGGCCTTCTGGACAAGACCTTCAATGGCCGGGGCTTTGTGATGGTTCGGCACTTGTTGCTCAACACCTGGCTGGGCGGCCTGTTGTTGCAGAAAGACGGACGCATCGTGGTGGCCGGCGCCATTGACTTCCCCCAGCAAGGCCTGCTCGCACGCTACCTGCCGGACGGGCGGCTCGACGAACGCTTTGCGCTGGATGGTTTCCTGGCCTTCAAGGCTCAAGGGCACAGCGCGCTGGTCAACCAGGTCATCGAATCCTCGGATCACCTGCATTGCTTTGGCAGCAGCCGCGACCCGATCCGCTGCCTGGCGCTCTCTGTCCACATCAACGGCCGCCCCGACCTGCATTGCCACAACGGCCAATCCACCCTGCTGGACATCGGCCCCAGCGGCTGCCAGTGGAGCGCCGCACAGCGCATGCCGGACGGTCGACTCATCGCGGCAGGCGCCACGATTGGCGGGGTCGAGGCCGACTTCATCGTCGCGCGCTATCTGGCCGACGGGCGCCTCGACCAAAGCTTCGGAGCGGGCCGCGGCTGGTTGCGCACGCGACTGGGCCGCAGCCTCGATACCGCCACGTCGCTGGCGCTGCGACCGGAAGGAGGCATTCTGGTGGGCGGCTATTCGCTGGATGGCAATTACCGCGCCGTAGTGGCGCGCTATCTGAACCCATGAACAGAAACTTCCTGCACTTGATCTTGCTCAACGCTTGCGGCACCTTGCGCGCTTCTTAAAGCAAGGAGCAACCGATGTCCGGTTCGATGGCTCAGGCGTTCGCGCACAATTTTCTCGGGCATTCGCCCCGCTGGTACAAGGCGTGCATCGTCGGGTTCCTGATTCTCAATGCCGTGGTGCTGTGGTCGGCAGGCCCGGTGGCCGCTGGCTGGCTGTTGGTGATCGAATTCATTTTCACCCTGGCCATGGCGCTCAAATGCTATCCGCTGATGCCTGGCGGTTTGTTGCTGATCGAAGCCCTGCTGTTGAAGATGACAACACCCCAGGCACTGTACGAAGAGTTGCAGCACAACTTTCCGGTGATTCTGCTGCTGATGTTCATGGTCGCCGGCATCTACTTCATGAAGGATCTGCTGCTGTTTCTGTTCTCGCGCCTGCTGCTTGGCGTGCGTTCGAAGATGCTGCTGGCGTTGATGTTCTGCTTTTTGTCGGCGTTTCTTTCGGCCTTTCTCGACGCATTGACCGTGACCGCCGTGATCATCAGCGCGGCCGTCGGCTTCTATTCGGTCTACCACCGGGTCGCCTCCGGCAACGATCCGCGCCAGGACAGTGAGTTCAGCGACGATCAACATTTGCCCAAGCTGCATCACGAGGATCTGGAGCAGTTCCGTGCCTTCCTGCGCAGCCTGCTGATGCATGGTGCTGTCGGGACTGCACTGGGCGGCGTCTGCACGCTGGTCGGCGAACCACAGAACCTGCTGATCGGCCATGAAATGGGTTGGCACTTCGCCGAATTTTTCCTCAAGGTTGCGCCGGTTTCCCTGCCGGTACTGGTGGCCGGTCTGTTGACCTGCATGCTGCTGGAGAAACTGCGCGTGTTCGGCTACGGCACCTTGCTGCCGGACAACGTCCGCGCCGTTCTCGCCGATTACGCCACCGAAGACGATGCCGAACGCACGCCTCGCCAGCGTGCCGCGCTGCTGGTACAGGGCGCTGCCGCCTTGATCCTGATTGCCGGGCTGGCATTTCATATCGCTGAAGTGGGCCTGATCGGCCTCATGGTGATTGTCCTGATTACCGCTTTCAGCGGCATCACTGATGAGCATCGGCTGGGTAGCGCGTTCAAGGACGCCATGCCGTTCACTGCGCTGTTGGTGGTGTTTTTTGCCGTGGTGGCGGTAATCCATGATCAACAGTTGTTCGCGCCGTTGATCCAGTGGGTGCTGGCATTGCCCGCCGAGCAGCAACCGGGGATGCTGTTCATCGCCAATGGTCTGTTGTCGGCGATCAGTGACAACGTGTTTGTGGCGACGATCTACATCACCGAGGTCAAACAGGCATTCCTGTCCGGCCACATGAGCCGTGAACACTTCGAGACGCTGGCCATTGCCATCAACACCGGCACCAACCTGCCAAGCGTGGCGACACCCAATGGTCAGGCTGCATTTCTGTTTCTGCTGACGTCGGCGATTGCGCCGCTGGTGCGGCTGTCGTACGGGAGAATGGTGTGGATGGCGTTGCCCTACACCGTGGTGATGGGATTGCTGGGCTGGTATGCCGTGAGTTACTGGCTGTAAAAACAACAACGGGAGCCCTGGGGCTCCCGTTTTTTTTATGCATCGATCAACGCGACAGTATGTGCTGCTCGATGACTTGCGCCACACCGTCCTCGGTGTTTGGCCCGGTCACCACATCCGCCTGACGCTTCACTGCGTCTTCTGCCTGGCCCATGGCAATCGACAGGCCGGCGACATGGAACATTGCCGGGTCGTTGCCGCCGTCGCCGATCGCTGCCGTCTGGGCAAGCGGCACGCCCAGATGTTCGGCCAGAGTCACCAGTGCGGCGCCCTTGTTGGCTTCCAGCGCCGTCACGTCCAGATACACCGGCTGCGAACGCGAGACCTGCGCCATCCCCTCGACCGTAGGCAGCAAACGCGCCTCCAGCTCGATCAACAGGCCGGTGTTGTTGCTGGTCGCCACAATCTTGTCGATGCGCTCCAGGTACGGCTCGAAACTGTCGACCACCACCGGCGGATAACCCAGGCCATGCTGTTCACGCGGGACCATCGGCCCGTGCGGATCCTTGAGCAGCCAGTCGCCGCCACTGAACACCCAGATTTCGACCTCCGGCTGATCGGCAAACAGTGCCAGTGCCGTCAGCGCCGCTGTGGCCGGCAGGTAGTGAGCGACCAGAATGCTGCCGTCCGGGTTGACGATCGTGCCGCCGTTGAATGCCGCAGTCGGCAGATCGACGCCCAGGGCTTCGATCTGCTGCAACATGGCCTTGGGCGGGCGCCCGGTAGCGAGGCTGAACAGCACGCCCGCTTCGCGCAACGAGCGCACCGCATCAATGGTGCGCTGACTGAGGCTGTGATCGGGCAGCAACAACGTGCCGTCCATGTCGCTCAGCAGAAAACGGATCGGCTCTCTCATCCGAGACCATGCCAGACGCGACCATCGCGAGTCAGCAGATCATCGGCGGCCTGAGGCCCGTCTTCGCCAGCGGCGTAGCTCTGTACGCTCGCGTCCTGTTGCCAGGCGTCGAGAAACGGCTGCACCGCACGCCAGCCGTTCTCGATGTTGTCGGCACGCTGGAACAGCGTCTGGTCACCGGTCAGGCAGTCGTAGATCAGGGTTTCGTAGCCGGTGGAAGGCTGCATTTCGAAAAAGTCCTTGTAGGCGAAACCCAGTTCGATGTTGGCCATGTTCAGCGCCGGCCCCGGCCGTTTGGCCAGCAGGTCGAACCACATGCCTTCGTTGGGCTGGATCTGGATACGCAGGTAGGTCGGCTGCAACTCATCGACCTCGGTGTCACGGAACTGCGCATACGGCGCCGGTTTGAAACAGATGACGATCTCGGTGTCGCGCACGCTCATGCGCTTGCCGGTGCGCAGGTAGAACGGCACGCCGACCCAGCGCCAGTTGTCGATCATCACCTTCAGCGCCACGTAGGTTTCGGTGGTGCTGTCGGGTGACACGTTGGCCTCTTCGCGATAACCGGCCACCGGTTTGCCTGCGACTTCACCGGCGCTGTACTGGCCGCGCACCGAGTTGGCCCGCGCCTCTTCGGTGGTCCATGGACGAATCGCGCCGACCACCTTGGCCTTCTCGCCCCGCACCGCATCGGCGCCGAACGCGGCCGGCGGCTCCATTGCGACCATGGCCAGCAACTGGAACAGGTGATTGGGCACCATGTCCCGCAGGGCGCCGGTGTGCTCGTAGAAACTGCCACGGGTTTCGACGCCGACGGTTTCGGCGGCGGTGATCTGCACGTGGTCGATGTAGTGGTTGTTCCAGAACGCCTCGAACAGGCTGTTGGAGAACCGGCTGACCAGGATGTTCTGTACGGTTTCCTTGCCCAGATAGTGATCGATCCGGTAGATCTGCTTTTCCGACATGACCTTGAGCAGGCAGGCGTTCAACGCCTCGGCGGTTTGCAGATCGGAGCCGAACGGCTTTTCGATCACCACCCTTCTGAACGCTTCGGGGGTTTCTTCCAGCAGTTTTGCGGCGCCGAGTCGGCGCACCACTTCGCTGAAGAAACGCGGCGCGGTGGCCAGGTAGAACACCGCATTGCCGGTACCGCTGTCGGCGATTTTCGCCGCCAGCGCGGAATAAGTGCTGTCGTCCAGGAAATCGCCCTGGACGTAGCTGATACCTTTGGCGAGCTTGGCCCACAAGGCTGGATCAAGCATCTGATCGCCCTTGCCGACCTTCGCTGCCACTTCGGTGCGGATGAAGTCTTCAAGCTTTTGGGCGAAGGCTTCATCCGTGATGGCGTTGTGATCAACGCCCACGATCCGCAGATTTTCGTCAAGCAAGCCGTCGCGGCTGAGGTTGTACAGCGCCGGCATCAGCAAGCGCTTGACCAGGTCACCGTGGGCACCGAACAAAAACAGCGTGGTCGGTGGTGCGGGTTCTGCCTTGGATTTTCTGCGGATCGTATGGGTCATTTCTTCGCAGTCTCTACGTGGCCGCCGAAGCCGAAGCGCTGGGCCGAGAGGATCTTGTCACCGAACGTGCCCTGGCCGCGGGAGCGGTAGCGCGAGAACAGCGAGTTGGACAGCACCGGTACCGGCACCTTTTGTTCCATGGCCGCTTCGATGGTCCATTGACCTTCACCGCTGTCGGCCACGGAGCCGGAGAAACCGTCGAGTTTCGGGTCGACCGCCAGGGCATCGGCGGTGAGGTCGAGCAGCCACGACGACACCACGCTGCCACGACGCCAGACTTCAGCGATGTCGGCCACGTTCAGGTCGAAACGCTGGTCTTGCGGCAGAAGCTCGCTGGACTTGGTCTTGAGGATGTCGAAGCCCTCGGCGAAGGCCGCCATCATGCCGTACTCGATGCCGTTGTGAATCATCTTCACGAAGTGACCGGCACCGGCGGGACCTGCGTGGATGTAGCCGTGTTCGGCACGCTGGTCATCGGATTTGCGATCCTTGGTGCGCGGGATGTCGCCCATGCCCGGCGCCAGAGCGGCGAACAGCGGATCCAGACGCTTAACGGTGTCGGCATCGCCGCCGATCATCATGCAGTAGCCGCGCTCCAGGCCCCAGACACCGCCGGAGGTACCGACGTCGATGTAGTGCAGGCCCTTCTCGGCCAACGTCTTGGCCCGACGGATGTCATCCTTATAGTTGGTGTTGCCGCCGTCGATGATGGTATCGCCGGCCTCGAGCAGATTGCTCAGCGTTTCGATGGTGTCTTCAGTCGGTGCGCCGGCCGGCAGCATGACCCAGACGGCACGCGGCTTGGCCAGGCCCGCGACCAGCGCAGGCAGATCGGCGACGCCGGTAGAGCCCTCGGCGGCCAGGGTGTCGACAAAGGCGGTATTGCGGTCGTAAACAACGGTGGTGTGACCGTTGAGCATCAGACGCCGTGCAATATTGCCGCCCATGCGGCCCAGTCCAATAATCCCGAGTTGCATGTGCTGATGCTCCTTACTACAAATAAAAGTGTGTCAAAGGTTATAGCCCAACGCTCTCAAGGAGGTTAGTCCAGAGCGTCGGTGTGAAGTTTCCGGGCATTGTGCCCGATCCAGACTGATAACGTCGGGAAACGTGGCGAAGACACAACGACCATGAAAAATAAAAAAGTTCCATTCACGAGCAAAAGAAACCAGAATCGGCGCCGATAGCAGGTCAAGGCTCGAAACCGGGGCTGATCTGCAGTTGAGACACGCCATTTGCGAGGTGAGCAATGGGCACAGTACACACAGCAATGCCGCCACAAACCCTCTACGTCACGATCCGCCGCGATGAACTTCGTCAGCTGAAGGACGAACGCGACCAGCTTAAACAAGAGTTGGCGCAACTGCGTCTGATGACCCAAGGCGTCGAGCCACAGCCTCTGCCACGCGTCCAGCGCTCACCCCACGCCTGACCGCCCGCCTGATCGGGAACCGCTGCCCTGCTGTTCCCGACATGATCCGCCCTCCGCCATTTGCAGCAACTAACGAAGTTTTCACATTCGCTTGTTGATACTCCTGCCCATTCTGCCGTGCGTGTCCGCGCGCGGCTTCCGTTCGTCGGTTTCATGCTCCCGAGTTCATGAAACGTCCCGGCGGTGGCAATGGTGACTGAGTTGGAGTGCTGAATGGCATTGTTTAAACGCAGCAAGACTGCTGCGGCAGGTTTTGACTGGGCCGGTTTCATCTGGCTGTTTGTATTCTTCTGGTACTTCTCCGGAATCACTCAACTGCTGATCCAGCTGACGGGCACCTCCGGCTTCACCGGATTCCGTCAAGCGTTCGTGATGAGCGCCGTCTGGCTGGCGCCGATGCTGCTGTTTCCCAAGCGCACCCGTCTGCTCGCCGCCGTGATCGGCGTGGTGTTGTGGGCCTGTTCGATGGCCAGCCTGGGTTACTTCTTCATCTATCAGCAGGAGTTCTCCCAGAGCGTCATCTTCATCATGTTCGAGTCGAACGTGTCGGAAGCCGGCGAGTACATCACCCAATACTTCGCCTGGTGGATGATCCCCGCGTTCCTCGCTCACACCGCCTTCGCCTACTTCCTGTGGACTCGCCTGCGCCCGGTCTACATGCCTCGCGGGCGGGCCTTCGTGGCGGCCATGGCGATTCTGATCGCAGTGGTCGGTTATCCGCTGGTCAAGCAGACCCAGCGCACCGGCAGCTTCGCCGGCGGTTTCGAGAAGTTCGAAACCCGCATCGAACCGGCCGTGCCATGGCAGATGGCCGTGGCCTATCACCGCTACCTCGAAACCCTCGGCGAAATGCAGGGCATGCTCCACAGCGCGAGCAAGATTCCGCCCCTGCATAACCTCAAGGACTCCGGTGCCAATCAGCCCGCAACACTGGTGCTGGTGATCGGCGAGTCCACCAACCGTCAGCGCATGAGCCTCTACGGCTATCAGCGCAAGACCACACCGGAGCTGGACAAGCTCAAGGATCAACTGTCGGTCTTCGATAACGTCGTCACCCCGCGCCCGTACACCATTGAGGCGCTGCAACAGGTGCTGACCTTCGCCGACGAAGAAAACCCGGATCTGTACCTGTCCACACCATCGCTGGTCAGCATGATGAAACAGGCGGGCTACAAGACCTTCTGGATCACCAACCAGCAGACCATGACCAAGCGCAACACCATGCTCACGACCTTCTCCGAACAGGCCGACGAGCAGGTGTACCTGAACAACAACCGCAACCAGAACGCCGCGCAATACGATGGCGACGTGATCGAGCCGTTCAACAAGGCTCTGACCGATCCGGCACCGCGCAAGCTGATCGTCGTGCATCTGCTCGGCACGCACATGAGCTACCAGTACCGTTATCCGCCGAGCTTCGACAAGTTCCAGGACCGCAACGGCGTTCCGGCCGGCGTGCGTGACGATCAGGTACCGACCTACAACAGCTACGACAACGCAGTGCTGTACAACGATTTTGTGGTCTCGAGCCTGATCAAGGACTACGCCAAGTCCGATCCGAACGGTTTCCTGCTGTACCTCTCCGACCACGGTGAAGACGTGTTCGACTCGGCGGGCCACACCACCCTGGGTCGTAACGAAAACAAACCGACCGCGCCGATGTACACCATTCCGTTCATGGCCTGGGCGTCGCCGAAGTGGCGCGAAAACCACTACTGGAGTTTTGCCGCGGATCTGAGCCGGCCTTACAGCAGCGCGCACCTGATCCACACCTGGGCGGACCTGGCGGGTTTGAGTTTCGATGAACTGGACCGCAGCAAAAGCGTGGTCAGCGACAGCTTCAAGCAGCGTCCGCTGCTGATCGGCAACCCTTACGAACGCGAACAGCGCGCCTTGATCGACTTCAGCCTGATGAAGCCGAAAAAGCCCGAGGACGCACCGAAAGAAGTGGTCAAGCAGTAACCTGGAAAGGGCCGGAAACGGCCCTTTTTTCATGCCCTCGCAACACCTGGAAATGACAATATTTCTCGCTTGTCACTAAATCGCCCTTTCCCCCTTCGTCTTTGAACCAAAGGAAATTTTCCCCCGAAGACAAGGAGTCGGCTGCGATGTTCGCGCCCATCACCCGTTCCATGACCCTCACCCTGGGCCTGTGCAGCGCAGCACTGAGCCCCGACCTGCTGGCTGAAACCGAGGCTGAAAAACAGCCGCAGAGCGCCGCCTCGGCACTGGAACTGGCCTCCACCAGCGTCACCGCCGAAAGTCTCGGCAGCACCACCGAAGACACTGCGTCCTACACCACTGGCGCCATGAACACGGCGACGCGATTGAACCTGTCGATCAAGGAAACCCCGCAATCGGTGTCCGTGGTCACCCGTCAGCAGATGGACGATTTCAAGCTCGGCACGTTATCCGAGGCCATGAGCCAGACCACCGGCGTGGTGGTCCAGCACAACGACTCGGACCGGGTCAGCTATTCGGCACGCGGCTACCCGATCAACAACTTCCAGATCGACGGGATGCTCAACACCTTCAGCCGGATGAAGTCCGACGCCGACACGATTATCTACGACCGGATCGAAGTGGTTCGCGGCGCCACCGGCCTGACCACCGGTGCCGGTGATCCTTCGGCGACGATCAACATGGTGCGCAAGCGCCCCACCGCGCAATTGCAGGCGCTGGCCGGGGTCAGCGGCGGCAGTTACGACGATTACTACAGCTACGTGGATGTGGGCGGGCCGCTTGCCTTCGACGGCCGTCTGCGCGGGCGCAGCGTGCTGGCTTATCGCGACAGCCAGTCGTTTCGCGACAAATATGCCCTGCAACGGGAAGTCGGCTACGGCATTCTCGAAGCCGACCTGACGGAGTCGACGGTACTGGCAGTCGGTTATGACTATCAGGACAAGCAGGTGCAAGGCAGCTCCTGGGGCACGGTGCCCTACTGGAACGCCGACGGCAGCAGGGCCGGCCTGGGTCGTTCGACCAACATGGCGACGTCCTGGAGTTCCTGGCCGATCAAGGACAAGACGGCCTTCGCCACTCTCGATCAGGCACTGGCCGGTGGCTGGCATCTGAAAGCGGCCTACACCCATCGCCAGAGCGATACCGACGGCAAGGTCTACTACGGCGGCGCGGGGTTCCCTGCGCACGACCGCAGCGGGATGACGGCCTATACGTCACACATGATCGGCACGCAGAAAATGAAGACGTATGACTTCAATGTCTCGGGACCCTATACCTTGCTCGGTCGCGAACACGAGTTGATGTTCGGTTACGGCGAAGCCGATCGCAGTGAACGCAATCCTTACACGATCGCAGGCGTGGTGCCGCCAGGTTACGGGCAGATTCGCGACTGGAAATACATGGGTGATATCGCCAAATTTCCGGACACTGTCACCGGCCTGACCGGTTCCACTTCAAGCACCCGGCAGAAGGCCGGTTACCTGGCCACGCGCCTGAGCTTCACCGATGACCTGCATGCGGTACTGGGCAGCCGCTACGGCAGCTGGAAATCCTCGACCTCCTCCACCGCGTTCGATGACCACCTGCAAGTGAGCGGTATCGACGCCAGCCGTCAGCAACACAACGACATGTGGACGCCCTACGCGGGTCTGCTCTACGACCTGACGCCCGAATACACCGTGTATGTCAGCTACACCGACATCTTCAACCCGCAGGAATACCGCGACGCCAACCGCAAGTTCATCGAGCCGGTGGTCGGCAGCAATTATGAAGTGGGCCTCAAGGGCAGTCTGCTCGACGAGCGCCTGAACCTGGCCACCGCCGTGTTCTGGAGCAAGCAGGACAATGTCGCCGAGCTGGACGACTCGGTCGCGCCGGATCCGGTGACGGGCGAAGAGTTCTACAAGTCCGGCGGCAAGGGCAACAAGGTCAACGGTTTCGAAGCCGAAGTCTCGGGCGAGGTCCTCGATGGCTGGAACATGACCGCCGGCTACACCTACACCCACGCGGTCAACGGCGAAAAAAATCGCGCCAATACCAACCAGCCGCTGAACATGCTGCGTCTGTCCACGGCCTATCGCCTGCCGGGCGACTGGCACGCCCTGACCGTGGGCGGCGCGGTGAACTGGCAGAGCGATGTCTATGGCAGTTCGAACCGACCGGTCGGCCGTGGCACCGATGGCCGGATCATCACCGAGCGAGCGCGGATCAGTCAGGGGGCGTACACCGTGGTCAAGCTGATGTCGCGCTATGAATTCGACAAACACTTGTCGGCATCGCTGAACGTCGACAACCTGTTCGACAAGAAGTATTACGACAACGTCGGCTTCTACAACGGCGTTTACTGGGGTGATCCGCGCACCGTAACGCTGAGCCTCGACTGGAAACTTTGAAGCCCTTCCCTGCGACCTGCGCGCGCCATCGGCGCGTGCAGCATTCGTCTGCCACACCTCGGAAACAATCAGTAAAACCTGCACGAAACGCGCGTTAACCCCAGGTTAATACCCGTGGCTGAGAGTGCGCCCCGAGGCACTGATTCATGGACGAACGGCTCCGACATTTTTCCGTAGGAGACAACCATGAAAACCACGACTGCACTCCTGGCCGGTCTGATCACACTTGCATCCGCCAGCGCTTTCGCCGAAGGCGGTGCCGAGCGGATGCGGTATCACTGGGAAAACTTCCCGGTCCACACCGCCCAAAGCCAGCAGGCTGACACCAAAACCAGCGAACTTCGGGTCCCGGACGACCAGACCGCACAGGTCACCGAACATTACCGTCCGTGAGACAAGAGTTTACCGATGGACCTGCGACGGCTGCGTTCTGGCTTCGCAGATGACAGTTGGGCGCCCTTCAGGGCGCCTTTTTTATGCCTGCAATTCCTTGATCCAGAACAGCATGCGCCCGTGACTCGGGTCAAACATGCCCGGCGCAAAGCCGAATTTGGTGTAGGAGCCCTGAGCGACGGCGTTACCTTCGAGCACCTCCAGGGTGATTTTGCAGCAGCCGCGCTGCCGGGCGATTTCCTCGACCTTGCGCAGCATTTTCTGGCTCAGTCCCAGACCACGAAACTTTGTCACCACCGACACGTCGTGGACGTTGACCAGCGGTTTGCAGGCGAAGGTCGAAAAGCCCTCGAAGCAGTTCACCAGCCCGGCCGGTTCTCCACCGACAAAGGCCAGGACGCTGAATGCGTGGGGCCGTTTGGCCAGTTCTGCGGGCAATTGCTGCAACAGTTCAGGGGCAATGGGATGGCCCCCGCCCATCGGGTCTTCGGCGTAATGATTGAGCACCACACCGATGGCCTCGGCATGCAGCGGGTTGGTGTAACTGGCTTGAAGTACAAGAATCTCTGCGGAATCCATTTCCATCCTCGATCGCACGGGGCCCCGGTGCGTTTGATACGCACTGATAGGCTCGGCGACCTTAGCGCGAGGCAGGCCCGGCCACAACCCGACGTTTTCAGTGGCCCCAGATGAGTGCTTCGGTCCAGCCCAGTTCGGCGAAATCCTCGGCCCGCAGACCGGACTCGCCAGCACAGAAAAATTCGTCCAGTTGCGGCGGTTTCACCGGTGTGCCGCTGAGCATGGCGTGGACCTGACCACGATGGTGGATCTGATGTTCGAACAGGTGCGAGATCATCCGCAGACGACTGTCGTGTTGCGGCGTTTCACGAGCGATGGTGACGATGCGCCCCAGATCGGCATCGCGCAGTTGCTCGCAGTAGGCGATCAAGCGGCGGTCGACATGGCCCTGTTCGCGGCGCAAGGCCTGCGCCTCGGTGAAAGGCTCGTGCGCATTGAAGAACACGTAGCAATCGGGATGCGGCTCATCACCCCGCAACTCGCGCTCCAGTGCATCGACGTAGAACCAGTCGCAGGTAAGGATGTGGTTGAGGGTCAGGCGGATGCTCGGGAAGAAACTCACCCGTGGCGCTGCCAGCTGCGCGTCGTCGAGCTGGCTCCAGGCCTTGGCCAGTCGATGGTTGGCCCAGGCATTCTGATAGGCCATGGTCAGCAAATGGTGGGACAGTGGCTGAGTCATGTCGCGCCCTCCGTGCATCAAGTGTCGGCAAAGCGTTGCAGCTGCATCTCCTGCAAACGGCTGAGGGTCCGGCGGAACGGGAATTCCAGGTAGCCCTCGGTGTACAGCGCGTCCATCGGCACATCGGCCTCGATGTACAGCGGCACCTTGCGGTCGTAGCACTCGTCGACCAGGGCAATGAAACGCCGTACGCCGTCATCGTGCACCGACAGTTGCGGCAACTCGCGGTCGCCGGCCACCACCCGCTCGGCGCCGTCCTCGGTGCCACGGGCAATCCGCCCTTCGCGCTTTTGTGCGCTCAGGTTCGGCACCTCGCTCAACAGAATAGCCCGGTAGGTGTCGCACAGCGCGATGAAGTCCATGGCCGCGAACGGTTGCTCGCACAGATCGGCATAACGGCACCACAACACCGACTCGCTGGCCTTCACCACATTCAAGGCACGGTAGCCGACCGGAACCGGTTCCGAGCTGGCGCTCTGCCCGGCCGCCAGCGCGTCGAACACCCCGGCCAGCGCGCAATCCTGCTCCGGCGCCGCCACCCAATAACGTTGCTCGATGGCGCCCGGATGCAAACGATGATCCTCGGCGCCGTTCACCGCGACCACCTGCATATGCTGCTTGATTGCGGTGATCGCCGGCAGGAAGCGGTCGCGGTTGAAGCCGTCGGCATACAGTTGATCCGGCGGCAGATTGGAGGTGCAGACCACCACCACGCCTTCGTCGAACATCACCTGGAACAGGCGCCCGAGAATGATCGCGTCACCGATGTCATTGACGAACAGCTCATCAAAACACAACACCCGCACTTCAGCCGCCAGTTCCCGAGCCAGAGCCCGCAACGGGTCGGCGATGCCGGTCAGTTGAAACGAGCGCTGATGGACCCAGCCCATGAAGTGATGAAAGTGCTGCCGCCGGGCCGGCACCCGCAGGCTTTGATGGAACTGGTCCATCAGCCAGGTCTTGCCGCGCCCGACCGGGCCCCACAGGTAAACGCCGGTGACCGAACGGGCACCGGCGTGCAGGGCTTCATGGCATTTTTGCAACGCCCAGACCGCGTGCTCCTGGGCTTCATCCTGGATGAAGCCCTTGTGCTCGACGGCATGTTGCCAGGCGCTTAAAGGGGAGTCGAAAGTCATGCGCGGCAGTATGCCACGATGGCTACACGGAAATATCCAGCCGTGCGATTTTGCCCTGCTCGTTGAGGCGGAAGGTGTAGCGCAGTTCCAGCGGGCTGCCGGGAAACGTCCCGGAAATCAGCCCTTGCACCAGCACCTTGCCGGTGCGCTGCTGAACGCCGAGCACTTCGACCCGCGGCTGATAGCGCTGCGCAGTATCTTGCATCCACTGCGCGATGGCCTGCGGGCCGACCTGATGATGACCTTCATCGAACACGTGGGCATCCTCGGCAAAAAAACTGCCGACCCGGGACGTATCCCGAGCATTGGCGGCGTTGATGTACTCAACGATGGCCGGAGCGAGTATCGAGGTGGGATGGAACATGAGTGCAACTCCTTGTTTTCGATTCTGTCGCCATCCTAGAACAGCCCTGCGTCAGTTTTTGTCAGGAGTGAAACGCCCGCTTTCGTCCAGTTGCATCTGCCGCTGCCAGGTGCGCAGCAGGTCACTGCGACGTCCCGGATAACGCTCGCCCTGCAGACTGGCGGCGGAGATCCGGTCGGTTCTGAAGGTGCGATACGCGCTGCGCAACTCGCACCACGCCACGATAATCCGCACCTCGTTGAGAAACCCCAGCGCCAGGGGCCAGATCAAGCGCTGGCTCGGCACCTGTTGTGCGTCGGCATAATCGATGTGCAGCTTGGCCTGATCGCGGATCGCCTGACGGAACACATTCAACGGCACCGCGTTCTGCGGGAACCCGTAACCCGGCGGCCCGGGCATCACCGTCGGATTGCGCAGCGCTTCCTGGGCCTGCGGGTCCAGCACCGCCGCAATTTTCGCCAACGCGTCGGCAGCGGCTTTGCTCAGGACCTCGTCGCCACGCTGATCGACATAACGCAGGCCCAGCACAATGGCTTCGGTCTCATCGGCGTTGAGCATCAGCGGCGGCAGAAACAGACCGCTGCGCAACACGTAACCGATGCCCGCCTCGCCATGGATCGGCGCACCGAGTGCGGTCAGTTCGGCGATGTCGCGATAGAGGGTGCGTTCGGAGATTTCCAGCTCGCAGGCCAGCGTCGCCGCGGTCACCGGGCGCTTCTTGCCACGCAGCACTTGCAGCAGGGTCAACAGACGAGTGGTGCGCGACACGGTGTGAGGCTCCGGGCAGAAATTTGCCGGAGCTTAGCAGAGCCTGGTGTCAGAAATTGTCAGGAGCTTTCACCAGGCTCAGAGCTGATCACGCGTCGACTTTGTGCCTGGCCGCGTACAGGCACAGCATCTCCATGGCCAGGGTCGCCGCCGCCAGCGACGTCACGTCCGCATGGTCATAGGCCGGCGCCACTTCCACCACGTCCATGCCCACCAGATGGATCCCGCGCAATCCGCCAAGGATTTCCAGCGCCTGCACCGTGCTCAACCCGCCGCAGACCGGCGTCCCCGTGCCCGGAGCAAAGGCCGGATCCAGACAATCGATGTCAAACGTCAGGTACACCGGGTTGTCCCCGACCCGCGCCCGAATGGCCTCGACAATCGCTTCGCAGCCGCGGCGATGCACCTGCCGCGCGTCCAGCACCTGAAAGCCCTGGTGATCGTCATTGGTGGTGCGCAAACCGATCTGCACCGAACGCGCCGGATCCACCAGCCCTTCCCGCGCCGCGTGCCAGAACATGGTGCCGTGATCGACCCGCTTGCCGCCCTCGTCCGGCCAGGTGTCGCTGTGGGCATCGAAGTGGATCAGCGACAATGTGCCGTGCTTGCGGGCGTGAGCCTTGAGCAGCGGATAGCTGATGAAGTGATCGCCGCCGAATGTCAGCATCGCGCTGCCGGAGCTGAGGATGTGCTCGGCGTGGGCCTCGATGCTTTCGGGGATGGTGTGCGGCGAGCCGTAATCGAAGTCGCAGTCTCCGTAGTCGATCACCGCCAGATGATCGAACGGGTCGAACGCCCACGGCCAGTGCCGTTCCCAGGCAATCCCGGTGGATGCAGCACGAATCCCGCGAGGCCCGAAACGGGCGCCTGGACGGTTGCTGGTGGCGGTGTCGAACGGCACGCCGCTGACCGCCACGTCCACGCCGCGCAAGTCGCGGCTGTAGCGCCGGCGCATGAAACTGGTGATCCCGGCGTAGGTGCTTTCGGCAGCAGTGCCGAAAAGGCTGTTACGGGTCAGGGCCTGATCGTTTTGCGTTGGCACGTCCATCGGTGTGCTCCTGTTGTTAGGGAAGGCTATTGGCGGCTACGGAAAGTGGTCCACAGGCGTGTGCGCTGGCGCATGTCCTTGAGGCTCATGCTGTGGTCGGCGTACAGACGCTCGCGCACTTCGGGTTTCGGGAAAATGTCCGGATCGTTGCGCACCGCTTCATCCACCAGCGGCGTGGCGGCCTGGTTGGCGGTGGCAAAGAACAGCGTATTGGTCAGGGCCGCCACGGATTCGGGGCGCAACATGAACTCGATGAAGGCGCGTGCGGCTTCCGGATGCGGCGCGTCTTTGGGGATGGCGAGGTTGTCCTGCCATACCAGCGTGCCTTCCTTGGGAATCCGGTAAGCCACTTCAAACGGCTTGTTGGCCTTGCGTGCCTGATCGGCGGCCATGCTCGCATCGCCGTTGTAGGTCAGCGCCAGGCAGACGCTGCCGTTGGCCAGATCATTGATCTGCCGGCCCGTGGCGACGTAGAGCACCGAGGGCTGCAACTGCTGCAACAAGGCTTCGGCGGCGGCCAGATCGTTCTTGTCGGTGCTGTAGGGATCTTTACCGAGATAGTGCAGCGCGAGGCCGATCACTTCCTGCGGCGAGTCGAGAATGGCGATCCCGCAATCCTTGAGTTTGCTGGCGTATTCAGGCTTGAACAGCAGATCGAGACTGTTGAGCGGCACATCCGGCAGCCGCTGTTTGACTGCCTCGACGTTCATGCCCAGGCCGAGGGTGCCCCAGGTGTACGGCACGCCGTAGCGGTTGCCGGGATCGACCGCCGCCAGTTTTTCCAGCAGATCGGGATCGAGATTGGCGTAACCCTTGAGCCCTTCGTGGGGAATTTCCTTGAGCGCTCCAGCGGCCAGACCTCGGGCCAACACGCTGGACGAAGGCACCACCACGTCATAACCGCTGCCGCCGGTGAGCAGTTTGGTTTCCAGCACCTCGGACGTATCGAAGGTGTCGTAGCGCACGTGAATGCCGGTTTCCTTTTCGAAGCGCTGCAAGGTTTCCGGTGCCACGTAATCGGCCCAGCTGTAGAGATTGAGCGTCTTCTCTTCGGCCTGGGCGGCGATGGAGACGGAAAGCAACAAAGCGGGCAAACACAGCTTGAAGACGGGAGCCATGACGAACACCTGACCGAAGGAAGTGGTTGCAGGATGCGCCGTCGGATACATTCGAGAAATATCAAGTTTGTTAACCTGACTTTATCCCGGAGTAATGTGATGCTCGGTCAGCTCCATGATGTCGATCTTCAGCTTTTACGGCTGTTTCTCGGCGTGGTCGAAGCCAATGGCTTCAGCGCGGCGCAGGGTGAACTGGGGCTGAGCCAGTCGAGCATCAGCCAGCAAATGGCCAAGCTGGAAACCCGCCTCGGCTACCGGGTGTGCAACCGGGGCAAGGGCGGCTTCAGCCTGACGCCCAAAGGCGAACAACTGCTGATCGCTGCGCGAGGCCTGTTCGATTCGATCGAGACTTTTCGTCATCAATCCAATGGCGTGGCCGGACGCCTGATCGGCGAAGTACGCCTGGGCCTGTCGGAAGCGGTCGATCAATCGGTGCTGCAACGGGTGGCGGATGCGATCCGGCGGTTTCGCGAGCGGGACGAATCGGTGCGCATCGAGCTGATCAGCGCCATGCCCGGCGAAATGGAGCGCCTGCTGCTGCAACAGCGGCTGGACCTGGCCATCGGTTACTTCTCCCAGGTGCAGAACGCGTTCGACTACCGCGAGCTGTTCCGCGAAACCCAGCATCTTTATTGCGCGCCCGGGCATCCACTGTTTAACGACGATGCGCCCGACGACGCGGCGTTAAAGGCGTGCGACCGGGTCGATCACCCCTACAGGTTTCTGCGCAGTGACGAGCCGTTCCAGGGCAAGGTCTGCTCGGCACGTTCGGAACAGGTCGAAGGCACCCTTGCCTTCATTCTGTCCGGCAAACACCTCGGCTACCTGCCCGACCATTACGCCCGCCAGTGGCAGGACAAGGGTCTGCTGCGGCCGGTGCGCGAAGGGGAATTGAGTTTTGACGTGGCGTTCCATCTGGCCCGGCATCGGGCGCAGGTGCCGGGAGATGCACAAAGGGCTTTTGAAGAAGATCTGCTCTCAGCCTTTGGTCGAACCTGACCTTTTGGGCAGTTTTAATGCGTTGCCCTCGCCCCTCGCTTGCGGCATCCTGCGCACCCATTTTCCGACCCGGCCCCGCATTGCGGCACGCAAACCCACCATGACCGCCTCTGAAAAAGCCCCGCGCAACAACGATCTCATCTACGGCCTCAACGACCGTCCGCACTTCACCGCAACGGTGTTTGCCGCGCTGCAGCACGTGCTGGCCAGCTTCGTCGGCATCATCACCCCGACCCTGATCATGGGCGGCGCCCTCGGCCTGCAAAGCGAAATCCCGTACCTGATCAGCATGGCGCTGTTCGTCTCGGGCCTCGGCACCTTCGTTCAGGCCAAGCGCTTCGGCCCGGTCGGTTCGGGGCTGCTGTGCCTGCAAGGCACCAGTTTTTCCTTTATCAGCGTGATTCTCAGCGCCGGTTTCATGGTCAAGGCACGGGGCGGCGGCACCGATGAAATCCTGTCGACGATCTTCGGCGTGTGCTTCTTCGCCGCGTTCATCGAAGTGGTGCTGAGTCAGTTCATCGGCAAGTTGCGCATGCTGATCACCCCGGTGGTGACCGGCACCATCATCACGTTGATGGGCCTGTCGCTGATCAAGGTGGCGATGACCGACATTGCCGGCGGCTTCGGCGCGGCGGATCTGGGCGCGGCCAGCCATGTGTTCCTGGCGGCGCTGGTGCTGGGCACCATCGTGGTGTTGAACCGGGTCGACGTGCCGTTCCTGCGCCTGGGCGCGATCGTCATCGGCCTGACCCTCGGCTACGTGGTGGCGTGGCTGATGGGCACCGTGGACTTCGCCAACCTCCCCGAAGTACCGGTGGTCAGCGTACCGGTGCCGTTCAAGTACGGTTTCAACTTCGACTGGGTGGCGTTCGTGCCGGTGGCAGTGATTTTCCTGGTGTCGCCGCTGGAAGCGGCCGGTGACCTGACTGCCAACTCGATGATTTCCCGGCAACCGGTGAAAGGCCCGCTGTACATTCGCCGGATCAAGTCCGGACTGCTCGCCGATGGCCTCAACTCCGCGATGGCGGCCGTGTTCAACAGCATGCCGATGGTGACCTTCGCCCAGAACAACGGGGTGATTCAGCTCACCGGCGTGGCCAGCCGTTACGTGGCCTTCTTCATTGCCGGCCTGCTGGTGCTGCTGGGTCTGTTTCCGATGATTGGCGCGGTGCTGCAACTGATGCCGAAGCCGGTACTTGGCGGCGCTGAGCTGGTGATGTTCGGCACCGTGGCCGTGGCCGGGATCAAGATCCTCGCCGAGGCCGGCCTGCATCGGCGCAACATGCTGATCGTGGCGATTTCCGTCGGCATGGGCCTGGGCATCGCTGCCGTGCCGGAAGTGCTGCGCGAACTGCCGCAGGCGTTGCGCAATATTTTCGAATCGCCGATCACCGTGGGCGCACTGTGCGCGATCGTGCTGAATATCTTCCTGCCGGAAGAGTTCATCGAACTGGAAGAAGATGACTTCGACCCGGAAGCCTCTATCCTTCAGGTCATGGAAAACCCCGACCTGCCGGCCAAAGCTGAACCCGTCGCGCCGGCCGCTGTCGCACAGTTGAACCGCTGATCCTGTCCGCTCGATGAAAAAAGGGCTGATACCGGCAACGGTTCAGCCCTTTTTCAATGAGAGAGCATCAATGCGTCGTATCCAAGCCGTCATCCTGTCCCTGCTTCTGCTCTCACTCAGCGCCTGTGCGCTGTTTCCCAACCGCGACCCGGTGAACATCAACGTGGTCGGCCTCGAACCGCTGCCGAGCCAGGATCTGGAAGTGCGCTTCGCGATCAAGCTGCGCGTGCAGAACCCCAACGAAACGCCCATCGACTACAACGGCATCGCGCTGGATCTGGAGGTCAACGGCCACTCCCTGGCGTCGGGTGTGAGCGATCAGACCGGCTCGATTCCACGGTTTTCCGAAACCATCGTCAGCGTGCCGGTGAGCATTTCCGCGTTCTCGGTGCTGCGCCAGACCCTGGGCCTGAGCCAGACGCAAACCCTCGACAACCTGCCCTATGTGCTGCGCGGCAAACTGGCGGGCGGGCTGTTTGGCACGATGCGCTTTGTCGACACCGGCAAGCTGAGTCTGCCCAGGGCCAGTGCCGCCACCTGGTAAAGATGCGTTAGGCTGCACGGCCCACCGTCAGAACATGGAAATCGTGGTTTATGGAAGACACGCCCACGCTGTACACCGAACGGCTGATGTTGCGCCCGCTTGAACTCGCGGATGCCGAGGCCATCCAGCAGCAATTTCCCCACTGGGAAGTGGTGCGTTATCTGAACGTCTTCGTGCCCTGGCCGTATCCGGACGACGGCGCCCTCACCTACCTGCGTGACATTGCGCTGCCGGCTATTGCGGCAGGCAAAGAGTGGCACTGGACGATTCGCCTCAGATCGGCGCCAGAGCAATTGATCGGCAACATCAGCCTGATGGACGAGCCGGACAACCATCGCGGGTTCTGGCTCGCACCGGCCTGGCAGGGCCAGGGTTTGATGACCGAAGCCAGTGAAGCCGTGACCCGATATTGGTTCGAAACCCTCGATCGACCGTTGATGCGCGTACCGAAAGCCGCCCCGAACCTTGGCTCGCGAAAGCTATCGGAACGCAGCGGCATGCGCTTGATTCGCACGGACGAGGATGACTTTGTCGGCGGTCGCTTCCCACGGGAAATCTGGGAAATCACCCGCGAAGATTGGCGGCGCCGACAAACCGTCAAACCGTGAAACGCACGCCTGGCTTGGCCCGCTCGTCGACGCTCAGCTCGAACACATCCGGCCGCGCATAGTGGCCGACCACGTCGTAGTCGTAGCGGGCCCGCACCAGTTCATCGGTATCGATCTCGGCGGTGAGCAAGCCAGCCTCGCCGCGCAACGGCCCGGCCAGCACATCGCCCATCGGCCCGACGATCACACTGCCACCGGCAATCAGCGGTCGATTCCCCGGCCAATTGGCGATCTCCACGCCCAGTTCGTTCGGCGAGGCCTGCACCTGACAGGCGCTGACCACGAAGCAGCGCCCTTCATGGGCGATGTGGCGCATGCTGACCTGCCACATCTCGCGCTCATCCACGGTTGGCGCGCACCAGACTTCAATGCCCTTGGCGTACATCGCCGTGCGCAGCAGCGGCATCATGTTTTCCCAGCAGATCACTGCGCCGAGCTTGCCGACCTGAGTGTCGAGCACCGGCAGCGTCGAACCGTCACCCTTGCCCCAGATCAGCCGTTCGGTGCCGGTGGGCATGAGTTTGCGGTGTTTGGCCACCAGGCCTGCCTGCGGGTCGAAATACAGCGCGGTGCAATGCAAGGTGCTGCCGACCCGCTCGATAACGCCGATCACAAGGTTGGCCCCGGTACGCGCCGACAGCCCGGCCAGTGCTTCAGTTTCAGCGCCCGGCACATCGATGGCGTTGGCGAAGTAACGGGCGTAGGCCTCGCGGCCTTCCGGCAAGCGATAACCCAGCTGCGTGCCAAAGCCCTCGCCCTTCGGGTAACCACCGAGCAAGGCTTCGGGCATTACCACCAGCGCGGCGCCGGATTCTATGATTGCGCCTTCCCAGCTCAGGATCTGTTCCAGTGTTTCACCCTTGCCACCGGGCAAGGCGCCGATCTGCAGGGCGGCAACGATTGATTTTGGCATGGCGGTCACTCCGTGAAGTTCAGATGTTGCTCATTCTCCGGCGCCACGGGATCATGAATAAAGCCCGACTCACTGCTGAATGATATGAACCAAATGAATATCGCAGACATCGATCTCAACCTGCTGAAAGTCTTCGAAGCGCTGCATGAAGAATCCAGTGCGAGCCGTGCGGCGTTGCGTCTGGGCGTGACCCAGTCGGCGGTCAGCGCAGCGTTACGGCGATTGCGCGAGGTGTACGGCGATCAATTGTTCGTGCGCACCGGTCGGGGCCTGGCGCCCACCCTCAAGGCCAATCAGTTGAAACCGGTGGTCAGCGATGCGCTGAACAAGTGCCGGCAGAGCCTGGCGATGGTCGACCCGGCGGCCAATCAGTACGACGGGCGCTCGGTCAGCGTCGGGCTGTCGGATGATTTCGAGATTGCTTATGGGCGCCGCCTGATCGAAGAGATCGGCCGCCGCGCGCCGAAGCTGCGTCTGATCTTCCGCCAGACCCACAGCCAGATCGTCGCCCGGGCCCTGATGGAGCGCAGCATCGACCTGGCGATCACCGCCGGCGGGTTCGCCGAGCGGCTGCTCAGCCGTCAGGTGCTGGGTGAAGGGGGTTACGCGTGTCTGGTGGACCCGGCGAGCCTTGAGCCCGGCCAGCAGCAGATCGGTCTGGAAGAGTTTGTCGCCCGGGAACACATTCTGGTGTCGTCGGGTGGTTTTATCGGAATCACCGATGAAGGGTTGGCAGCGCTGGGGCTGACTCGCCGGGTCTGCGCCTCGACCACGCACTTTGCGGCGTTGCCGCATCTGCTCAGGGGCAGTACGGCCGTGGCGACCATCCCGGCCCATGCGGCGCAGGCCATTGCATCGCTGAGCGGGCTGGCACTGCTGCCCTGCCCGCTGGCGCTGCCACGCTATCCGGTCGAACTGGGCTGGCGCACCAATACCCAGATCGATCCAGTGGTGCTGAAGGTTCGCGAAGCGATTGTTGCCAGTTTCAAGACCGAATGATTACTTGTTGGCCGCCATCAGCCGATTGACTTCACTGCGCACCATGTTGGCAAACTCCGGCGGCGACATGCCGTCCAGTTCAGCGCGTACGAACTCGGC
Organism: Pseudomonas fluorescens; assembly: GCF_012974785.1. Taxonomy (GTDB): domain Bacteria; phylum Pseudomonadota; class Gammaproteobacteria; order Pseudomonadales; family Pseudomonadaceae; genus Aquipseudomonas; species Aquipseudomonas fluorescens_BT. Next base: position 2,992,205 of record NZ_CP027561.1, on the reverse strand, counting down.
CCATTTGCCCTTGCGCTTGGAGCGCTCGCCGAACAACCGCGCGGCTTCGCCCTTGGCTTTGCCCAGATTGTTCTGCCAGAGTTCGAACAGTCGGGATTTCTCGTCTTCCAGCGCAGCGCGCTCTGCGAGGGATTTGTCGGCCAGATTGAAACTCATGGGGAAATACCTGTTGCGTGAAAATGGCGACATCTTACACGCTGGAGGGAAATCTCCGGCGCTGGTTTTTCCTTCGCGGAGAAATTCGCTGCAACTTTTCAAACAGCGCCATACTCCATTGTTCACTGTCCATTCACCTGCAAGGAGTCACCCAATGGCCCGCAAAAGCGCCGTTCAAGCCGCTGAAGACCAAATCAAGGATCAAGCGTTCAGCGAACTTCAGGCTCTGATCGAAGAGTCGGACAAACTGCTCAAAAGCAGTGCTTCACTGGTCGGCGAGGAAGCGGAAACCCTGCGCGGACAAATCGCCCTGAAACTGCAGCAGGCGCTGGACTCCGTCTCCAGCGTGCGTGACCGTACGAAACCGGCGGTGGATGCCACCGAAAACTACATCGGTGGCCATCCGTGGCAGACCGTCGCCATCTCGGCCGGTTTCGGTCTGGTGGTCGGTCTGCTGCTCGGCCGCCGCTGAGCGCAACGAAAAAAAGGCGAGCCCTGCGGCTCGCCTTATTCATGTCCGGCAAATGTCACTCGCCCGCCAGTTCCCGCAACTGCGCCAGGGTTTGCTCATCCAGCACGATGCCCTCAGCCAATGATTTGGCCCGCTGCAAATGCCGCCGATCACCCGGCAAACGCTTGAGCCCTACCCCATGCATCTGCCTGACCAGTTCCTGGCTGCGTTCGGCAAAGCTCTGCCCGGAAGTCTTGCTCGGGTCGATCACGATCAACAACTGACCGGTCCACGGAGTCTTGGCCCCGGGATGATTCTTCCAGTCGAATTCGAACGAGAAGTTGCCACCCGTCAGCGCAGCGGCGAGCAGTTCAACCATCATCGACAGCGCCGAGCCCTTGTGCCCGCCAAACGGCAGCAACGCGCCGCCTTCGAGAATCGCTTTCGGGTCGCAGGTCGGCTGGCCGAGACTATCCACGCCCATGCCCGCCGGCAGTTTTTCGCCCTTGCGCGCGGCAATCTGCACGTCGCCGTGAGCGATGGCACTGGTGGCCAGGTCGAACACGATCGGCGCACCGTCGGCCCGTGGCGCGGCGAAGGCGATCGGGTTGGTGCCGAACAGGGGTCGGTCGGCGCCGTGCGGCACCACGCAGGTCATGCTGTTGACTACGCTCAGCGCCACCAGGCCTTCGTCGGCAAACGGCTCGACGTCCGGCCACAGCGCGGCAAAGTGGTGGGAGTTGCGAATGGCCAATATCGCGATCCCGGCGCTGCGGGCCTTTTCCACCAGCAATGGACGTGCCGCCGCCAGGGCGGGTTGGGCAAAACCGTTGCCGGCATCGACGCTGACAAACCCTGAAGCCACATCCTCGACTTTCGGCACGGCCTGGCCGTCGACCCAGCCACTGTCGAGGGTCGAGACATAACCGGGAATCCGGAAAACGCCATGGCTGTGGGCGCCGTCCCGCTCGGCGTTGGCACAGTTGTATGCCAGAGTCCTGGCGACCTCGTGCGAGGTGCCGTGACGGATGAAGATTATTTCCAGCAGTTGAGTCAACTCGTCCAGAGACACCCTGGACGAGACCGCATGATCGTTTGGCGCAGACATCTGAAGCTCCAGAATGATTATTGGAGGGAACAACAGCGTACGAACTGACGCATCCGGATTAACCACGGGCAGCCGGTGGCCTGTCAACCCTGCAATGCATGCAGCCATGGTTACCGTGCGATACCCCGGTACCACCTTCGTCTGTCTGCCTGCTTTTACTTTCCGGTCTCGAACCTCACTGCACTTTCATTTTTTTCGAGACTTGACGATGACCGTACCCACTGGCGCATTACTGTTCCCCGAAGCGCTCGACAACCCGGGGCTGTGGCCCGAGCTGGGCAGAACCCATGGCCTGGCGGAAAAGGATTTCAGATGGCTGGCCAACGTCAGGCTGGCGTCCGATGCCTTGCGGCGCCAGCAACGGCCGCCCATGCTGGCCGAACGCATTCTGCTCAATCCTGACGGACAGAACCCGGTGCCACTGCCCGGCGCATTCGTTCTGAGTGATATACCGTACGAAAAGGGCCAGATTCTCTACACCCCCTATGACGGCATACGCAAACACCACAGTCGCGCGAACCTGACGGCTCAACTTGAAGAACGCCTCAGAGAGGCCGACGATCAGGACACGTTGCTGGCGTTTGTGCCCTTGACCCAAATTCGAAGGCTGCAAAATGCCAAGCGTGTTTCGGTGACGTTTTCGATCATTGAAGGTGATGTATTCGAGGATCGTGATGCCACCCTGAGCCAGGGTTCGCTGCTCAATGCCCAGGCCATGCTGGACGAACTCAAAAAACTGCCGACCCTTACGCAATTGCTCGACAGCGTGCTGGATGAACTGCTCATGCCTCACTTCGGAGCATTGCAACAAAGCCGCACCCGCGTGAGCGTTTACACAATCAGCGAAAAAGAAGGCAATCAAGAGCCCATCGGGAATACCCGCAAGGCACAGTCCATGACTCTGAGCGAGGCGGTGCTGACTCACTACCGCCATCAGCGCTGGCCGAGTATTCGGCTTGCGGAGTTTTCCCACCCCGCCAGGACACCAGGCCCCCACGATCAGGAACAATGGAGAACCGCCGCCATCCAGGCGTCGGGCATGCTGCCGGCCCTGCTGTTTCGCCAGCTGGAACATTACTGGAATGCCGCTGCAGTCTTCGGGTCAACGCGCCGCACATTCCTGGCCCGGGTGCTGGAGGACCAGGCCCGCGTCGACTGGATGCTCAAGCGTGAAGCCGGAGTCCTCGAGGCAAAGCAGTTCAACACGCTGCATCAGTTGATCCGGCCGACTGTCGACGGCGGCCCCGGCCCCTTCGCTGAAACCGTACGTCTCTGGGAGAACCCGGCCAACCATGTGGAGCTGGCAGGTTCGCTCATGATCAGTAGTGGGTCTGATGCTTTTCTCTACACGCCTTCTCAAGGGTTGCAGCAGCTCGAGGACTATCGGGATCTGAAAGCGACCCTGCAAAGCAAATTCATCACCAAAGGCCACGAAGACGAACTCTATGCGCTGCTGAGCCTGGAGGAGCGCAGCCGCTTTCTGGGTTTCGATCAGCCTCAGGTTTCGGGGGACCGGGTAGCCGGCGAGGTGTTCGGGTTCCTGAGCGAGTCGATCATCACCAAGCAACGACAGAACCTCGAGTATGCCCTGCAAGTGTTTCGCCTCGCCGACGGAACGGTGAACCTTCACGCGCTGTTCGACAAAAGCCTGGATATCCGCTCGATGATTCACCAGCGCTTGCAACGACTCGATGTGCAGGGACGCTGGAGCACACAACCGCTCTGGTCCGGCAGTCAGCAGCCTTCGCTGCTCCTGGCCGACAAGGCCCGCGCAGCCATCAAGACGTTCCATGCCGTCGAATCTCCTCTTCTGGAGAAACTCGCGAAGCAGCCCATGACAACCCGCGATGCCCAGCGCGACTGGTTTGAAAATATCAAAGCGGATCTGGCGCACGCCTGGTTCGTCGGCGTGAATGGCGAAGCCCGGCTCAGGGCGTCGAGCGGCAGTCTGCCTGCGTGGGCCCGTGCCGTCGTCGAAACCGTCATCGATGCCGATCGGCCGAGCCGTACGGAACGTCAGGGAGTCGGAGGCTTTCGACCCGATGCCTACGCCCTGACGCTTGAGGCTCCCGACGGCAGGACAGTCTGGCGCCTGGCCCATTGTGTGTTCATGACCGAGCGCGGAGGCCTCGACGCCCATCATTCCGGGCGTACCGTGCTATGGACGCCAGCGCTGGGACTTGAGGTGTTCGATAACGTAGCCCGCGCCCGACAAGCACTGCGCCGGCGATTGCTCGACAACGTTGAAAGACTGTCACTGCTGGAAAACATCTCGCCCGCACAGTATCAACCGCATCAGCTCTATACCTTGGGACAGTTTCAGATCATCAATCGCAATGTGTTGCATGAGCGCATGCAGTCGGGGATCGAGCACTATCTGGCGTGCTGCGAACAAGTGCGTCAACGCATGGATGAAGGGGCGAAACGGGAAAAGGCACTTGCAGTACTGCGCCAGATACCGCCCGGAACCAATCTGCGTCTGGCGATTGAGCATGCCCGAGCCATCGAGAATCAACAGACTTTTCCAGCCTGGCTCAGCACGGCTCCGGTCCGTGATCAGAAACGACACATCGAGCTGCTGGAGCGGTGGAACCGCAATGTCATTGATGACAAGGATTACCTGACTGGCGTTACGCCGCTGGCCGATCATGTCGAACAAGCATTGAAGACTTCGCTCGACCTGCGTTTTCCGGGCGAGCATCTCGATCCCCGGCAGATCGAGATCATCCCCGATCTGGCATTGGCCGGCCCGCCCCTCGATCTGGTCGAGTTTGCCCTGAATCACGTCAACGTACTCCAGGGCACGGGGTACCGGGTGGTTTCGAAAACCGCCGAAACCTTGCCTCCCGGACTGGATCGCAACGCCGTCGATCAATTGTTGTTGTCGCTGGAGATTCCGGCTACCTACGGTCAAAAAGTGATGGCCGCCCTCTCGACGGATACGGTCGAAAGTCGTGAGCGCAAGCAGCGCTTTTTCCACCAGGTGCCCTGGCAACTGATGCAACACGCCCATGCGTTGAAACTGCAGCAGCACCTGTCTGCTGGCGCCTATACGCAAGTCTGCCAGGGACTGGACATGCCCGATGGCTACGCCCGAGCCACCGTTTCTGGTGCGCACGTCGTCGTCAGTCCGCTTTCGCTGATCAAGACCCCGGGGGCAAGTGCCGAGACCGCAGCAGGGCTTTATGTTTTTGCTCCGGGTCAGAATAACGTGGGGCCGCTGGTCCTTTACGCACCGTATGCTGAACAGGTGTTTCAGGAGTTCAAGAACGAAGAGGCGCTGATCGCCGCACTGAATACACCGGGGTCTCTACAGAATTTGCTGCTTCGGCGCTTGCCTGCCGGACGACGAGCCATCTTTCGCAATCTGCTGGCCGCCACGGCGGGTCAGACCAGCGAGATGACGCTGGCGAGCCGCCCGATCGAAGGCAACCTGTTGGAGCAGTTGTACAGCGATAACCTCAAGCTCTTGCAACAGCAGCTTGAATCACAGGTCGAGCGCGAAGCGCAGTCCGATTGGGATACGGCCAAAACGCTGTTCAGCGGTGGAATCAGGCTGGTGTCGAATACGCTGCAAGGCAAACTGGCCATCGTGCCGTTTCTCTGGCGCGCCTACGAAAACTTCAAGGATTCGGCCGAAGCCTTGCAGAACCATCACTGGAAACAGGCGTTGAAATCCTTTATTGCCGGTGGCGTGCAGATGGTCCAGATGGCGCTGTTGCCGCAAATATCGGCCGGGGCCGAGGTTGCCGAGCTGGAAACCGACGAGCTTGCGGGGTCCGATATTGGCGACGTCGAACCGGCCTCGCCGATGCGCACCCTGATGCAGTCATCAGAAGTCATCGACGTTCAACTCAAGGATCTTGCCTATGATTCGGCGGCGGGCACCTACCGGCAACCGGCCAGCCATCGAGATTATGCAGCCATCGATGGCAAGGTCTATCAGGTCACGAAGAGTGACGCGTCCTGGCAACTGGCAGGTGCAGGAAAATACAGCCCACTGTTTCAGAAAAAAGGGCTGGCCATGGTTCGTGTGCCGGCTCACCAGAGCGTTCACTACGGCCAGGCTTTCAGGAAACTGGCCGGCCGGCCCAGCCTCTCGAACCTGCGCCACTCAATGTTGAACGTCGAGGCGCGCGGGATGGATGAGATCCGCCTGAAGTACCCGGAAAAGGCCAGAGTGCTGGTGAACGCCATCGATCTCGCCCGACGCTACGCTTTCTACTGCCTGCATAACCTGACTCTCCTGCGCCACGGCACTGAGAATCTTCGGGTGAGCCGTTTTCTTGAAAGCTTCTTTGATGTACCTGCCATCGACACCGCAATGCTTGCCAAGATCAACAATGCGATCCTGCCGATCTGTCGGGCATTGGTGGATCCCGCCGACGAGTTGCTGGATACCGACCGTTTCGTCGTCGGCTCGAACAGGCTCATGAACGACGTGATTGCATTCGTGCTGGACGGTGACGCAAAAAAAATAGTGCATTTCACCGAACACTTTTTCGATCAGCAACTGGATCAGTACAAGATCTACCTGATGGAGCCGTTCGATATCGATGCCCATGCACAGGCATCAACGCTGATTCACGAATTTTCCCATCAGTTCAGCAAGGCGCTGGACATTGCTTCATTAAGAGCCCGGGAGCCGTTCAGCGACCTGATCTCGACCCTCACCGCTTCCGGAGCCCTGCTGTTTCAGGAACTGGTGTTCGATCAGGTATCGGCCTTGTCACTGAATACCCCTCGGGCTCAACTGTTCGCGGAATGGAATACCACACTCAAGTCCTGGATCAGCATCGACAACATCCCCGAAATGCAGCTCATCAGTGACGAAGTTCTAAGGTTGACGGGCAGCCAAACCATTGAGGAGGCGCGCAACGCCTTCCTCGATCCGCAGAGGCCGGACGTACGAATCGACGTCATCCTGCGCAATGCCGACTCCATCGCCCGCCTGATCTGTGAAATCGGCAGACAGCTCGATCCGGTTCAGTCTCCTTGAAACAGGCAGAGCGCGGGCTCGATGCCCGCGCATTCCTTGAGGGCGACCGCAAATGCGAAGAGTGCGCTTTTGATCAATTTTTCACTCGATTCATGAATACTGTTCTCAATACATCCTGTTTTGAGGAGGTATGACGGGGAAACCGGCCCCCATTGATGGGAAATCGCCATGACGGCGGTTCTCGCCACCTTCCCGTCAAGGTTAGAATGCAGTAAATCAGGACGAGTCAATGACCCAGAACACCCTATCCGAAGCTGAATACGATGCGATCACCGATGCCGCTGCGCATTGGTGCATGCGCCTGCACGCCGTCGACTGCACCGCCGAGGAACGGCGGGCGTTCGAACAATGGCGCAATGCGCACCCGCTTCATGCCTTCGAATACGAGGCCATGCTGGAAATCTGGGAGGTTGCCGAACATTTGCCGCGCCCCGAACCGGCGGCGGTCATATCGATCAGCCAACCACCCCGCACCTGGCGCCAATACGCGGCAGCAGCCTGCGTTTGCGCGCTGGCGCTGCCACTGACAGCCTGGGCCGGCTGGAACCTTGGCTGGCTGCCCGACAGCTATCAGCACTTCGCAGCCACCGACACGGTTCGCCATGTCACCCTTGGCGATGGCAGTCAGGTCGAGTTGAACCTCAACACCGATCTGACCTTCAGCAACTACAAGAACGAGCGTCGCGTCACGCTGAAAAAGGGTGAAGCCTTCTTTGAAGTCAGCCATGACCTGAGCCACCCGTTCATCGTCAAGGCGGCCGAAGGCAGGATTCGCGTCACCGGTACCCGTTTCAACGTCTGGATGTATGAAGACCAGGTCAAAGTGAACCTGGTCGAAGGTTCGGTGCTGGTCACCAGCAACACGCAGCTGTCGGGTGACGGTCTGCGCCTGGGTCCTGCGATGCAGGCGCGCTACAAGCATGGCGACGACATGCCGCAAATCAGCCAGACCTATGCGAGCGACACCTCATTGGCCTGGCGCAACGGCAAACTGGTGCTCGACAACCTGGCACTGAGCGAAGCCCTGCCGCTGATCAACCGTTATCTGGACAAACCGCTGATGCTGGCCGATAGCGCCACAGGCTCGATCCGGGTCGGCGGCATCTATAACGTCAAGGAGCTGAACAGCTTCGCCAACTCGATGCCCAAGGTCCTGCCGGTGTTCATCACCCGCAACCAGGAAGGCAATCCGGTGATCAATCCGATGCCTCAACAGCCACCAAAAAGCTGAGGCCGCTCCTGTGAGGGAGCGGCCTTCAGTGGTTGATGCAACATCGTGACGACTGATTACTGCGCCGCCACGTTCCCCGTTTTATCCGGTTCTTCACGCACGCTTTGCACCTGATACTGCGGATCCGCCTTGATCTGCTGCTCGGTGAACGGCAAGGCGCTCCACTGTTTTTTCGAGAAAGCCTCCGTCTGGTCTCTGGAATATTTCGACGCCGGATCGCTGGACAATGAAAACGCAAGCAGACCCTGAGCGTGCGGCCCCATGTCGTCGAACGTTACCACTTGCAGGTAACTGGTGCCGCTGACCACTTCCAGTTTGCCGTCTTCACGCGCAACGCTCTGGATCGCGTTATAGATACCCAACGTGCCCGGCCCGCCATGGATCGGCGTCTGCTGGCCGCCGCTGCTGGCCACCTGAACATCGCCCCAGCGGGTTTGCGCTGTCAGCCCCATCTTGTCGGCCGACTCGGCTGACGCCAGCATTGCCTCGCGCAGCGCGCCGGCCACTTCGGGCTTTTCGACCGCCAGACCGCGCGGGGTGTGTTGCGCGTCTTTCGGGTCGAACGGTACGCGCCAGACATCCGGCGACTCCTGCAAGGCTTGCATGATGGACTGGAAATGCACCAGTCCGATTCCCGAATCCAGGTTGGCTCGACCATCCCATGCCTTGAGACTGGCGCACACAAGCTTCAATGCCACTTCGGCCGCGCCAGGCGTACCACAGAACTGCAACAGATCCGGCAGCACCTGGCCGGCCAGGTACACCTGATCGTCCATCACCATATGCTGCAGATCCTGCACCGACACCGGCCCTTTTTTGCCCAGGCTCGCCAGACGATCCAATGCAAACCGCGAACGCAGGCCCAGTGGCTGGTCCTGCTGGCTGATCAGCGGAGAAAAACCGGTCAGCGGTTGTGCCGGGTTGGCCAGCCACGCCGAATCGTTGGAATGCTGGACAAAGTCCTTGCGCAGCAGTTGCGGCAATTGGCTGGCTGCAAAGATTCCCTTCTGTGCCGCTTGTGGATCGATGCCCCAGGCGCAGTCACTGTTGGAGCCGTCGAGCACGATCATTTGCAGGCCGATACGCGGGTCGCTGCATCTGGCGAGTTTGTCGGCACTGACGTTCGGCACCACCGACAGGTTCATGTAAAGCGTCTGGCCTTTGTCATCCACTGCCAGGGTATTGACCCACGGGATGCCCTGAATCCTGTGTACCGAATCCTGCAACTCCTTGAGGCTGGCGGCGTGGTTCATCGCGTACCACTGCGTCAGCACGCGGTCGTTGTCGAGGTTGGCATCGCGCAGGCTGTAGGCGTATTGATTGTCCCAGTCGAGCTTGCCCGGCCACTGCACGATCGGGCCGAATTGCGAGCTGTAGATGTCCCGCGAGACCGGCACGACCTGGCCATCGGCCTGTTTGACCTGAACGGTGACGGTCTGCTTGCTCAATGGCAGGGATTTCCCGTCCAGCATGTAGCGGGTCGGATCCTGCGGATCAAGTTGCAGGCGATACAGGGTGAAGTGTTTGGACGCGTCGACGGTATGGGTCCAGGCCAGGTGCTGGTTGAAGCCGATATTGATCATCGGCAGCCCCGGCAACGCCGCGCCCATCACATCCAGTTTGCCGGGAATGGTCAGGTGCATCTGATAGAAACGCATGCCGCCGCCCCACGGAAAATGCGGGTTCGCCAGCAGCATTCCACGGCCATTGAATGAGCGCTCGCTACCCACCGCCACCGCGTTGCTGCCCCGGTCCAGGGCAAAACGTTGCAGGCGTGTGGCAGCCAGTCGATAGGCCCGAACATCCTGTCCGACCTGAGCGCTGGCCTGCGGTGGCGCGGCGCCTGCCAGTGCTTCGGCGAACTGTCCGACGCCGCCCTCCACCAGCAGCCGGCGTGTCAGCTTCACCAGGTCTTGGGCGGTCATATCCCGCACCCACTCGCCCTGACACTGTTGTGGCAGCCCCTGCTGGCGACGCTCGGCCAGATAGCGGTTGTAGCCGGCGGCATAACCTTGCACCAGATCACGCACCTCGACCGGCTGTGCCTGCCAGAAGGCATTGACCGCCTGCGGGGTGTTGAGCCATTGGAAGAACACATCGCTGACGCGGTTCTCGCGCTCTTCGACCGTGAACTGCTCGGGTCCGAAATAACGTGAACGCTCGCCGTTGACTGTCACGATCTCGTTGGCCAGCAGGCACAGATTGTCCTGTGCATAGGCGTAACCGATGCCGAATCCGAGGCCACGCTCGTTCTGCGCACGGATATGCGGTACGCCAAACCCTGTGCGCCGAATGTCGGCCCCGGCCTGGGTGGCAGGACTGAACGCCTGCGCCGACAGGCTCAGCCCGAGAAACATGCCGGCAAGGGTCAGCCCGGTTAACTGCCTGGAAATAATCACGCTCGCTCCTGATCGAAATGCCTGAGAGCGGATCCTCGCGTATCGAACCTTTGAGGGGCGGCGGATCCGTTCTGGAAAACACCCACGCGTCCACGCGCAATGAGCCTGACCGGGAAACGAAACAGATGAAAAAAAATTTAGCGGATTTACCGTCCGCTCAAAGCCTTGATCACGCGGAAAAGACGAATCAACGACAAATTTTCTACATTTTTCGCTTCATGATTTGTCGGGCTGATACGTCTTGATTAGAGAGAGCACCAGAAACCCTTCCTGATCAGGCTCTGAAAAGGAGTAATCGCATGTACAACCTGCAACTACCATCGGACGGTAGCCAGGCACCACAAGGAGCTTCCATGGGTTCGCACGCCGGCGTACTCGGACAACGGGCCGAACGCCACGGCAATGAACGTATTCGTCTGCTGCTCAAGAGCTTCGGCCTGCGCACCAGTCTGATTCGCCTGAAAGTCATCGACGCCTTGCTGATCGCCGCCGAAAGCGACCGGAGTCTGGGCGTGCGCGGTGTCCACAGCCAATTGCTGGACCTGGGCATTCCGCTGTCGTTTCTCAGTGTGCGCGAAGTGTTGAAGCGCCTGTGCGCCGAAGGCGTGATCACCTTCAACGCCGACAAGAGCTACAGCCTGCATCCACAGGCTGCTGCCGTCCTCAACAGCCACTGAATTCCTTCTTGAGCGCCGTCAGGGTTTGACCTTGCGGCGCATCACGCCGTTGATCACCACCACGACCACCGCCACACCGATGGCGATGTACTGGAACATTTTTTCGCTGAGCATCCCGGCGTTCTGCATCCACGACAGGCCAAGCATGATTGCCAACACGCAGAGAGCGATCAGAATCGAGTATTTCAAACGTTGCGACTGGGTCATTACGGGTTCCTGAAATCCTGGAAATGTATCGGGTTTGTATCGGCGCTGATGCCATGCGCATACCGACTCACGGGGATGCGCCGCTGCAAACGAGGTCTCATGTTACAGCCGATAGAGCTTTGGCTCCATGCGGCGTCAACCATGAGGACTTTTGAAATGCTGCGTCGAATCACCTGGCTGATTCCAGTTCTGGCACTGCTCACACTGAGCGGCTGCATCATTTTCCCCCACGGCGGCTGGCATGGCGATCATCGCTACTATGGTGGAGGCCCTGGTTACTACCAGCATCGGTAAATCCGACCTTTGCAGAGCACCGACTACGCTCTCTTCAAATGAAACATTTAATTGAATACCATAAAAAATGCCCACGAGGATGTGGGCATTTTCCGTATATATCCCGGCTCAAAATGTCGGATGTTTCGCAATCCCGAGTAAGTAATCCGTCAACCGCAATACCCCGCAAACCTGCGACATACTGAGTAGTAGCTACGACGTAGGAACCTTGCTCCCCTCTCCCTACCCTTTGCGCTCCCTCTCTTGAAGGCATGGAAGCGTATGCAAAGAACCCTCATTGAACTCCCGCCGCTACAGATCCTTGGCTTTTGCCTGGCGATTTCACTGTTCGAAGGACTGACCTATATGGCCAGTGATCTGGTGATGCCTGCCATGCTCACGGTCACCCAGGACCTCGATGCCGACCCACGCCATATCCCCAATGCGTTCAATCTGTATCTGATCGGAGGCGTGTGCCTGCAATGGCTGATCGGGCCGCTGTCCGACCGGTTCGGCCGCCGCACGCTGCTGCTTGTCGGCTGCGCGCTGTTCGGGATGACCTGCGCAGCAGCGGTCGCGACACCCGGTATCGAAGTTTTCAACGCATTACGGCTGTTGCAAGGCATGGGCCTGGGATTCGTGGTGGCCGTCAGCTACCCCGCGCTTCAGGAAGTGTTCTGCGAGGCGGATGCCGTACGGCTCATGGCGCTGCTTGGCAACATCGCGTTGCTGTCGCCATTGCTCGGCCCGTTACTCGGCAGTCTGTTGCTGGAATGGCTGAGCTGGCGCGAGCTGTTTCTGGGTCTGAGTCTGGCCGCCGCCATCGCGTGGCTCGGGCTCTATGCCTGCATGCCTGAAACCGTCGGGATCGTCCGGCGCGATGGCAGGCAGCAGGCGCCGGTTCCACTGTCCTGGCACCAGACTCGCCTTCGATACGCGGCGCTCTTGCGCACCCCGATGTTCCTCGGTGCAAGCCTTGCACTCGGGCTGATGAGCCTGCCATTGATCGTCTGGATCGGTCTTTCCCCCCTGTTGTTGATCCAACTGCTGGGGCTGTCGACTCAAGAGTACGCCTTATGGCAGATCCCGATCTTCGCGGCGGTCATCGCCGGCAATCTGATCCTTGACCGTTTGCTGGCATCTCGCGAACTGCCGCAGCTGATTCATCTGGCGCTCTGGCCGTTCTGCCTGGGACTGCTGATTCTGCTGGCCGGCGCGCTGACCAGCGCCAGCCTTGGCCTGTTGATCTGCGGTCTGGTGCTGTACGCCGTGGGACTGGGCATGAGCAATGCCGCGCTCTATCGGTTGGCGCTGTTTTCCAGCGATGACAGCAAAGGCCTGGTGTCGGCGGCGATCGGCATGATCTCGATTGCAGTGATGGGCGCCGGCGGCTCGATCATCGCCGCGATCGGCGGGGGCTCCCGCCTTGAATCCTTCGCCTTGTGGGCCGCGCTGGGTGGTCTGCTGAGCCTTCCATTCCTGTACCGGTTTCTTCGGGCCTCCCGCCAGGAAACCGTCTCCTCGACACATCCATAAGGACATCCCATGTTCCATTTCCCTCACAGCGACGCGCTCTGTGCGTTGACGCAACCCTATTGCGCGCAATCCATGCCAGCGGGGTTGTTCGACCAGGCCATGGCCGAAATCTGCCGGTTTCACTGTGACCACACGCCCGGTTACGAACACTGGTTGAACGCCAACGGCCTCACCGTGGCCGACGTGGACAGCCTCGACGACTGGTCGCAACTGCCCCCGGTCTTCGCCAGTTACTTCAAACAGCAGCAACTGCTCAGCCCGACCGGTGCAGACGCTCTGGAGCTGACATCGTCAGGCACCAGCGGCCAGAAAAGCCGCATGCGCTATGACAAGCGCAGCCTTGAGGCCGCCCAGTTCATGGTCGAACGGATCTTTAACCACTATGGCTGGGACAACCCGCAGACACCGTGCAATTACTTGCTCCTGAGCTACGAGCCCGAGTCCGGCAGCCGCCTGGGTACGTCCTTCACCGATCAGTTTCTGTGCCGGTTCGCGCCCGTCAATCGCGTGGCCTATGCACTGCGCCACACAGGCGGCGGTCATGAGTTCGACGGCTTTGGCGTGATCGCCGCATTGCAGTCCTTCGCCGATGAAGGCTTGCCGGTGCGGATCTTCGGCTTCCCTGCCGTTCTTTGGCAGACCCTGCAACGGATGCGGGCCACCGGGGTGGCTGATCTGCAACTGGCAGAAGGCTCGCTGGCACTGTTTGGCGGCGGCTGGAAGACCCATGCGGCGCAAGAGATACCCCGTCAGCAATTGTACGAACGTATCCACCGCCAATTGGGCATCAAGATGTCCCGCTGCCGTGACGGTTACGGCGCGGTCGAGCATCCGGTGCCGTATCTCGAGTGCGCTCACCATCGTTTCCATGTTCCGGTCTATTCGAAGGTCTTCGTGCGCAATCCATCTGACTTCACGGTTCAGCCTTACGGCCGTCAGGGCTTGCTGAGTTTTGTCTCGCCTTACATTTCGTCGAGCCCGGCCCATGCCGTGGTCATGAGCGATCTCGCCACCCTGCATCCGGGCACCAGCTGTAGCTGCGGTCTGGCCACCGACTGGTTCGAACTGCATGGCCGCGCCGCGACCACGGCCGGCAGAAGCTGCGCCATGGCCGCCTCTGAATTGCTGGGGAAGCACTGACATGTACCTGATCAACGGACAGCTCCACACCGACTGCACCTTCGACGCCGCACTGCAACAACTTGAACTGGATTTGCCACAACGGTTGGCCAAGGCGCTGGACACGGCGATCGTCCTTGACGCAGCGGCCACCTTTGCCGCACGCCTGCAGAACCCGGATCTGGCATTGCCCCTCGACGCTGAACAACGCCAGTCGCTGATCGAGTTCTGCCAACCGGATGCGCTGCGGCAAAAGCTTTTGCGCGAACTCGGCGAACAACCGGGCAGCCTGCGCCGCTTCGATTATCGTCAGCCGCGCTTCGAGCGCTGGAGCCCACTGGGCCTGGTGGTTCACATCACCCCCGGCAATGCGCCGCTGCTGGCGTTCTGCGCCGTGATCGAAAGCCTGCTGGCCGGCAACGTCAACTGGTTGCGCCCCAGCAGCAGCGACCAGGGCCTGACGGCGCGATTGCTCCACGCTTTGACGCAGTGTGATGCGACCGGCCAGATCGCGGGGCATGTCGCGGTCGTTCCGGCAACCACCGCCCGGATCGGCCAACTCTGCCAACGCGCAAACGGCGTGTCGGCGTGGGGAGGCGAATCGGCGCTGCAAGCCATCCGCCAGCAACTGGCACCCGGATGTCGCTGGATCGACTGGGGCCACCGTATCAGCTTCGTCTACCTGACACCGGCAGCGGTCACACCGGCGGCCCTGGACGCCGTGGCCGATGAAGTCTGTCGCCTTGACCAGCAGGCCTGCTCCAGCCCGCAATGGCTGCTGGTGGACAGTGACGACGAAAGCACCCTGCGTTCCATCGGCGAAGGCCTGGCCGAGGCGTTCGAACGCCGCGCCCGACACTGGCCGGCCCTGTTGCCTTCGGTTCAGGAAGCCTCGGAAATCACCACCCGCACGGCGATGGCACGCCTGGCTTACAGCTTTGCCGGGGCCACCGGTCATGTCTGGCAGGCACCGGACTGGCGAGTCATCTGGACCCACGACCCGCAACTTGGCCCCTCCCCCCTGTTTCGCAGCCTGTTGCTCAAACCACTGCCACGCACGCAGCTCACGGACACACTGTTGCCTTGGCGAAACGTGCTGCAAAGCGCCGGTCTGATCTGCACTGAACACGACATCGCCGAGCTGGCCCAGACGCTGATTGCCGCAGGCGTCACACGGGTCACCCCGGTACACGCGATTCACGACGGCTACGAAGGCGAACCCCACGATGGCGTTTATGCCTTGCAACGCTTGAGCCGACGCGTGTCGGTCAGCCTGCCGGGCACCACGCTGGCAACCCGCGCCACGCTCGACCCTGTGCCGACGTCCCCCGGCGTGGCCGACTTGCCGATCATGAGCAAAGACGGTTTTGTCACCCGCCCGATCCACCCGGCGGCCCGGTTGTACTTCCGTTCCGGCGGCAGCAGCGGCACTCCTGCGCTGTCCGGCTACAGCTACCGGGATTTCGATCGGCAGATGCGCGCCAGCGCCGACGGCTTGTTCGCGGCCGGTCTCGACCCGAACCGGGACCGGGTGATGAACCTGTTCTTCAGCGGCGGGCTGTACGGTGGCTTCTTCAGTTTTTCCAAGGTGCTGGAACTGCTGGGTGTCACACACCTGCCGATGGGCGCACCGGCCGATGACGACTATCGCGACATCGCGCAGTTGATCATCGATCAGCGCGTCACCGTACTGGTTGGCATGCCCAGTACTCTGCATCGTTTGTTTCTAAACGAGCAGGCACGGCTGCGGGACTATGGCGGGATCGAAAAGGTATTTCTCGGTGGCGAACACCCTGGCGAACAAAGCCTTGCGCTGATGCGCGACTGTGGCGTCAGGCTCATCCGTTCGGCCATTTACGGCAGTGTCGATGCCGGGCCGCTCGGCCACGCCTGCCCGGCCACCGGCGATGGCGTGTTCCATTTGATGAGTGATATCCAGCATCTGGAAATTGTCGAATTCGACGCCGATCGACCAGTGACCGGTAGTGAAACCGGACGCCTGGTATTCACCTCCATCGAACGGGAGGGTCAGGACGTCCAGCGCTACGACGTCGGTGACAGCGGCCGCTGGCTACCCGGCAATTGTGACTGCGGCCTGCCCACTCCGCGCTTCGAACTGTTGCAGCGGCACGGCAGACTCGTGCGCATCGGTACGGACTTCATCTGCCTGTCGCAACTGGCAGAGCATCTGCAGAGCGATTTTCAGTTGATCCTCGAACATGCTCCGGACGGCCTGGAACGCATGCGGTTTCGCAGCCCACGGCAACCCGATGATGTGCAGCATCGCCTGTCGGGCTATCCGACGCTGGCCACGCTCATCCAGACAGGCCTGCTGACGGTAGAGGTGGAAGTCTGCGGCAGCACCGAATTCACCCGCAACAAACACAGCGGCAAGACGCCGCTGCTGATCGACAATCGGGGCATTGGTCCCGGCGCAAACAGGCAAGGAGCCAATGATGAACACACGATTTGAACTGGAAGAACTGGTGACGTTTGCGCGACAGCATTCAGACTTTTATGCACGCCATTTTGCCGGGCTTCCCCGGCAGATCCCATCGCTGGAAAAACTGCCGGTGATTGACCCCGTTCAATACTGGAAAGGCAGTCATGACCTCGACCAATGGCCTGTCCTGACCGCGCCGCTGAATGACGCGCTGATCTTCAAAACGGGAGGAAGCACCAGTGCCGGGAAGTTTTCACTGTTCCGGCGCGAGGAGTGGCGAACACTGGTGACGGACTTCGGTCGCAGCCTCGACGCGCAGTTGAGCACCGGGGACCGGGTCGCCAACCTGTTTTTTGTCGGGGATCTGTATGCCAGTTTTATCTTCACTCACGATGCGCTGACGCATATGGAAATCGAGGTCGTCGAGTTTCCGTTCACCGGCCATGTCGCCTCGGGCGCCCTGGCCGATGCGATTGCCCGGCACCGGATCAACGTGCTGGCAGGTGTGCCCGCCCATCTGCTGACCTTCGCAGCCTGGCTCGAGCAACAAGGTCAAGTCCTCGAAGGCGTCACCACCCTGCTCTACGCCGGCGAAAGCCTGTTTGACGCACAGTTGCAACGACTCAGGCAGGTGCTTCCCAATGCCCGTGCAGCCTCTATCGGCTACGCCAGCGTGGACGCCGGGTTCATCGGAGCCAGCCATCGTGACTGCGACCTGGGAGAACATCGGGTCCCCGAACGCCACGCTGTGCTGGAAATTCTCGATGAGCAGACCGGCGAAGTGATCGAGGAATGCGACCGTGTCGGACGCCTGGTGATAACCAACCTGACGCGCCGGTTGATGCCTCTGATCCGCTACCCGGTCGGCGACCGGGCCTGCTGGCGAGAGCCGAGCGGGACATCCCGGCGCAAGTTCGCGCTGATGGGTCGTTGCGCCGACAGCCAGCGAATACGGGTGGGTATTCTGACCCTGCTGCCGCAGGCGATCGGCGAGACCGTGCGGCGGGTCACCGGGAGCGATGATTGGCAACTGGTGATCGAGCAGGATGAGGCGATGGATATCCTGCGCCTGCACTGGGCACCGAACGCCATGACTCCGGCAATGGCTGAAACCGACCTGACGCTGCACCGTGCATTGATCGAAGACTATCCGTTGATCGAGCAACTGAGCGCCGATCACTTGCTGGCGTTGCAGGTTCGCTGCTGCCCGGTTCAGGAACTGGTACGTCATCCACGCTCCGGCAAACGTCAGCGCGTGCTGGACCGGCGCGACTATAACGCCTCTGGCAAGGAGCGTTGCTGATGGAGTCGATTACCCTGCGAGGTTACCGCGCCAGTGACGCCGCCGCCGTGAGTCGTCTGTTCAGAAAGATCTATGGCGATCATTACGCCCAGCCGCATGTCTATCTGCCCCGCATGATCAGTCAGAACCATGCCGACGGCCACTGGCACTCGTTGGTGGCGGTGACGAAGGATCAGGTGGCGGGACATGCCACGTTGATTCTCGACCAGGGATCGTCCGTCGCCGAACTGGCGCTGAGCGTGGTCGATGAACAGTTCCGTGGTCGGAACATCGCTACGCGACTGAGCCGACATTTGCTGATCCATGCGCAGGCGCTCGGTTATCAGGGGGTCACGATCAAGCAGATGACCCATCACCCCTACACGCAGAAAATGGCCACCAGTCTTGGTTTTCACAACACCGGTCTCCTGCCCGATCATGCTCCGTCGCCCTTTGGCGCGGCCGGGACGGAATCGCTCGTTTTGGGTTACGCCCCCGTCGATGGCTATCGGCGCCCGCTGCCGGCGTTGACGTGGCCGCGGGAATGCCGTGAGTTCATGCAGCAGATGTGCGAGGTGTTCGGAACGCGGTTGAACGTTTCGCCCTGGATCGGCGCGCCGGCGCAGCTGAAACAACAATGGGGGCGTTATGACGGAGTCTTCAGTGAAGTCGACGACAGTTTGCTCAAGCAATTGCAGCAACTGCCCGCCCATTGGCTGATATCGATCAGGCTCAGGCTCGCACAGGGTTTCGACAATGCCTGGCGCCGGCTTTCGGCGATCGGGTTCGTGTTCACCGGAATGGCGCCCGATGGCCGGGGTGAGGGATGGCTGGCGCTGTTTCATCGCGGATTCCAACCCAGGCCCCTGACCCTGCATTGCCCACAGATGCAGCGCTTGCATGACGACATGCAGCACCGGCAACTGACCGCTCCATAAAATGAAAAGGCCCGCTCCGTTCCCGGGCGGGCCTTTTTTCATGCCTTGGCTTTGACACCTTGATCGGTTGGAGGCTTGCGTTCCCCACCCTGACCGTAAGTCTTCAAGTTCTGCAGCACATAGATGGCTTTCTTGTACTCGGGGATCAACGTATTCGCGTACTTGTTACCTTTGAGATTGTTGTTCTGGATGGTTTCCAGCTGCGTCGCGAAATACTCCAGCGCATTGAACTTGGCGTCCGGATCCTTCTGTACGCCGAAGCGATCAAACTTGTCGCCGGCGTTGAGCAACGTCATGGACGTGATCTCGGAAATCAGGCCCCGGCTGCGCAACATTGCACTCAGGCTGCCCAACTGCTTGGCTGAAACACTGGTGGGATCGAAACCCTTGATGTTCTTGTGCAGCCCCTGCTTGTCCATCTCCGCCGTATTGATCGCGGTGGGGTCGTTACCGACCAGCGCCAGCATCTGCTTGACCTTCAGGCTTTGAGAAACCGGTTTGCTTGAACTTGCGGTATCTCGAACCAGCAAACCCGCCTTGGGTTGCCAGGCGCCGGTATAACCAACGGTCATGAGCGTGCTCCTTGCGAAAAGAACATGAAAAATATCCTTGTGGAACGTCTTGAATTGCCCGGAGTATCGGCCGGCAAACGAATGCCACCAACCCATTTTTCACTTTTTTACAATTTATGTACATTTCCGATACAAATGAATGCAAGCCCCAGATTTACTGATCCGAAGCCCTTTTCCCGGCTTCAATAAAATCGACTTTTTACTCTAACAAACGGGCTGGTTAGTTTTAATGTGTCGAGCCTGTTACTGGCCGATCAACGTTCCGGGAATCTTTTAGTACGCCAGTACCTAAAGCTTCCTCGCGTCGCGACGATATGTAAGGGATACCCCTACTGTTTTGCTCCCATCCCCTAATAAGAACGTTGCTCAAGGACCGGTCTCCATGCCCGCATTCCGTACCATTCAGGCTCGCTATACGTTGTTTCTGGTTCTGTTCATCCTGTTGCTGTCGGTCCTGACCGTGGTGGGCATCAGCCAACTGGTCGCCCCCAAACTGCGCCATACCGAAGAGCAAGTCGTGCTCAACCGCATCGCCGAGGTCGCCCAGCAGATCCAGGGCGAACTGAACAAGGTTCAGTCGCAGCAACGCAGCATCACCCAGACCATTCCCCTGCTCGACAGCGCCGCCATCGATACCGTGCTGCCGGGGCTGGTGGATCAGTACGGCGAATTGAAGGTGTTCGGCGGTGGTATCTGGCCGTTGCCCGGTCAGCGTGAGGCGGGACGCAACAAGTTCAGTACCTTCTGGCACCGTGACAGCTCCGGCAAGCTCGCCGTGAACACCTTCTGGAACAGCGACGCGGCCCCCAACTACTACGACCAGAGCTGGTACAAGGGCGGCATGCAGACCCCGCGCGGGCAATGCGCCTGGGCCGCTGCCTATAAAGATGATGCGAGCGCCGAGCCGCGCACCAACTGCGCCATGGCCATCCAGAAAAACGGCAGCGCCTGGGGCGTATCGACCATCGATGTGACCCTGGGCTTCTTCAACGACCTGGTGGCGCGCAAGGAAAAAGACCTCAACGCCGAAATGCTGATCGTCGAGGCCGACGGCAAGATCATCAGCAACAGCTCGCGTATCAGCGGCCCGATCGTGTTGAAGAACATCAGCGAACTGGCCGCCGGTTCTACCTTCGCCAGCCAGGTCAAGGCTGGCCTGCAGAATCGCGATCAGGCGCAGCGTGTCGAATTCGACAACAACGGTGAAGCCAGCACCTTCTTCATGCGCCCGATCGAAGGCACACCGTGGTTCCTCGCCACTGCACTGCCGACCAAAATGCTCACCGCGCAACGTGACGACGTACTCAGCAGCCTCAGCCTGTTGCAGATTCCGCTGGTGATCCTGCTGGTGCTGCTGCAGGTCTACGCCATTCGCCAACTGGTTTCGCGCATGAAAGCGCTCAAGGCCAACATCGATTCGCTGTCCAGCGGCGATGCCGACCTGACCCGCCGCATCACCATCCGTGCCGAAGACGAACTCGGTGCCATTGGCCATTCGGTCAACACCTTCATCGCCTATCTGCAAAACATGATCGGCGAGGTCACCCAGGCTACCGGCGCCATGGCTTCGAGCCTCGACAACCTGCAGCGCACCTCGGCACACACCAGCCAGATCCTGCTGCGCCACGCCTCGGAAACCGACCAGACCGTTACCGCCATCAACGAGATGAGCTCCACTGCCGAAAGCGTCGCGCAAAACGCTGCCGAAACCGCGGCGTTTACCCAACGGGCCAACGAAAATGCCGACCGCTCTCGGGTCGTGGTGGGCGAAGCCACCAGCAGCGTCGTCGCGCTGATCGATGAAGTGGCCAGTGCGACGCACAAAGTCGAAAACATGCAGCAGGACGCCCAGCGCATTACCGAGATTCTGGGGGTGATCGGTGCGATCGCCGGGCAGACCAACCTGCTGGCGCTCAACGCCGCCATCGAGGCTGCCCGCGCCGGCGAACAGGGGCGCGGTTTCGCCGTGGTCGCCGATGAGGTACGTGCCCTCGCTGCCCGGACCCAGGCCAGTACCTCGGAAATCAACGAAATGCTGACCCGCCTGACCCAGGGCGTAAGTTCCTCGGTCAGCGCCATGGAAAACACCCAGGCCAGTTGCCAGTCCGCTGCCGACGCCACCGCCCGGGTCACCAGCGGGCTCGACGACATGGCCGGCTCCGTCAGCCATATCAACAGCCTCAGTGCCCAGATCGCCACGGCCGCCGAACAGCAAAGCGCCGTCACCGAAGAAATCAATCGCAGCATGGTGCAGATCCGCCACATGGTGGATGAGCTGGTGCAAAGCGGCCAGGCCAGTGAAACCAATACCCGCCAGCTCCTGGAGGCCAACGGTCGGGTGAGCGCAATCATGGGCCGGTTCAAGGTCAGCTGACGGATTTGTCATCTCGCACTCAGGAGGCTGTCAGCTTTGATCTACGATCATGCTGACAGCCTGCCTTGTATCAACTGGAAACACTCCGTTGATGCCGGGTCGGAAAAACCGGTCAAAATGCGTTCTTTTTGACCGTCACCCGAGTCGAGAACCCTGCATGAAAAACCCTCTGCGTCTGGCCGCCCTGAGCGCCCTGCTCCTTTCCTCCCTGGCGCAAGCCGCCGACCTCATCCCGATCGAAGTCCATCGCGACGCCAACTGCGGTTGCTGCAAGAAGTGGATCAGCCACCTGGAGGCGAATGGCTTCAAGGTCGAGGATCACGTCGAGGCGGACATGAGCTCCTTCAAGCAACAACACGGCGTACCGCCACGCCTGGCCTCGTGCCATACGGCGATCATCAACGGCAAATTCGTCGAAGGCCATGTGCCCGCCGA
This sequence comes from Pseudomonas fluorescens, assembly GCF_012974785.1. GTDB lineage: Bacteria > Pseudomonadota > Gammaproteobacteria > Pseudomonadales > Pseudomonadaceae > Aquipseudomonas > Aquipseudomonas fluorescens_BT. The sequence goes on along the minus strand of NZ_CP027561.1, from coordinate 2,970,005 downwards.
ACAGGTGCTGGCGCTGAGCAAGCGTGACGACCTGCTGGGCGTAGCCGCACCGGGCATGCCGATGGGCTCGCCGGGCATGGAGATGGACGGCATGAGCGATGCCTATCAGGTGATCGGCCTCAAGAAGGACGGTGCCGATGTGGTGGTGGCGGATTACCCGGCCCATTGATGACGGCGGGTTATCTCGGGCTGTTCCTGGCCGCGTTTGGCGCGGCGACGCTGCTGCCGCTGCAATCGGAAGCCGTGCTGGTCGGGCTGCTGGTCAGCGATCGTTACTGGCTGTGGGGGCTGTTGGCCGTGGCGACACTGGGCAATGTCCTCGGTTCGCTGGTCAACTGGTGGCTGGGGCGCGGGCTGGAACGGTTTCAGGACCGCCGCTGGTTTCCGGTCGGCCCGAAGCACATGGCCCGCGCCCGTGTTCACTATCAGCGTTATGGTCACTGGTCGCTGCTGCTCAGCTGGCTGCCGGTCATCGGCGATCCCCTGACGCTGATCGCCGGGGTCATGCGTGAACCCCTCGGGCGCTTTCTGCTGATCGTCACCCTCGCCAAAGGCGCTCGCTACGGGGTGCTGGCGATGCTCACCCTCGGCTGGCTCGGTTGAACGTTCTGCGGTGGACGTTGCCTGTGTTTAACGTCGCCCTAATCCGGCCGTTCCAGCATCGGCCGATTTCCTGTGGAGTTGTCCCATGTCTGTGTCGCTGACCCGCTGGCTGCCCGGCCTGTTGCTGACCGCTGCCTTGCCCCTTTTCGCCCATGCCGAAGGCCCGCAGTACGGCCCGCAATTGCAAGGTTTCGAGTATCCCTACACCCTCAAGCACTTTGCCTTTCAGTCCCAGGGCCAGTCTCTGCAGATGGGTTACATGGACGTCGCCGCCCACGGCAAGGCCAACGGGCGCACCGTGGTGCTGATGCACGGCAAGAATTTTTGCGGCGCGACCTGGGACAGTTCGATCAAGGCCCTGAGCGAGGCCGGTTACCGGGTGGTGGCTCCGGACCAGATCGGTTTCTGCACCTCCAGCAAACCCGAACATTATCAATACAGCTTCCAGCAACTGGCGGCCAATACCCAGCAAATGCTCAAGGCGCTGGGCATTCAGAAAGCCACCCTGCTCGGCCACTCCACCGGCGGCATGCTCGCCACCCGATACGCCCTGCAATACCCGGATCAGGTCGAGCAACTGGCGCTGGTCAACCCGATCGGCCTGGAGGACTGGAAAGCCCTCGGCGTGCCGTGGCGCAGCGTCGATCAGTGGTATCAGCGCGAACTGAAAGTCACCGCCCAGGGTATTCGCGACTACGAGCGCAGCACTTATTACGACGGTCGCTGGAAGCCGGAATTCGACCGCTGGGTGGACATGCTCGCCGGCCTGAGCAACGGGCCGGGCAAGACTCAGGTCGCATGGAACTCGGCGCTGATCTACGACATGATCTTTACCCAGCCGGTGTACTACGAGTTCAAGGATCTGAAGATGCCGACCCTGTTGCTGATCGGCACGTCTGACACAACGGCCATCGGCAAGGACATCGCACCGCCCGAAGTGAAGGCGAAAATCGGTCACTACGAGGTGCTGGGCAAGCAGGTGGCGAAGCTGATCCCGCAATCCACACTGGTGGAATTCCCCGGCCTGGGCCACGCGCCGCAAATGGAAGAACCGACGCAGTTCCACCAGGCGCTGCTCGACTGGCTGAACAAAACCAATCCCGTTCGTTGAGGAGTCAAGGCTGATGGCGGTGCAGATTGCAGTAATCGATGACTGGCAGGACGTGGCGCGGGACGTGGTCGACTGGTCGGTGCTGGACAGTCTCGGTGAAGTGACCTTTGTCCATGAGTACCCGGCGGACAACGCCACACTGGCCGAACGACTGGGCCGGTTCGAGGTGATTTGCGTGATGCGCGAACGCACGCGCTTCGATGAGGACCTGCTCAAGCGTTTGCCGAACCTGAAACTGCTGGTCACGGGCGGCATGCGCAACGCAGCGCTGGACATGCCGGCCGCGGCCCGACTCGGAATCAGGGTCTGCGGCACCGACAGCTACAAACACGCCGCACCGGAACTGACCTGGGCGTTGATCATGGCCGCCACCCGCAATCTGGTGAACGAGGCCAATGCCCTGCGTGCCGGACAATGGCAGCAAGGTCTGGGCGGCGACCTGCACGGCAAGACCCTCGGTATTCTGGGGCTCGGCAGTATCGGCCAACGGGTCGCGCAGTTCGGGCAGGTGTTCGGCATGCGCGTCATTGCGTGGAGCGAAAACCTTACCGCCGAGCGCGCCGAACAGGCCGGCGTCACTTATGTCAGCAAGCAGCAATTGTTCGAACAGGCTGACGTGCTGTCGGTGCATCTGGTGCTCAGCGACCGCAGCCGTGGTCTCGTCGATGCCCAGGCGCTGGGCTGGATGAAGCCGACCGCCCTGCTGGTCAACACGGCACGCGGGCCCATTGTCGACGAAGCCGAGCTGATCAAGGCCTTGCAGAAACAACGCATCGCCGGGGCGGCTCTGGATGTATTCGATCAGGAGCCTTTGCCGGCACTGCACCCGTTTCGCACGCTGGACAATGTACTGGCCACGCCTCATGTCGGGTACGTCAGCCGACAGAACTATCAGCAGTTCTTTTCGCAGATGATCGAGGACATTCAGGCCTGGTCGGCGGGAGATCCGCTTCGCCTGCTGAACTGACCTTCGTCCCATTCGCGGGCAACCCCTGCCCGCGAAGCAGCACCCACTGACCGCACGCCAACATTCCTGCACGCACCGCAACAGTGCGCACACACTTTTCTCGCGCCCGAAAACGTGACTGACCGGTCACCAATTTGCATCATCGATGCCGCCAGACATGCACTTCGTCGGGGCGCGTCTCGTCCCCAAGCCACGGTTTTTGCGACCTCGCAAAAGATTGTCGAACAATTCGTCCGATTGCCCTGGCCCGCTCTAGGATCTGGCCTAGACTGGTTTTCGCGAGGCGAAACCGACCGGTCACAACGCGGAAATTTTGTCGAAACTTTTGCTGATCGCGACGGGTCATCTGAAAGACAGGGCCAAAGCGACTGGTTCATTCCTTGCAACGGCCCCTTCACCCATTCTGCTTGCGCGTGTTGGGTAGCGTTTGCTCACCGATGCGTGGCGCGTTTGCGCCCGGCCACAGGACCTGGCCGTGGACATCGCTTGTTCAAGACAAGAATCAGATCAAAAAAGACGGGAGATTCATATGATCAGTGCGGCATTGGAAATTCAGGGAGAACGGGCTCATCAGCCGATGGGTGAATCGAGCACCGTAAGCGTTCCCGGCAGCCGGTCGATCAACGTCCCGAGCACCAAGACGCTGACGCCAGTGGCCAGTCAGAACCCCAACAAGAAGAAAGTGTTGTTCGTGACCTCGGAAATCGCCGATCTGGTGAAGACCGGCGGTCTGGGAGACGTTTCTGCCGCCCTGCCCCGCGCCATGGCGCATCTGCATGATGTCCGGGTGTTGATCCCCGGTTATCCGCAAGTGATGAACAGCGAGAATCCGATCCACATCATCGGTGAACTGGGTGGCCACGCCGCGCTGCCGCCTTGCAAGATCGGGCGCATGGACATGCCTGACGGTCTGGTCATTTATGTGTTGATCTGCCCTGAACTGTATGCCCGCGACGGCGGCCCTTACGGTGCCAACAACGGTCGCGACTGGCCGGACAACCACATCCGTTTCGCCCGACTGGGTCTGGCCGCCGCCGATATCGCCGCCAACCTCGCGCAAATCCACTGGTGCCCGGATCTGGTGCACGCCCACGACTGGCCGGCCGGGCTGGCGCCTGCCTATATGCACTGGCGCGGGCAACGCACGCCGACCCTGTTCACCATTCACAACCTCGCTTATCAAGGCGTGACCAGCCTGGGCTCGTGCCCGGAACTCGGGATCCCCGCCCATGCCCTGCAACAGGAAGGCATGGAGTTCTACGGCAAAATGTCGTTCCTCAAGGCCGGCATGGCCTATTCGAGCCACATCACCACGGTCAGCGCCACCTACGCGCAGGAAATCACCACCCCGGATTTCGGCTGCGGTCTCGACGGTTTTCTCGCCGCCAAGACCCAGCAAGGCTTGCTCAGCGGCATCCCCAACGGTATCGACGAGAGCTGGGACGCCGCCACCGACCCGCACCTGTTTGCGCCATTTGCCATCGGCGACTGGGAAGGCAAAGCCGTCAACGCCGCCCACGTGCGCGAATTGTTTGGCCTGCAAGACTCCAAAGGCCCGCTGTTTGCCGTGGTCTCGCGTCTGGTCTATCAAAAAGGCCTGGACCTGACCGAAGCCGTGTCGGAATACATCGTCCAGAACGGTGGCCAGATCGCGATCATCGGCCGTGGCGAGCCGGAAGAAGAACAGGCCATGCGCGAACTGGCGCTGCGCTTCCCCGGCCAGATCGGCGTGCGCATCGGCTTCAACGAAACCGACGCCCGACGCATGTTCGCCGGCAGCGATTTTCTGCTGATGCCTTCGCGATACGAGCCTTGCGGTCTGAGTCAGATGTACGCCCAACGCTTCGGCTCGCTGCCGGTAGCGCGCAACACTGGCGGGCTGGCGGACACCATCGAAAACGGTGTCACCGGTTTCCTCTTCAACGAATCGACAGCGGACAGCTACCGCGAAGCCCTGAGCCGCGCGTTCAAGGTCTTTGCCTTTCCCGAACTGCTCAACGCCATGCGTTGCCGGGCGATGGCGGCACCGTTCAACTGGTGCAAGGCCGTCGAACCCTACGCCGAACTCTACGAACAACTGGTGGCCAAGGCGCTGGGCAAAACGCACCACAAATAACCAGGGAGGTTTTCAACGATGCCGTCACGGACACCTGAAAGCTGGCCCCACGGCGCGATCATGCTGGATGCCGACCACACACAATTCGCGCTGTGGGCGCCGGATGCATTTTACGTCAGCGTCGAGCTGGACAACGGCCAGTCCCTGCCCATGCTGCCCCAGGGCGAGGGCTGGTTTGTCATCAAGACCCGCTGCCCTGCCGGCAGCCGCTACCGTTTCAACATTGATGGCGAACTGGAGGTGCCCGACCCGGCCTCCAGGGCGCAGGACGGTGACCTGGACCGTCACAGCGTGGTGGTCGATCCGCACCTCTATTCCTGGCGCAACACCACGTGGCAAGGCCGCCCCTGGAATGAAGCGGTCATTTATGAACTGCATGTCGGTGCGCTCGGCGGGTTTGCCGAAGTCGAGCAGCATCTGTCACGCCTTGCCGGGCTCGGTATCACCGCCATTGAACTGATGCCGATCGCGCAGTTTCCCGGCGATCGCAACTGGGGCTACGACGGCGTGCTGCACTATGCGCCTCAAGCCAGTTACGGCACGCCGGAACAACTCAAACACCTGATCGACAGCGCCCACGGTTATGGTCTGGCGGTGATCCTCGACGTGGTCTACAACCACTTCGGCCCCGACGGCAATTACCTGCATCGCTACGCCAAGGGCTTTTTTCGCGAAGACAAACATACCCCGTGGGGCGCGGCCATCGATTTCCGTCGTCGTGAAGTGCGGGACTTCTTCGTCGAAAACGCACTGATGTGGCTGCTGGAATACCGTTTCGACGGCTTGCGCCTGGATGCGGTGCATGCCATCGAAAGCCCCGACTTCCTGCCGGAACTCGCACGTCGCATACGTCAGCAGATCGACCCGTCCCGGCATGTCTGGCTGACCATCGAGAACGAACTCAACCAGTCAAGCCTGCTTGAGGAAAATTACGACGCACAGTGGAACGACGACGGCCACAACGCCCTGCATGTATTACTCACCGGTGAAACCGACGCCTATTACGCGGACTATGCACTGCAACCCACCGAGCAACTGGCCCGCTGTCTGAGCCAGGGTTTCGTGTTTCAGGGTCATATCACTCGCCACGGCGAACCCCGTGGCGAGCCAAGCGAGCATCTGCCCTCCACCGCCTTCGTGCTGTTCCTGCAGAATCATGACCAGATCGGCAACCGCGCCTTCGGCGAGCGCTTGCATCAATTGGCCGACCCGCGCGCAGTGGATGCTGCGACAGCGATGTTGTTGCTGTCGCCGATGATTCCCCTGATGTTCATGGGCGATGAATACGCGGCCCAACAGCCATTCCTGTTCTTCACCAGCCACCATGGCGAACTGGCGAAGCGGGTGCGCGAAGGTCGACGCAATGAGTTTGCGGCATTCAGTGCCTTCTCGGATCCGCACAAGCGCGAGCAGATTCCCGACCCCAACGCCGAGCAGACCTTTCACGCCTCACAACCGCGTCTGATGGGTAACGGCACACCTCGGCAACAGACAACACTGGCGCTGTATCGCCGGCTGCTGCAATTGCGCCATCAATACATCATTCCAAACCTGTCCGGCACTCAAGCACTCGGCGCCCAAGTGCTGGGGCCTGGCGCCGTCAGCGCACGCTGGCGACTGGGTGATGGCAGCGAGCTGCGAATCGACCTGAACCTCAGCGACACGCCAGTGGTCAACCTTCCACAGACCGAATCGGTGTGGCTGTTTCGCCAGCCATCCGACGCCGGCCTGTCGGATGAGGGGCAACTGCCCCCGTATTGCGCGCTCGTCAGCCTCACGGCCGCAACCCCTTTGCTACCCCTGGATGGAGAGCGCCTATGAGCGATGCGCAACTGGAAATTCTCGCCAGCCGAGCCGGCCTTGCCGTCGACTGGATCGACGCCAACGGGCGAGCGCAAAAAGTCGCCCCGGCGGTGCTGCGCAATGTGCTGATCGGCCTCGGTCACCCGGCCGGAACGGCCCAGGAAATCGACGCCAGCCTGCTCGAACTGCAACAGGTACAGGAAAATCGCCAGCTACCGCCGCTGCTCACTGCCGATGTCGGCGTGGGCGTGGATCTGGTCCGCTATTTCGAACCCGAGACCCCATGCGAGATTCACCTTGAGGACGGCTCGCGACTGAGCCTCAAGCTGGATGCCCGGGCCGTGCTGCCCGGCGAGATTCCGGTCGGCTACCAGCAAGTGCACATCGCCGATCAGCAATTCACTCTCGCCGTGGCACCGCAACGCTGCTTCAGCGTGGGTGACGCGGTGGACAACCCGATCCCTCGCGTGTGGGGGTTGAGCGTGCAGCTTTATGGCTTGCGCCGCCCCGGCGATGGCGGTTTCGGCGACACTCAGGCCCTGGAAGAACTGGCCCGGGTGGCCGGCGAGCGCGGCGCCGATGCCTTGGCGATCAGCCCGCTGCACGCGATGTTCAGCGCCGATACCGGGCGCTACAGCCCTTACTCGCCGTCCAGTCGGCTGTTTCTCAATCCGCTCTACGCGGCGCCGGGTGCCATTCTCGGTGAGCGTGCGCTGCGCGATGCGATTGAGGCGGCCGGCCTGGCCGATCAATTCAAGCAGCTTGAAGAGCTGCCCCTGACCGACTGGCCGAAAGCGGCCGATGCCAAACTGAAACTGCTGCAAGCCCTGTATGACGGTTTCATCAGCGGCGAACATCCGCTGCATGCCGATTTCTCCAGCTTCCGCGATGCCGGCGGTGAAGCGCTGGAAAACCACTGCCGCTTCGAAGCTATTCAGGAAATGCGCGCCGCCCGTGGCGAAAGTCTCGACTGGCGCCAATGGCCGGAACACTGGCACGACCCGCGCGGCGCCGCACTTGGCGCGTTTGCCGAAGAATACGCCGAGCGCATCAGCTATTTCGCGTTCTGCCAATGGCTGATCCACCGTTGCCTGGAGCGCGCCCAGACCGCCGCCCGCAGCGCCGGCATGGGCATCGGTCTGATTGCCGACCTGGCCGTGGGTGCCGACGGCGCCGGCAGCCAGGCCTGGAGTTTTCAGGATGAACTGTTGGCGTCGCTGACCGTCGGTGCACCACCGGACATTCTCAATCGCTCCGGCCAGGGTTGGGGTATCTCGGCGTTCTCCCCGGAAGGTCTGGTACGCAATGGCTTTCGAGCCTTCATCGACATGCTGCGCGCCAACTTCGCTCATGCGGGTGGTTTGCGCATCGACCATGTCATGGGCCTGCAACGGCTGTGGGTGATTCCCAACGGTTCAGCGCCGGCGGACGGCGCGTATCTGTATTACCCGGTGGACGACCTGCTGCGCTTGCTGACCCTCGAATCCCACCGCCATCAGGCGATTGTGCTGGGCGAAGACCTCGGCACCGTGCCCGATGGCCTGCGGGAAAAGCTGATCGCCCGGGCCATGCTCGGCATGCGCGTGCTGTTGTTCGAACAGGACAACACCCATTTCAAACCGATCCTCGACTGGCCGGACAACGCTTTGGCCACCACCAGCACCCACGATCTGCCGACGCTCAATGGCTGGTGGCATGGCCGGGATATCGACTGGAATTCGCGACTCGGGCTGATCGACGCCAACGGCGAAATCGACTGGCGCCGCTACCGCGAACGCGAGCGTGAAGGCCTGCGCGGCGCCTTGAGTCAGGACCCGCAAAACTTTCGCGAGGAATCCCACGAGGCCGATCAGGTAGTCGACGCCGCTGTGCGTTTCCTCGGCCACACCCGCGCGCCGCTGGTGCTGCTGCCACTGGAAGACGCGCTGGGCCTGGACGAACAGGCCAACCTGCCCGGCACCATCGACACTCATCCGAACTGGTCGCGACGCTTGCCCGGCAACAGCGAAACGCTGCTCGATGGCGTCGATGCTGCGCGACGCCTCGAGCTGCTGGCCTGTGCCCGCCTGCAAGCCGCCGAGCGTGACCAATGAGTGCAGTACAAAACCAGACCTTGAGAGCCACGGTGCGCCTGCAGTTTCACAAGGGCTTCACCCTCGATGAGGCGGTGCCGCTGGTGCCGTACTTTGCCCGGCTCGGCATCAGCCATATTTACGCCTCGCCGCTGCTCGCTGCCCGCGCCGGCTCCATGCACGGCTACGACGTGGTCGACCCGACCCGGGTCAATCCCGAACTGGGTGGCGAACCGGCGCTGCGCCGACTGGTCGCGGCCTTGCGCGAACACGAAATGGGGCTGATCCTCGACATCGTCTCCAATCACATGGCAGTGGGCGGCGGTGACAATCCTTGGTGGCTCGATCTGCTGGAATGGGGCCGGCTCAGCCCCTATGGCGAGTTCTTCGACATTCAATGGCACTCGCCCGACCCGTTGATGGAAGGCCAGTTGCTGCTGCCTTTCCTCGGCACCGATTACGGCATTGCGTTGCAGGACGGCACACTGCCGCTGGTGTTCAACGCCGAATCCGGCACCTTCCACGTCGAGCATTACGAGCATCACTTCCCGATCTGCCCCGGCGATTACGGCGAACTGCTCAAGCCCGATGAGCCGGCAAACGAAGCCCTCAAGTCGCTGGCGGACCGCTTCAGCAGCCTCAGCTACCAGACCGATGCCCGCTCGCTGTCAATATCGCTCAAGGAAGAACTCCAGCAACTGGCCAGCGACCCGCACATCCTGCAAGCCATTGAGCACCATCTCACGCGCTACGACTCCAAGACCGAAGACGGCTTCCAGCGCCTGCATCAATTGCTGGAGCGGCAAAGCTATCGTCTGGCGAGCTGGCGCACGGCGGCGGACGACATCAACTGGCGGCGCTTCTTCGACATCAACGAACTCGGCGGCCTGCGGGTCGAGCGGCCTGCGGTATTCGAAGCGACCCACGGCAAGATCTTCCAGTTGATCGAAGAAGGCCTGATCGACGGTTTACGCATCGACCACGTCGACGGCCTCGCTGATCCACGGGGTTACTGCCGCAAGTTACGGCGACGCCTCGATTTTCTGGCACCCGGGCGACACTTGCCGATCTACGTCGAGAAAATTCTCGGGGCTGGCGAAACCCTGCACGCCGACTGGGCGGTGGATGGCAGCACCGGTTACGAGTTCATGAACCAGCTGTCGCTGCTGCAACACGACCCGGACGGCGAACACGTGCTCGGTGACTTGTGGCAACGCCGCACCGAGCGCCCCGCCGCGTTCATCGAAGATGCCCAACTGGCGCGCCAGCAAATCCTCAACGGTTCGCTGGCCAGCGACTGCGAAAGCGTTGCCCAGGCGCTGCTGCAAGTGGCGCGGGACGACCTGATGACCCGTGACCTCACGCTCGGTTCGATCCGCCGGGTGTTGCAGGCGCTGATCGTGCACTTCCCGGTGTATCGCACCTACATCAGTGCGATGGGTCGTACGACGCAGGACGACGTGTTTTTCCAGCAAGCCATGGACGGTGCGCGTCAGGCGCTGAGCGAAAGCGACTGGCCGGTGCTTGAGTCTGTGGCCGGCTGGCTCGGCGGCCAGCCATGGCGGCGCAAACCCCGTGGGCGTTCGCGCAAGCTCCTGCGCCACGCCTGCGTGCGCTTTCAGCAACTCACCTCGCCCGCTGCCGCCAAGGCCGTGGAAGACACCGCGCTGTATCGCTCGGCAGTGCTGCTGTCGCGCAATGACGTGGGCTACAACACCGAACAGTTCAGCGCCCCGGTCAGCGACTTTCATGCGACAAACCAGCAACGCCTGGCGACATTCCCCGACAACCTGCTGGCCACCGCCACCCACGATCACAAACGCGGCGAAGACACTCGCGCACGATTGGCCGTGCTCAGCGAGCGCAGCCACTGGTATGCCGAACAGGTCGAGCTGTGGCGCGCCCTCGCCCGGCCGCTGCGCAATGACGATCAGATGCCGTCGGCCGCTGACGAGTTGATCCTTTATCAAGCGTTGCTCGGCAGTTGGCCGCTGCAATTGCGCGGCGATGACCACGGTGGATTCGCTGAGTACGCCGGACGCATCTGGCAATGGCAGCAAAAGGCTCTGCGCGAAGCCAAGTTGCAAAGCAGTTGGAGTGCGCCGAACGAGGCTTACGAAAACGCCGCCCAGTCATTCACCGAGCGGCTGTTGCTCGCGCCCGAAGGCGAGCTGCTGCGCGGGGCGCTGGCCAAGAGCGCCAACAGCATCGCCGCTGCCGGCGCCCTCAACAGTCTGGCGCAAACCTTGCTGCACATGACCGTGCCGGGGGTGCCGGATCTGTATCAGGGCAATGAACGCTGGGACTTCAGCCTGGTGGATCCGGACAACCGTCGGCCAGTGGACTATGCCGCCAGGCAGCAGGCGCTGCAGGCACCAGGGCCGGTTCAGGAACTGCTGGTGAACTGGCGCGACGGACGAGTCAAGCAAGCATTGATCGCCGAGGTGCTGCGCCTGCGCGCCGACTACGCCCAGTTGTTTCGTCAGGGTTCGTACCAGGCCCTCGAGGTGCTGGGCAGCCAGGCGCACAACGTGCTCGCGTTTGCCCGCGAGCACGAGGGGCAACGGGCCATCGTCATCGTGCCGATCCGTTGCGCAACCCTGCTGGAAAACGGTGCCGTACCGCAGGTCGATGCGCTGCGCTGGGGCGATACGTGGGTTGAATTACCGTTCGCCGCCTCCGACGAAAATCTGAAGGGACTTTTTTCGAGCACCGCAGTCACAAAAAACAGGGAGCTGGAGGTCAGCGCTGCGCTGGGGGACTTCCCGGTCAATCTGTTTATCCAACACTTCTAGAAGCATGAGTTCAGTTCAGGAGCATTGCGATGAGTACCGACGATAAACGCATCCGCGAATTCGCCTATCAGATCTGGGAATCCGAAGGTAAACCCGAGGGTCAGGACGCCCGCCACTGGGAGATGGCGCGCAAACTGGCCGAAGCCGAGGCATTGGCGCCCAAGAAATCGCCGAAAGCCGCCGGCAGTAAAACCGCTGGCAAGACCGCCACCAGCAAAGCCGTCGATGGCAAGGCACCCGCTGCCAAACCCAAGGCCACGACGGCCAAGGCCAAGCCTGCCGGTGTCGCCAAAGTGATTCCCCCGGGCGAAAAAGCCACCGAGAAAAAGCCCCGCGCGCCGCGCAAGCCGCCTGCGGTCTGACGCTCCCCGAACCATTGATTTGAGTAACCGTGTGGCGAGTTCGCTCGCCACCGAGGGCTGACTCGTCCTCGAAAAAAACCACCCCCGATTTTTTTGCAGGAGCACCTATGACCCGTCCAAAGAAAGCCGAGCCCGCCGCGCACCCCGAACCCTCGCGAATCCGTGAAGGTCTGCCCTTCCCGCTCGGCGCAACCTGGGATGGTCTGGGGGTGAACTTTGCGCTGTTTTCCGCCAACGCCACCCGGGTCGAACTGTGCATTTTCGACGATGCCGGCGAGGTCGAACTCGAACGCATCGAGCTGCCGGAATACACCGACGAGATTTACCACGGCTACCTGCCCGATGCGCATCCGGGGCTGATCTACGGCTACCGGGTCTACGGTCCGTACGACCCGGCCAACGGACATCGCTTCAATCACAACAAGTTGCTGATCGACCCGTACGCCAAACAACTGGTGGGCGAGTTGAAATGGTCCGAAGCGCTGTTCGGCTACACCATCGGCCACCCGGATGCCGACCTCAGTTTCGATGAACGCGACAGCGCGCCCTACGTGCCCAAATGCAAGGTCATCGACCCGGCGCACACCTGGGGCAACGACCATCGCGTCAGCGTGCCTTGGGACAAGACGATCATTTACGAGACCCACGTGCGCGGCATCAGCATGCGCCACCCGTCGGTGCCGGAAAATGTGCGTGGGACGTTTGCCGGGCTGATGGTCGACGACGTGCTCGAACACATCCGCAAACTGGGTGTGTCTACCGTCGAACTGTTGCCAATCCACGCTTTCGTCAACGACCAGCACCTGCTGCACAAAGGCATGACCAATTACTGGGGCTACAACAGCATTGCGTTCTTCGCCCCGGACCCGCGCTACCTGGCCAGCGGCAAGATTGCAGAATTCAAGGAGATGGTCGCGCACCTGCACGAAGCCAATCTCGAAGTCATCCTCGACGTGGTCTACAACCACACTGCCGAAGGCAACGAACAAGGCCCGACCCTGTCGATGCGCGGGATCGACAACGCCTCGTACTATCGATTGATGCCGGACGACAAGCGCTTTTACATCAACGATTCCGGTACCGGTAACACCCTCGACCTCAGCCATCCGTGTGTGCTGCAAATGGTCACCGACTCGCTGCGCTATTGGGCCAGCGAAATGCACGTCGACGGCTTCCGTTTCGACCTGGCGACCATTCTCGGTCGCTATCACGACGGTTTCGATGAACGTCACAGTTTCCTCGTGGCCTGCCGCCAGGATCCGGTACTGCGTCAGGTGAAAATGATCGCCGAGCCTTGGGATTGTGGTCCGGGCGGTTATCAGGTTGGTAACTTCCCGCCAGGCTGGGTCGAATGGAACGACAAGTTCCGCGACACCGTGCGCGCCTTCTGGAAAGGTGACGACGGCCAGCTCGCCGACTTCGCCAGCCGCATGACGGCCTCCGGGGAAATGTTCAACCAGCGTGGTCGGCGGCCTTACTCATCGGTGAATTTCGTCACCGCCCACGACGGTTTCACCCTCAACGATCTGGTGTCCTACAACGACAAGCACAACGAGGCCAACGACGAAAACAATCAGGACGGCAGCAACAACAACCTGTCCTGGAACCACGGCGTCGAAGGCCCCACCGACGATCCGGAAATCAATGCGCTGCGCCACCGGCAGATGCGCAACTTCTTCGCCACGCTGCTTTTGGCCCAAGGCACGCCGATGCTGGTGGCCGGCGACGAATTCGCCCGCACCCAGGATGGCAATAACAACGCCTACTGCCAGGACAGCGAGATTGGCTGGGTCAACTGGGACCTGAGCGAAGACGGCAAGGCGCTGCTGAAATTCGTCAAGCGCCTGATCAAGTTGCGCCTGGCGTATCCGATCCTGCGCCGCGGGCGTTTTCTGGTCGGCGAATACAACGAAGATATCGGGGTCAAGGACGTGACCTGGCTGGCACCGGACGCCACGGAGATGACCACCGAGCACTGGCACGATGCGCACAACCGTTGTCTCGGCATGCTGCTCGATGGCCGTGCCCAGGAAACCGGCATCCGCCGCAAGGGCGCCGACGCGACGTTGCTGCTGGTGGTCAACGCCCATCACGACATCGTCAACTTCACTTTGCCGGAAGTGCCTGAGGGCAGTTTCTGGACCTGCATGGTCGACACCAATCAACCTTCGATTCGTGGCCAGGAACGCTTCGAATTCGGCCACGAGTACTCGGTCACCGGGCGCTCGCTGTTGTTGTTCGAGCTGCAACGGGAAGAGGAAGACTGACATGGAGCTGTCTGACTATCTGGCACTGCGTACTCTGGACTATGGCGATACCGCCGCCCTTGGACGCTGCCTGCGGGAGATGGTCGAGGCGGGACTGGATCGTCTGCCGTTGCCCGGCAGCGGTCGCACGCTGGAACGCTGGCAACGGCTGGCCGAGGTCGGCGGCCATGATTTGGGGTTGTGCAAACTCTACGAAGGCCATACCGATGCGCTGGCCATCATCGAACAACTGGGCGGTTCACCAACCCCCGGCAGCACGTGGGGCATGTGGGCCGCCGAACCACCGCAGGCACGGGTCCGGGTCACGCCTTCGGGGCATATGGTGCGATTGCACGGGCGCAAGGCGTGGTGTTCCGGTGCGGCAGTGCTCAGCCATGCGCTGCTCACCGCCTGGGATGACGACGATCGCCAGCAACTGGTAGCGGTGGCGCTCGATCAACCGGGTGTGACCGTCACCGACCAAGGCTGGCAAGCCATCGGCATGGCGGCCACCGGCAGCGTCGAGGTGCTGTTCGACAATGTCGAGGCGCAGGCCATCGGCAACCCCGGGGACTACCTGCAACGACCGGGGTTCTGGCACGGCGGCATCGGCATCGCCGCCTGCTGGTACGGTGCCGCGCGGGAAATTGCCGAACGCCTGCACCGGCATTGCGCCAGACGCGAAGAGCCCTACGCACTGGCCAGTCTGGGTGCGGTCGACGCCGCGTTGCAGGCCGCTGCCCAGGTCCTGCGCGTCAGTGCGCTGGACATTGACTGTCACCCTCAGGCCAACGCCGAATTGCTGGCGCGGCGGGTCCGTGCGGTGGTCGAGCAAGCTGCCGAACAGATCATCCATGATACCGGGCACGCGCTGGGGGCCGGGCCGTTTTGCAAGGATCGACATTTCGCGCAACTGATCGCCGACCTCCCGGTGTATCTGCGCCAGAGCCATGCCGAACGCGACCTCGCCTCACTCGGCCAACTGATCGCCCTGCAACCGGCTGAGGCATGGGCGTTATGAAAAACAATCCGATCGTCGGCAAGGGTACGAGTCTGGAGCAATGGCAAGCGTCCCGTCAGTTGGCGGCGCTGGACAGCATCGACATTCTTGATCTCGTACCACCGGGCTCGCGGGCCGTGGTCATCGCGCCTCATCCAGATGACGAAGTGCTGGGCTGCGGCGGTCTCCTGCAACGGCTCGCCGCTGCAGGGCGTGTGCTGCAACTGATTTCGGTCACGGACGGCAGCGCCAGTCATCCCGGATCTGCACGCTGGCCCGTGGAACGCTTGAGCGTGGTACGTCCGCAGGAATCCGCCGAGGCCTTGCGCCGCCTCGGCCTGCCGATGCATCAGTTGCAATGGCTTCGCGGCGGCTTCCCCGACACCCAAGTGGCGGCCCGCGAGTCTTCACTCTGCGACTATCTGACAGGCTATCTGCAAGCCGGCGACGTGGTCTTCACCACTTGGCGCGAGGACGGCCACAGCGACCACGAAGCCGTCGGCCGTGCCAGCGTCGAAGCGGCCCGGCACGTGGGGGCGATTTGCCACGAACTGCCGGTCTGGACCTGGCACTGGGCAGACCCGGAAGACGCCAAAGTGCCTTGGGAGCGGGCGCGAAAAATCGCCCTGACAAAAATGCAGGTGGCGCGCAAACGTCATGCCGTGCACGCCTTCGCCAGTCAGCTGGAAGGCGATCCCGACGCGTGCCTGGCGCCGGTTCTCCCGCCGCATGTGCTCGACCGACTGCTGCAACCGTTTGAAGTGGTGTTTCTGTGAGCGTCGAGGATCGTTACTTCGAGGGGTTGTTCGCCGACAACAATGACCCTTGGGGCTTTCGTCAGCGCTGGTACGAGCAACGCAAACGTCTGGCCACCCTGGCAGCCCTGCCCCGGCCGCGCTATCGGGCAATCTTCGAACCGGGTTGCGCCAACGGCGAACTGAGCGCAGCCCTGGCCGAGCGCTGCGACCGGCTGTTGTGCTGCGACACCAGTGGCGCGGCGGTGAATCTGGCACGCACCCGGTTGAGCCTGTACGAACATACCGAAGTCCGGCAATGTCGTCTGCCGGGGGACTGGCCCGATGAGCAGTTCGACCTGATCGTTTTCAGCGAAATCGGCTATTACCTGGATCGGCAGGATCTGACCGTCGTGATCCGCCGGATCAATGACTCCCTGACCGCCGACGGGCAGTTGCTGGCCTGTCATTGGCGGCCGGCCATCGAGGGCTGCCCGCTCAATGCGCGCCAGGTGCACGACCTGATCCACGAACAGTTGCACCTGCCGCGACTGGTGCTGCATCAGGAAGCGGATTTCCTGCTGGAAGTGTGGAGTCGCGATCCCCGTTCAGTGGCCACGCTGGAGGGCCTGCGATGATCGGTATCCTGATCCCTGCGCACAACGAGGAGGAACGGCTCGATGACTGCCTGCGGGCGGCCCTGCGCGCTGCCGCCCATACCCTGCTGGGTGGCGAGCCGGTCGAGGTGCTGGTGGTGCTCGACAGTTGCACCGACCGCTCGGCAGAGGTCGTCAGTCAGTACCCGGTCCTGACGCTGAGCATCGACGCGCGCAATGTCGGCAAGGCGCGAGCCTGCGGCGCACAACACCTGCTTGAGCGGGGTGCGCGCTGGATCTCCTGTTCGGACGCGGACAGTCGTGTCGCCGACGACTGGCTGGTGGCACAGCTTGGACTGGGGGTCGACGCGGTATGCGGCACCGTGACGGTCGAGCACTGGCAGGATTCCCTGGATGACGCGGCGCAGATTCATTATCACCGCCACTACCAGGCCCGCGATGGGCACCGGCACATCCATGGCGCCAACCTGGGAGTCAGCGCGCAGGCCTACCGGCGCGCCGGCGGGTTCGAGCCCCTGGCCTGCGACGAAGACGTGCAACTGGTGCGTCAACTGGAACGTTGCGGGGCCAGCATCGCCTGGAGTCATCGGCCGCAAGTCGTCACCAGCGCCCGTCTCGACAGTCGCGCACGCGGTGGCTTCGGCGACTATCTGCGACAGCTGGCACAGACTGAATAAAAAAAAGCGGATCAGATTGATCGGCGGCGCGACGAATCGCCGGTCTTGAGCAATACTCTGCATCGCGGCAATCCAGGGTTCGGAGCGCTGCCGGGTTATCAACCAGCCTTCAAGGGTCAAGCACGCGTGGCCGTGCGCGACGGAAGGCCCGACACCACAAGGATGTCCTGCCCCATGAAACCGTTATCCCTCAATGAAAGCGGCCTGCCTGCACAAATCTGGAACAGGGCGGCGCAACTCGACAACATTCCCGTCATCAGCACCCATAATCTGGTCCCGGCCGGCGCCCGCGCCGTGGTCATCGCCCCTCACCCCGGCGACGAAGTGGTCACCTGCGGCGGCCTGCTGCAACTGCTGTGCAGTCTGGGTCATCCCCTGCAATTGCTGTCGATCACCGATGGCAGCGCCAGCCATCCCGGTTCGCGTCAGTGGTCGGAGAAACGCCTGAGCGTATTTCGCCCTCAGGAAAGCGTCGAGGCCTTGCGTCGCCTGGGCTTGCCGATGCACAGCCTGAAATGGGTCCGCGGCGGCTTCACCGACAATGCCCTGCTCGACCAGGAAGCCCTGTTGACCGGGTTCATCTCCCGTTACCTGCGCCCCGGCGACGTGGTGTTCAGCACCTGGCGCGAAGACGGCACCGACGATCATGAAGTGGTCGGCCGGGCCAGCGCCGAGGCTGCCCGCCAGGTCGGCGCGGCCTACCACGATGTGCCGGTCTGGGCATGGCACTGGCCGGAGCGCGATCAGGCACAGATTCCCTGGCACCGCGCACGCAAGCTGCGCCTCGACACCTGGACCGTCGCGCGCAAGAGCCACGCCACTCATGCCTACGCCAGTCAGCTCAATGGCGAACCGGCGATCGGCATTGCGCCGCTGTTGCCCAAGGCTATTCTGGAGCGCATGCGTTTGCCCTATGAGATCGTTTTCGTAGAGTGATCAACGGCCGCGGGCGCCTCACTCAAAGTGAACTGCCCGCCCTCCCGGCCAGTCGCATGAACAGGCAGTCATGATTCAGAGGAGTGACCGTGTCCAGCGACCCCAAGCGTCATGCCATCGACGCACAACCCTTGAACCCCTCCGTCATCCATCGCCTGCGCGTGCTGACGGTCAATACACACAAGGGTTTCACCGCACTCAATCGGCGTTTCATTCTTCCCGAGCTGCGTGAGGCCGTGCGCAGTACCCGTGCCGACCTGGTGTTCCTTCAGGAAGTGGTGGGCGAACACGAGCGGCATTCCAGTCGCTACAACGAATGGCCGCAGACCTCGCAGTACGAATTCCTCGCCGACAGCATGTGGAGCGATTTTGCCTACGGCCGTAATGCGGTCTATCCCGATGGGCATCATGGCAACGCCTTGTTGTCGAAATATCCGATCCGCGAATATCGCAATCTCGACGTCTCGATCACCGGCCCGGAACGACGCGGGTTGTTGCACTGCATACTGGATGTGCCGGGACATGCCGAAGTGCATGCCATCTGCGTGCACCTGAGCCTGCTCGAAAGCCATCGGCAATTGCAGTTGCAGCTGCTCTGTCAGTTGCTCGAATCCCTGCCAGACGATGCGCCAGTGATCATCGCCGGCGATTTCAACGACTGGCAAATGCAGGGCAACGTCGCCCTCGCCCGTCGCGACTACCTGCATGAAGCCTTCGAACGTCATCACGGCCGGCCGGCCAAGACCTACCCCGCACGCTTTCCGCTGTTGCGACTGGACCGGGTCTACCTGCGCAATGCCAGCAGTCACGATCCGCAGATTCTCGGCAGCAAACCCTGGACGCATCTCTCCGATCACCTGCCGCTGGCCGTCGAGGTGCATTTGTAAGCGCACTATTGACAGCCCGGTGGCGTTTCGATGGAGCGGGCACGTCAAAGCGCCCCCGTGACAGACCGACTGTCGGCTGCTGTCGGCCTCACTCGAACGGCTGAGGCAGCGATTCACCCTACAAACAAGAGCTTATATAAATACGTAAAAACAAAAGCTTGCGACTTCCGTTTGAGATCGACGACTCATCGTTCATTTTCTTGACGCAGTGTCAGCGGTCTTCTTAGCTCTACCTTACTACCCCCGGAAACACTACCCGGGGCGAGCCCCGGAGATTCGTGAAAACGAGCCCCCAAGGTTCGCCTCGCTCCATTCGGTCGCCCCTCATTCGGGTAGGAGAGACGCCAAGGCGAGACACCGCATGCGATAGCAAGGCAGACGTTCATGAAAACCTCACTCACTTCACAAGAGATAAAAATCACCTTCTGCACCGTTTCAAGCTCCCTCCTGCTGTGTTCGTCCATGGAGGCGCAGGCCGGCCCTGCGGCGGACGAAACCTCGCCCTGGTATCGGCAGGACGTCACCGTCCTGACCCTGCCTGAAACCATCATCACCCCCGATCCGCCGCGTACAAGCCCGCGCCCCGACCTGCGCGGCTCGAACCTGATGACCGAGGATCCGGCACCCTCGGCCTGGGATCAGCTTTACGGACAATCTGATCGTCAGGCACAACCCGACGCCCTCGGCCCGGGATTTACGGCTTCCGGTTCCACAGCAATCAAAGGGCCACCGGTCTTGACTCTGCAAGGCAGCGGCGGGCCGACCCAGCGGTTCGGGTTGATCGGTGGCACCACGCGGATTCTGGCAAATGGCAGCGGGCTGATCGTCAACAGCGCTCTCGCCGACCCGACCACCGATATCCTCAACCTGCAAGGCCAGAGCCTCGGCGCCTATTACAGCCTGACCGGGTCCGAAGGCTGGCACGTCGACCTGTCAGCCAGCGGTGGCCGGGTCAGCGGGTTCAGTCGCAATGAACAAGGCGCGCGCCTGGCCACCGAAGGCAGCGCGCTGACGTTCTCCGTGGAAGGCGGCTTCCCGATCGGCCTGGGCGAAAACTGGGTGGTTGAACCGCAGGCGCAATTGATCAATCAGCGAATTACCCTCGACACGCCTTACGCCGGCTCAGGCCATGCATCGTCCAGCGATCTTTCGTCCTGGAGCGGCCGGGTCGGAGCGCGCCTCAAAGGCAGTTACGACCTCAGCGGCCTGCCCGTGGAACCCTACGTGCGCACCAACCTCTGGCACACGGTGTACACCGGCAACACGGTGACCCTCGATCAAGTGGACAAGATCAGCAGCAGTCGCAAGTCATCGACGGTGGAATTGGGCTTGGGTCTGGTGGCAAAGGTCACGCCGACCGTGAGCCTGTACGTCAGCGCCGACTACAGCAGTGATGTGGATGACAATGATCTGAACGGGTTGATCGGCAGTCTGGGGGTGCGGATGCGCTGGTGATATCCGGATCATGAAGGACCTTGTGGGAGCTGCGTATCGACGACTCGACTGGCCAGCCGAATCGCCGAACCGCAGCGGGGTTAACGGTGTCTGGCCTACCCCTCCGGCTTGAGGATCAACACCGCCAGCGGCGGCAGATTCAGCTCCAGCGACAACGCCTGGCCGTGGCTGGGCACCTCTTCGGCATACGCCCCGCCACCGTTGCCATAGTTGGAACCCGCATAGGTGTCGGCATCACTGTTGAGCAACTCCTTCCAGCGTCCGGCAAACGGCACACCCACCCGATACGACTGACGCGGCACCGGCGTGAAGTTGGCCACCACCAGCACCGGCGTCCCCGCCTTGCTCCAGCGCAGCCACGCATAGACGCTGTTGATCGCATCGTCACCGATCAACCACTGGAACCCTTGCGGTGCATCGTCCTGCTCATGCAGCGCCGGTTCTTCGCGGTACAAACGATTCAGGTCGCCAACCAGTTTCTGCACGCCTTTGTGCTCGGAATACTGCAGCAGATACCAATCCAGCTGCTGATCGTGATTCCACTCGCGCCACTGGCCGAACTCGCAGCCCATGAACAACAGTTTCTTGCCCGGATGGGTCCACATGAAGCTCAGATAGGCGCGCAGGTTGGCGAACTTCTGCCAGCGGTCGCCGGGCATCTTGTCGATCAGCGAGTGCTTGCCGTGTACCACTTCATCGTGGGAGATCGGCAGGATGAAACGCTCGGACCAGGCGTACACCAGACCGAAACTCAACTCGTTGTGATGATGGGCGCGGTACACCGGATCCTGCTGGATGTAATGCAGCGAATCGTGCATCCAGCCCATGTTCCACTTGTAGGCAAAACCGAGCCCGCCCTGTTGGGTACTCTGGCTGACACCCGGCCACGCCGTGGATTCCTCGGCAATCACCAGCGCTCCCGGTGCCTCCAGCGCCACCACATCGTTCAGATGACGAAGGAAGTCGATGGCCTCCAGGTTCTCCCGGCCGCCATGACGATTGGGCACCCACTCGCCGGCCTTGCGCGAATAGTCGCGGTAGAGCATCGACGCCACTGCATCGACCCGCAGGCCGTCGATGTGGAAATGCTTCAGCCAGTGCAGTGCCGACGCCAGCATGTAGCCATGCACTTCGGTGCGACCCAGGTTGTAGATCAGCGTGTCCCAGTCCTGATGAAAGCCTTCCAGCGGGTTGCCGTATTCGTACAGCGCGGTGCCGTCGAACTGCGCCAGACCATGGGTATCGGTCGGAAAATGCGCCGGCACCCAGTCGAGAATCACCCCGATGTCAGCCTGATGGCAGGCGTTGATGAACGCCGCGAATTCGTCCGGCGTGCCGTAACGAGCGCTCGGCGCGAATTGCGACAGCAGCTGATAGCCCCAGGAACCACCGAACGGGTGCTCCATGATCGGCATCAGTTCGATGTGGGTGAAACCCAGTTCCTTCACGTAGGGAATCAGCCGCTCGGCCAGCTCCGGCCAGGTGTACTGACGGGCAACTTCTCCCAGATCGTCCAGCTCGCATTGCCAGGATCCGGCATGCAGCTCATAGATCGACAGCGGCGCATTGTGTTGCTGGCGCTCGCGGCGGCCGGTCATCCAGTCCTGATCCTGCCAGTCGATCTGCAACGGCGAGGCGACTTTGGACGCGGTATCCGGCGGCAGGCTGGTGGCCAGTGCCATCGGGTCGGCCTTCAGCGGCAGGATGCCGTGGGCGCCGAGGATTTCGTACTTGTACAGCTCCCCCGCTTGCAGGCGCGGAATGAACAGCTCCCAGACCCCGGACGGATGCCGCAGACGCATCGGATGACGTCGCCCGTCCCAGACGTTGAAGTCGCCGACCACCGACACCCGCCGGGCATTCGGTGCCCACACGGCAAACCGCACGCCATCGACGCCATCTATGGTTTTCAACTGTGCGCCGAGGCAACTGCTGAGATCGCGATGGTTGCCTTCGGCGAACAGATACAAGTCCATTTCACCGAGCAACTGGCCAAAGCTGTAGGGATCTTCGGCGACCTGTTCGCCACCGGCCCAGCGGGTGCGCAACAGGTAAGGCCGTACGCCCTCGAAATGCCCGACGAACAGCCCCGGCGTTTCGGTGGCGTCCAGCGGACCAATCTCTTCGCCAGTGTTTTTGTCCAGCACCGAAACGCTCAACGCGCCGGGCAGATACGCCCGGATAAACTGCCCCCCGGCGCCATCGCCGTGGGGGCCAAGAATGGAAAACGGGTCTTGATGTTCTGCGCGCACCAATGCATCGATATCTTTTGCAGTGGGCAGCAATCTTTCTTTAGCGTGACCCTGTTCCCTGTTCGAGAAACTCATGACTACTCTCCATCAAGATCGGAAAAGGGTTCCAGCCCCGTCAATAACCCATACAGGCCGTGCAACGGCACGGGCAGCCAGGTGGGGCGATTTTCGGCTTCATAGGCCACTTCGTAGGCCGCTTTCTCCAGACCGAACAACGCCAGTGCGGCGTCGGCACCTTCAGGATCTTGCCAGGCATGATCAAGACTAGCTGCCGCTTGGCGATATGCCTGGAGAAATGCTTCCCGGGCTTCGCGCAGGTAACGCTCCGTGACCCGCCGACGCGCGGCTTCGGCCTCGGGGCTGTTGTCGACGTTGTGCACATTCAGGGCCATGGCGGCGGCATAGTCGAAGGAACGCAGCACCCCGCTGACATCCTTGTACGGACTGTGCTTGCCTCGGCGCTCGGCCAGTGGCCGTGCCGGCTCACCTTCGAAATCGATCAGATAGGCGTCGCCCTTGATCACCAGCACCTGCCCCAAATGCAGGTCGCCATGCACGCGAATCCGCAGGCCGCCAGCCGACTGCTTCGCCAGTTCCTGCACATGGGCCAAGATGGTTTTCTTGTGGTCGAGCAAGCGACCGACCAGCTTCTGATCCGTCGCGTCGAGTTCACCCTGATGTTGCTTGAGCAGCTTCAGCGCGTGCTCGACCTGAGCCGCGACATCCTTGCCGGTCGCCTGCGCGTCCTTGGTCAAACTGACTTGCGGTGCGAAGTCCTTGTTGTCGCTCGGCGCTGCCAGCACCTGATGCATTTCCCCCAGACGCTGGCCGAGCATGCCGGCGAAATCCTTCAACTCACCCAAGGCATTGTAGTGTTGCGCCTGTTCGGAAACGGCGTCGGCCAGTTCATCGCGCAGCGCCCGTTCGAGGTTGTTCTGTGTCCATTCCCAGGCGTCGCCCTGATTGCTCAAGTAGCCCTGCGCAATCATCAGCAGGTTGTCTTCGCCCTTCCCGTCGCGGCGAATCACCGAACCCAGCAGCGGAGAGATATTGGCAAATCCGGCCGCGGTCAGGTAAGCGCTCATCTCCAGTTCCGGGTGTACGCCAGAAGCGACTTTGCGGATCAGCTTGAGCACCAGACTGTTGCCGATCACCACCGAACTGTTGGATTGCTCGGCGGACAGATAACGCACTTCGGATTCCGCGCCGAGACCGAGTTTTTCCAGCTCAGGCGTTGCCTCGAAACGGATCTCGCCATCGCTGGATTCCAGCACCGTCCCGGACTGCATGCCTTGCAGCACTGCGCGAATAAAGGCTTCGAGGCTGAATGCATCGGTAATCAGCCCGACCTGACGCACCCGACGCACCCGCGCCAGGGCCAATTGCTGCGGCAACGCCGGCCCGACCTGATCTTCGGAAATAAAGCCGAACGGCAATTGATAACGACTGGACTGCCCGCCGCTCTGCACTTCGATTTCGCTGAGCAGCACCGGATGCTGCGCATCGCCGAAGCGCACGCCGTAGGCCAGCTTCACGTGTTCGATGGCAGCATCCTTGCCGGCGAACCAGCGGCGATTCTGCAGCCAGTTTGGCAGGATGCCCTGTTCGAGGGTGGCTCGTGATGGCGCTTCGAGCAGTTCTTCCATGCGTTTTTTCAGCACCAGCGTGGTGAAGTCCGGCAGACTCTGCGCGGGCTCGACGTGCCAGCTCGGCATCTGGTTTTCCGCCGCCAGGCCGAACCAGTAGAAGCCGTAAGGCGCCAGGGTCAGCAGAAAGTTGAGCTGGCCGATGGGCGGAAATGCGTTACCACCGAGCATCTCCACCGGCACCATGCCGACGTAGGCCGACAGGTCCAGCTCCACCGCCTGGGCACTGCGCGAGACGTTGGCCACGCACAGGATGATTTCGTGTTTGCCATCCGGGCCGGTGTATTCGCGGGTGTAGGCCAGCACGCGACGGTTGGCCGGCGAGAGCATTTTCAGCGTGCCACGACCGAATGCCTTGGATTGCTTGCGCACGGCCAGCAGACGGCGAGTCCAGTTCAGCAGCGAATGCGGGTCACCGGCCTGGGTTTCGACGTTGACCGACTGATAGCCGTATTGCGGGTCCATGATCGGCGGCAGGACCAGACTGGCCGGATCGGCGCGGGAGAACCCGCCGTTGCGGTCGATCGACCATTGCATCGGCGTGCGCACGCCGTCGCGGTCGCCGAGGTAGATGTTGTCACCCATGCCGATCTCATCGCCGTAATACAGGGTGGGCGTGCCGGGCATCGACAGCAGCAAACTGTTGAGCAGCTCGATGCGGCGACGGTCGCGCTCCATCAGCGGCGCCAGACGTCGGCGGATGCCGAGGTTGATCCGTGCGCGGCGGTCGGCGGCGTAGTAATTCCAGAGGTAGTCGCGCTCCTTGTCGGTGACCATCTCCAGCGTCAGTTCATCGTGGTTGCGCAGGAAGATCGCCCATTGGCAATTGGCCGGGATCTCCGGAGTCTGGCGCAGGATATCGGTGATCGGGAAGCGATCTTCCTGGGCCAGCGCCATGTACATGCGCGGCATCAGCGGGAAGTGGAACGCCATGTGGCATTCGTCGCCATTCACGCCCTCGGCGTCGGTGTCACCAAAATACAGCTGGGTGTCTTCCGGCCATTGGTTGGCTTCGGCCAGCAGCATGCGATCCGGATAGTTGGCGTCGATTTCGGCGCGGATCTGCTTGAGGACGTCGTGGGTTTCCGGCAGGTTTTCGTTGTTGGTGCCGTCGCGCTCGATCAGGTACGGAATGGCATCCAGGCGCAGGCCGTCGATGCCCATGTCCAGCCAGTAGCGCATCACCGACAGCACGGCTTTCATGACTTGCGGGTTGTCGAAATTCAGATCGGGCTGGTGCGAATAGAAACGGTGCCAGAAGTACTGCCCGGCCACCGGGTCCCAGGTCCAGTTGGACTTTTCGGTGTCGAGAAAAATGATCCGCGTGCCGTCGTATTTCTGATCATCATCCGACCATACATAGAAGTCGCGAGCGGCCGAACCGGGTTTGGCCTTGCGGGCCCGCTGGAACCACGGGTGCTGGTCGGAAGTGTGGTTGATGACCAGCTCGGTGATGACACGCAAACCACGCTTGTGGGCCTCGGCGATGAACCGCCTGGCGTCAGCCATCGTCCCGTAATCGCTGTGCACACCCCGGTATTCGGCGATGTCGTAGCCATCATCGCGCCGTGGCGACGGGTAGAACGGCAGCAGCCAGATGGTGTTGACGCCAAGGTCGGCGATGTAATCGAGTTTGGCGATCAGGCCGGGAAAGTCGCCGATTCCGTCGTTGTTGGAGTCGAAAAAGGATTTGACGTGAACTTGATAGATGACCGCGTCCTTGTACCAGAGCGGGTCCTTGATGAAGGTGGCAGCCTTGGGTTTCTTCGCCATATGAAACTCCTGTTGAATTCTGTTGGGGCGCCCACGATCAGGAAGCAGTAATGCGCCAGATTCCAAACGGCTGATACGCCGGGTCGATCCGCATGAACTGGTACTTGCCGTGCCAGTCCCAGCGATGGCCGTTCATCAAATCTTCGCCGTGGGTGGTGGCATCATCCGCCAGGCCCATTTCCCACAGCGGCAGCTCGAAATTCGCCTCCTGCACGTTATGCGGATCGAGGCTGACGGCCACCAGAATGAAATTGCTGCCGTCCGCGCTGCGCTTGCCGAAATACAGAATGTTGTCGTTCCAGGCGTTGTAGACCTTCAGGCCCAGATGGCTGTGCAACGCCGGGTTCTGCCGGCGGA
Organism: Pseudomonas fluorescens; assembly: GCF_012974785.1. Taxonomy (GTDB): domain Bacteria; phylum Pseudomonadota; class Gammaproteobacteria; order Pseudomonadales; family Pseudomonadaceae; genus Aquipseudomonas; species Aquipseudomonas fluorescens_BT. The sequence goes on along the minus strand of NZ_CP027561.1, from coordinate 2,943,596 downwards.
TGCGGTTGAGCTGGGCGATCTCGGCAATGATGTTGCCGGGCTGGTTGAAGTCGCGGACGCGGATTTCGTACTTCTCCGAATCGAGGTATTCCTCCTTGCCCGGCACCGGTGCCGATTCGCACAGTTCAAACCCCGAATACATGCCCCACAGGCCCGAACCCATGGTCGCCAGCGCCGCACGGATGAGAAACCCGGGACGCCCCGACTCATGCAGGAACGCCGGGTTGATGTCCGGGGTGTTGACGAAGAAATTCGGCCGATAGCACTCGCGCCAAGGTGATTCATTGAGTTCGCTGAAGTAAGTCGCCAGTTCGGCCTTGGTGTTGCGCCAGGTGAAATAGGTGTAGCTCTGGGTGTAACCGACCTTGCCCAGTCGCGCCATCATCGCCGGCGTGGTGAACGCTTCAGCGAGGAAGATCACCTCCGGGTGCAGTGCGCGCACATCGGCGATCAGCCATTGCCAGAACGGCAGCGGCTTGGTGTGCGGATTGTCGACGCGAAAGATCTTCACGCCCTCCTGCACCCAGCCGACCACGATGTCGCGCAGCTCGACCCACAGGCTCGGAATCGCTTCCGGCGCATAGAAGTCGACGTTGACGATGTCCTGGTATTTCTTCGGCGGGTTCTCCGCGTATTTGATCGTGCCGTCCGGCCGCCAGTTGAACCAGCCCGGATGCTGCTTGAGCCAAGGGTGGTCCTGGGAACACTGGATCGCAAAGTCGAGGGCGATTTCCAGACCGTGCTCGGCAGCGGCAGTCACCAGTCGACGAAAATCCTCACGGGTGCCGAGCTGCGAGTGAATCGCTTCATGCCCGCCCTCTTCACTGCCGATCGCATACGGGCTGCCGGGGTCGTCGGGGCCGGCGGTCAGGGAATTGTTGCGGCCCTTGCGGTGGCTGCGGCCAATCGGGTGGATCGGCGTGAAATACAACACGTCGAAACCCATGTCCTGAATCATTGGCAGACGCGCGTGTACGTCATTGAAGGTGCCGTGGCGGGCGGGATCGTCGGTGATCGAGCGGGGAAACAACTCGTACCAACTGGCGAACTCGGCGAGTTCACGCTCCACGTCCACCGGGAATTCACTGCTGATGCTCAAATAAGGGCGGTGATCGGCCTCGGCCATCAACTGCGCACTTTGCGGGTGCAGAAACAGCGCGACCTGCTCGGTTTCGAGCAGGCCGGACAATTCGTGGTGCAAGGCTGCCAGTTGTTCGCTCAGCTGACCTTCGCTGCGCTCGGCGGCTTGCTGCACCATGGTGCGTCCTTCTTGCAGCTCAAGGCTGACCGGAACGGCGGCGGTGTGCTTCTTCTCCAGCTCGTATTGAAAACTGGCGAACTGGTCGATCCAGGCTTCGATCAGGAACAAGTACCGGCCCATGCGCTGCGGCTGGAACACTCCGCGCCAGCCGTTGTTACCCTGATCGCTCATGACTTCGGTTTGCCAGGTTTCATCGCCCTCTTCGCGCCAGCGGATACGCACCGCCAGTTTGTCGTGGCCGTCGGCGAACACCTTGCTGGTGACCACGATCTTGCGGCCTGCGATTGCCTTGACGGCAAACTGTCCGCCGTCGAGGGTCGGCGCGGTGTTTTCTATGACGATACGCGGCAGCAGCAAGGCCTGCGACAACGGTATATGCGGGTTGTAGCTCTGTTCTGAGGGTTTTTCAGCAGTCATTGAGCATCTCTCCTTAACGCCCCAAGGACGCTCGTTTGCCTGTTTGGCGATCACGGCCGGGCCTGCGCCCGATGATGAACTCTCTCAGGTTCCGAGCGACTCACGCCGGGAAAAGTTCACAGGGATTTGCCCCGCCACAAAATCGGATCGATTTCGCAGTGAAGTGGTCAATCCACTTAAGCACTTCCCACGCCAAGTGCCACACGGAGGTTCACCCGATGACTATCCCGATTCCAGCCGAAACACCCGATCCGAACATCGATAAACCGACCCTGCCCGAGACCGAGCCGCAACCGATTCCCGAACAGAAACCGCCAGGCTCCACGCCACCGCCCAAGGAAGAACCGCCGACGACCATGCCGCCGGTAATCGTCTGATCAGCGCGGGTCGTTGTGGTCTTTCTCGATGCGGTCTTTCTCGACGTGATCGTTTTCGAAGACTCTGACGATCCGTGGCATGACACTGAAGATCCCCCAAGCGAGCAATGTACTGAGCAGCGCCGTCGCCTCGCGGCCCAGACCGGCCGCGACGCCGATGGCGGCGGTCATCCACAGGCCCGCAGCGGTGGTCAGGCCTTTGACGTGCCCTTCATCGCCTTCGTGATTTTTCAGAATGGTGCCGGCCCCCAGAAAGCCGATACCGGCAATCACGCCTTGTACCACCCGGCTCATCGCGTCGGCCTGCGATCCGGACAATTGCGGCACCAGTACAAACAGCGCCGCGCCGAGGGCCACCAGCATGTGCGTTCGCACCCCGGCGGCCTTGCCCTTGTGCTCGCGCTCGAACCCGAGAATCCCGCCCAATATTGCCGCCATCAGCAGACGCACGGTGATCCGGGTCAGTTGCGACGCATCGCCGATATCGGCGAATTCCGCTTGCAGGGTTTCCCACACTTCATGCCACCAGGCGTTCATCGTGCAGTCCTTTTAATGCGTTGATAGTGGATGGACAGCGCCGACCATTAATCGGTTGCGTCGAACGATCTGCAGAACCTCGCACCCTAACGTTTCAGACTCCCGTGAAAAAAGGACAACGCCATGCCCCTTCGTATCGATGAAAGCAATCCGGAATCGAAAGTCTGTTTTTTCACCGTTGAAAATGGTGAGGAAATCCGGATCTGCGACACGCTGGAAGTCAGGACAGATAGCGAAAAAGCCATGTCGTTCGTCGAAGTGGAAGGACGGCGCATCTACGTCACCGAAGCCGAAGCTGACGCCTTGACCGTCGCAGGCGCCAGGGACGGACGCAAACACCTGAAGGCTGACGACAGTGATTCGGTGATTTGACTGACCCCGGTCAAGAACTGGCGCAGACGTCTGGGATAGGCCTCTGCGCCATAGCCTGCGGGCTGCTTCAAGTTGTCGCAGGCGTGGGTGCAAATCCCATCTGATACGCTTTTTATTGAAATACCTGAGTCTGTTATGCAAACAGATCGGCGCTCATAGTTCACTGGCCTGATGGAGGCTGATGAGCGAACGACCATGAGCGAACGAATCCCCGTCCGAACCGTAGAAGCATCTCCCCAGATAAAAAAAGTACCGGCGCGCCCAATGAAGGCGAAACACGCCACCAGCGACAACCAGATTTTCACCCGCAGCTTCACCGGCCTGTTCCGCACCTTGCGCATGAGCGGCGCGGGGTTTCTGTTTCTGCTGTTCTTCGGCACCGTGTGGCTGAACTGGGGTGGGCGTCAGGCGGTGCTCTGGGACCTTTCCGAAAGCAAATTCCACATCTTTGGCGCGACCTTCTGGCCACAGGATTTCATTCTGCTGTCGGCGCTGCTGATCATTGCCGCGTTCGGCCTGTTCGCCATTACCGTGTTCGCCGGCCGGGTCTGGTGCGGTTACACCTGCCCGCAGAGTTCGTGGACGTGGATTTTCATGTGGTGCGAGAAGATCACCGAGGGTGAGCGCAACCAGCGGATCAAACTGCAAGCTGCGCCCTGGAGCCTCAACAAACTGGCGCGGCGTGCGGCCAAGCACACGTTGTGGCTGGCGATCAGCGTGCTCACCGGCCTGACCTTCGTCGGCTACTTCACCCCGATCCGCCCGTTGGCCGAAGAACTGCTGACCCTGCAGATTGGCGGGGTCAGCCTGTTCTGGGTGCTGTTCTTCACCGCCGCCACCTACATCAACGCCGGCTGGCTGCGCGAAGCCGTGTGCATGCACATGTGCCCGTATGCGCGGTTCCAGAGCGTGATGTTCGACAAGGACACACTGACGATTTCCTACGACGCAGCTCGCGGCGAAAACCGCGGCCCGCGCAAACGCGAGGTGAAACCGGCCGAAGCCGGCCTCGGCGATTGCATCGACTGCCAGTTGTGCGTGCAGGTCTGCCCGACCGGCATCGACATCCGTGACGGCCTGCAAATGGAATGCATCGGTTGCGCAGCGTGCATCGACGCCTGCGACTCGATCATGGACAAGATGAATTACGCCCGTGGCCTGATTCGCTACACCTCCGAGCGCGAGTTGCAGGGCGGCAAGACGCACTTGCTGCGCCCGAGATTGATTGGCTACGTCGCGGTGCTGGTGGTGATGATCGGCGCCCTCGCCCTGGCACTGGTCGAACGGCCGATGGTGTCGCTGGACGTGACCAAGGACCGGGGCCTGTTCCGTGAAAACGGTCAGGGCCAGATCGAAAACATCTACACCCTCAAGGTCATCAACAAGACCCAGCAACGCCAGGATTACAAGCTGACGCTGTTGGACGGCGACGGCTTCCAGCTGCAAGGCAAGACCGAGCTGAGCCTGGCGCCGGGCGAGATCGTCGATGTACCGGTGTCGGTGGCGATGACCACGGAACGTGCGGCCAGCAGCTCGCAGACCTTGAGCTTCAAGATTGCCGACAGCGATGAGCCCGCGATTTATAGCGTGGCGAAGAGCCGGTTTGTTGCGCCGATGAATCGGTGAGGCTTTAAGATGGCGGCGGTTTCGGGGGGGGGTTGTAGTGTGTCAGTGCGATTGGCCCTCACCCCAGCCCTCTCCCGGAGGGAGAGGGAGCCGGCTGCGATGTCTCGCGCTACACATCGACCTGAAAAACCGGGTCGATTATGGATTCACAGCAGAACGTTCAGGTCGGCGTAACTCTGAAGCATCCCGCAATCAGTCCCCTCTCCCTCCGGGAGAGGGCTAGGGTGAGGGGCTTTTCCCTGACACTCTACACATTCAACCAGCACCAAGGCCCCCGATGAAACGCTACGAAAAATTCGCCGATGACATCGCTGAACTGATCCGCTCCGGCGTCCTCGGCCCCGGCCAGCGGGTGCCGTCGGTGCGCTACGCGAGCCAGACCTACGGCGTCAGCCCGTCCACGGTGTTCCAGGCCTACTACCTGCTGGAGCGTCGCGGCCTGATCCGCGCCCGGCCGCGCTCGGGTTACTTCGTCAATACCCATGCCCCGAGCCCGTTCTCGGAGCCGGTGATCAGCAGCCAGGTCAACGAGTCCACCGAGGTCGACGTCAGCGAACTGGTGTTCTCGGTGCTGGAATCGATCAAGGACCCGAGCACCGTGCCGTTCGGCTCGGCCTTTCCCAGCCCCGAACTGTTCCCGCTGCAACGTCTGTCACGCTCGCTGGCCAGCGCCGCACGGGAGATGGACCCGCGGATGGTGGTCACCGACATGTCGCCGGGTAACCCGCAACTGCGCCGGCAGATCGCCCTGCGCTACATGGTCGGCGGCCTGATGCTGCCGATGGAAGAATTGCTGATCACCAACGGCGCCCTCGAAGCGCTGAACCTGTGCCTGCAGGCGGTGACAGAACCCGGCGATCTGGTGGCCATCGAAGCCCCGGCGTTCTATGCCAGCCTGCAAGTGCTGGAGCGGCTGAAACTCAAGGCTGTGGAAATCCCCGTACACCCGCGCGACGGTATCGACCTCGGCGTGCTGGCCCAGACCCTGGAACGACACCCGATCAAGGCCTGCTGGTGCATGACCAGTTTCCAGAACCCGATGGGCGCGACCATGCCCGAGACCAAGAAACAGGAACTGGTGGAACTGCTGAAACAGCATCAAGTGCCGCTGATCGAAGACGACGTCTACGCCGAACTCTATTACGGCCAGCAGGCACCCAAACCGGCCAAGGCCTTCGACACCGAGGGTCTGGTGATGCATTGCGGTTCATTTGCCAAGAGCCTGGCCCCCGGCTACCGCATCGGCTGGGTCGCCGCCGGACGCTACGCACAGAAAATCGAACGCCTGAAACTGATGACTTCGTTGTGCGCCTCGATGCCGGCGCAAGCAGCCATCGCGGACTACCTGCAACATGGTGGCTATGACCGCCACCTGCGCAAACTGCGCTACGCCCTGGAAGAACAGCAAAGCGCCATGCTCGCGGCCATCGCCCGCTACTTCCCGGCGCAGACCCGCGTGAGCCAACCCGCCGGCGGGTATTTCCTGTGGCTGGAACTGCCGCCGCAAATGGACTCGTTGAAGTTGTTTCAGATGGCGTTGGCGCAGGGGATCAGCATTGCGCCGGGGCCGATTTTCTCGCCGACTCAACGATTCAGGAATTGCATCCGGTTGAATTACGGCAGCCCGTGGACCGAGAGTTCAGAGAAGGCGATGGAGACGCTGGGGCGGATTGTACGGTCGTTCTGACGGATTGTTGTTGCCACGGGTATCGCCTGATGATCGTTCCCATGCTCTGCGTGGGAACGATCATTGGAATACTTAACGGCCGCCGCCAAGATCGACGAAAGTTCCGGTGGCATATGAAGCCTTGTCCGACAGCAACCAGACAATCGCCTCCGCCACCTCATCCGGCCGCCCGCCACGGGCCATCGGAATGGCCGATTCCAGTTTGCTGACCCGATCCGGATCGCCGCTCAACGCGTGGAAATCGGTGTAGATGTACCCCGGACGCACCGCGTTGACCCGAATCCCCTCTCCCGCCACTTCCTTGGACAGGCCGATGGTGAACGTGTCGAGGGCCCCCTTGGACGCGGCATAGTCGACGTACTCGTTCGGCGAGCCCAGGCGTGCGGCGACCGAAGAGACGTTGACGATGCTGCCACCCTGCCCGCCGTGTCTGGGCGACATGCGCAGGATCGCGTGCTTGGCGCAGAGGATCGGCGCCAGGACGTTGGTTTTCATGATTTTGAGGATGCGGAATTCCGACATTTCCTCGACCCGGGATTTATGCCCGACTGTGCCGGCGTTATTCACCAGTGCAGTGACCCGGCCCAGCTCGGTGTCGACCCGGTGAAACAGGCCGATCACTTCGTCTTCAATGCTGACGTCGGCGCGTACCGCGATGGCCGTGGCGCCACGCGCGCGTACCTGATCGAGTACGTGGTGAGCCGCCTGCTCGTCAGACTGATAATTGATGCAGATCCGATAGCCTTGCTCGGCAGCCAACAGCGCGGTGGCGGCTCCGATTCCGCGCCCGCCACCGGTGATCACTATGACTTTATCCATGCTGGCCTTCCCCCCCGATGTACACGTAACAGTCGGGGCAAGAATAACCGTCATTGCAGGGTTTTGCATGGCCTGCGTCAGCCGTTCAGCTCGCCGCCAATTGTTTGCCGCGTGCAATGTCCTGCAGGAAGCGGTCGGCCGGCATCGGGTGGCCGAGCAGGTAACCCTGCAGCGAATCGCAGCCCAGTTGCGTCAGGAAGTCCTGCTGCACACCGGTCTCCACGCCCTCGGCGACAATGCGCAGACCCAGTGCCTGACCGAGCGCGACGATCGCCGAAACGATGGCCGCGTCATCGCTGTCGTGCTCCAGGTCGCGGACAAAACCGCGATCAATCTTCAGCTCGTTGGCCGGCAGGCGCTTGAGGTACATCAGGCTCGAATAACCGGTGCCGAAGTCATCGATGGACAGGTCAACGCCCATGTCCGACAGTTCCTGCAACACTGTCATGCTCGCGTCGGCGTCGCTCATGGCGGTGGTCTCGGTGATTTCCAAGGTCAGGCTGTTGGCCGGCAAATGGTGCGTGGCCAGCGCCTTGGCCACGCTGCGCACCAATCCGGCGTGACAGAACTGCAGAGCGGACAGATTCACCGCGATCCGCCAGTCGGTGTAGCCCAGCACGTACCACTCGCGCATCTGCCGGCAGGCTTCATTGAGTACCCATTCGCCGATCGGAATGATCAACCCGGTTTTCTCGGCCAGATCGATGAACTTGTCCGGCATCAGCATGCCGTGAACCGGATGTTCCCAGCGCAACAGTGCTTCGGCACCGACCGGGTGGCCATCGGCGGCATGGAACTTGGGTTGGTAATGCAGGCTGAACTGGCTGTGCTCCAACGCCGCGCGCAGATCCTGCAGCAGTTGCAGTTGCTTGCGGGCGTTACTGTTCATCGAGACGTCGAAGAAGCTGTAGCCGTTCTTGCCGCCGCCCTTGGCGTGGTACATCGCAGCGTCGGCGTTCATCAGCAGTTCCTGGGCGCTCTGGCCATTGCCCGGATACAGGGCGATGCCGACGCTGGCGGAAATCTGCAGGTCATGTTCGGCGACCCGGAACGACTGCGCGATCAGGCCCACCTGACGTGCTGCCAGACCCAGCGCGTCGTCAGGCTCGGCCAGGCGCACCAGCAGCACAAACTCATCGCCGCCAATCCGCGCCAGCGTGTCGAGGCTGCGCAAATCTTCACGCAGGCGCACCGCCACTTCGCGCAGCAACTGGTCGCCCATGTGGTGACCGAAAGCGTCGTTGACGGGTTTGAAGCCGTCCAGATCGATGAACATCAGCGCAAAACAGCCGCCCTGTTCGTTGACCTTTTTCATCGCCTGATTGATCCGGTCGTCCAGCAACATCCGGTTCGGCAGCCCGGTCAGGGTGTCGTGCAAAGCCAGCTGGGTGAGTTCGCGGTTGGCCACGGTCAACGAATGGGCCAGATCAGCGGTGCGGGCTTCGAGGCGCGCGTCGAGAATCGAGGTCAGCAGCGCGATGGCCAGCACCGCCAGCGTGGTGATCAGCACCAGGTTGTCCAGGCCATTGCCATTCAGACCGCTGAGCACCGCGCCGCAGAAACTGCCTTCGGGAAACCGCGCCGCCGCCATACCGGTGTAGTGCATGCCGACAATCGCCACGCCCATGACAATCGCCGCCCCGGCACGGAACAGCCGCACATAGGGCGAATGCTGACGCAGGCGAAAGGCGATCCACAGCGCTGCCGCCGACGCGCCGACGGCGATCAGCAGCGAGGCGCCGAACATTGTCGGATCGTAGTCGATGCCCGGTTGCATGCGCATCGCGGCCATGCCGGTGTAATGCATCGCGCTGATGCCGGCGCCCATGATCAACGCGCCAAAGGCCAGTTGCCAGGCCGGCAGTTTCGGCTGGCTGACCAGCCACAGGGCAAAACCGCAGGACAGCACGGCGATCAGCAATGAAAGCGCCGTGATCGAAATGTCGTAGCCGAGGCTGATCGGCAGCGTGAACGCCAGCATTCCGATGAAGTGCATCGACCAGACGCCGACGCCCATGGCAAACGCCCCGCCGGCCGTCCATATATGCACGGCGCGTCCCTTGGCGGTGGCAATGCGCCCGGTGAGATCGAGCGCGGTGTAGGAAGCGAGGATCGCCACACACAGCGAAATGAAAACCAGGGTGAAGGAATAGCTACCGATGAGCATGAGAATTCTCGTGACCACCCCACCGTACTGCTTCCGTTCTCGGCGGGGCCAAATGCGCCGATTGTACTGATTGCAAAAAAGAATTCACTGACAAAGTAATCAAATGGCCATCAACCCGATGAAACGCTTGTTTGATCGTCTGACAAGGCTCTAATTCAGGGTCTTGAGAAGATCGTCCGCCTCGCCGGCAGATCATTCCCACGCTCCGCTTGGGAATGATCATGGCCTCACGTCAGCGGTTATCAGTGGTTTCCAACTGCCCGTCCCAGCCACCGCCCAGCGCCGCGATCAACTGCACGCTGGCAATCAAGCGGCTCTGCAGGATATTCAGGACAGTGCGCTCGTTGCTCAACGCCGTGGCCTGCACGGTCACCACATCGAGATAAGCAATCACCCCGGCCTTGTACTGGTTTTCGGTCAGACGCAGGGAATCCCGTGCCGCATCGAGGGCTTCCTGGCGCACGGCCGCTTCGTCTTCGTACACCTTCAACTGCACCAGGTAATTTTCCACCTCGCGGAAGCCGTCGAGCACGGTCTGGCGGTATTTGGCCACGGTCTGGTCATACACGGCTTCGGTACGGTCCACTTCCGCCGAGCGTCGGCCACCGTCGAACAGCGGCAGACTCATTTTCGGCCCAACCGACCAGAAACGGTTCGGCAGACTGATCAGATCCCGCGAAGTACTGCTGCTGTAGCCGCCGCTCATGCTCAGGGTGAAGTCCGGGTAGTACGCGGCCTTGGCTACGCCAATATTGGCATTCGCTGCAATTACCGAGCGTTCCGCCGAGGCGATGTCCGGGCGCCGTTCCAGCAGTTGCGACGGCAGGCTCAACGGAATCTGCGGCAGCTTCGGAATGTCCTGGGTTTCGGCGAGCTTGAACTGCGCCGGCGGCTGGCCGGTCAGTACCGCAATGGCGTTTTCGAACTGCGCCCGCTGCCAGATCAGGTCCACCAGATCGCCCTGGGTGGATTTGAGTTGCGTCTGTGCCTGGGCCACGGCATCACGCCCGGAGATTCCGGCGTTGTATTGGTTCTGGGTCATTTTCAGCGAACGTTCGTAGGCTTCCACCGTCGACTCGAGCAAACGCTTCTGCTGATCGATCACACGCAACTGCAGGTAGTTCTGCACCAGTTCCGACTGCTGGCTCAGGCGCATCGCCGCCAGATCGGCGAAGCTGGCCTGCGCGCTGGCCTCGTCGGCCTCCAGCCCCCGGCGCAACTTGCCCCAGACATCGGCTTCCCAACTGACGCCCAACTGGGCGTTGTAGGTATCACGAATACCGCTGGACGAACTGCTCAGGCTCGAACTGCTGCTGCCGGTGCCCTGGCTGGAGCGGGTCTTGCCTAGGCTCAGGTCGAGCGTCGGGTAAAACGCTCCACGGGCATCGCGCACCAAGGCCTGGGCCTGACGGTACTGCGCCTCGGACTGGGCGACGGTCTGGTTGGAACGGTTGAGCTTTTCCACCAGCTCATTGAGCTGACGGTCGCCATACAACTCCCACCAGGCGCCCCGGGCCAGGGAATCCGAGGGACTGGCCTGACGCCAGCCCTTGGCCTCTTTGTACTGGGCGACTTCGGCGGTCTGCGGGCGCTGGTAGTCCGGGCCGACGGCGCACGCACTGAGCATCGCCACGCACAGTGACAGGCTCAGCAGACGCGAGCCGCGGACACTGGCCAGTTGGATAAGCGAACGGTCATTCATAGCGGAGTTTCCAGTGCGGCATCGGTACGTACGCCACGCCACTTGTTGAAGCGGTGACGGGCCTTGTCGAGATAGAGGTAAACCACAGGTGTGGTGTAAAGGGTCAGAATCTGGCTGAAAATCAGACCACCGATAATGGTCAGGCCCAGTGGCTGGCGCATTTCCGCGCCTTCGGCACGGCTGAGCAACAACGGCAACGCGCCGAGGATCGCCGCCAGCGTGGTCATCAGGATCGGCCGCAGGCGTTGCAGACAGGCACTGCGAATCGATTCCAATGGCGCCATGCCCTGATGACGCTCCAGTTGCAGCGCCAGGTCGATCATCAGGATCGCGTTCTTCTTCACCACACCGATCAGCAGGAACAACCCGAGCAGCGAAATCAGGCTGAACTCGCCGCCCAGCACGTAGATCGACAACAGCGCGCCAACCCCGGCCGACGGCAGTGTCGACAGGATCGTCAGCGGATGAATGTAGCTTTCATACAACACGCCCAGCACCAGATACACCGCCAGCAGCGCACCGAGGATCATGAACGGCTGGCTCTTCTGGGTGGCCGCGAAGGCGTCGGCGGTGCCGGCCATTTTCGCGATCACGTCTTCCGGCAGGCCAACCTTGGCAATCGCCCGCTCGATGGCCGCACTGCCCTTCTCTACCGTCACGCCTTCGGCCATGTCGAACGCGATGCTTTCGGAGGCGAACTGGCCTTCGTGGCTGACCCGGTCGTCTTCCAGGCTGCTTTCGTAATGGGCAATGGTCGACAACGGAATCCGCGCGCCATCGGCAGTGATCACCTGCACCTGATTGAGCGTGACTGGGTCCTGGGCGTATTTCGGATTGACCTCCATCACCACCTGATACTGGTTGAGACTGTCGTAGATCGTCGAAATCTGCCGCTGGCTGTAAGCGTTGTTGAGCACGGCGGTGACCATGTTCATGTCCACACCCAGGCGCTTGGCCTGATCGCGGTCGACGATCAGCGTCACCTGCTGCGCACCGCGCCCTTCACGGGCGTCGATGGCGGTCAGTTCCGGCAAGGCGCGCAATGCGGTGACCACTTTCGGGTACCACTCGCGCAGGGCCCCAAGATCGCCGCTTTGCAGGATGTAGCTGTATTGCGAGGTGGTCTGCTCACGGCCACCGCCGAACTGCAGGTCCTGGTCGGCCATCAGCATCAATTGCGCGCCGGGCACCTTGGGCATTTCCTTGCGCAGGCGCTCGATGACTTTCTGCGCCGAGATATTGCGCTCCTTGATCGGCTTCAGGCGCACCAGCATGAACGCGTTATTGGTTCCGTTGGTGCCACCGATGAAACCGGCAACGCTCTCGACCGCTTCGTCCTTGAGCACGGCGCGGCGGAAGGTTTCCATTTTCGGCTGCATCACGCTGAACGACAGGCCGTCGTCACCGCGCACGAAACCGATCAACTGGCCGGTGTCCTGTTGCGGCAGGAAGGTCTTGGGCACCACTACATACAACGCGACGTTCACGCCGACCGTGATGATCAGGCTCAACAGTGTCAGACGTCGGTGACGCAACACCCAGTCGAGGCTGGTGGCGTATTTGCCGACCATCCAGTCGTTGGTGCGCCGGCTCCAGCGTTGCAGACGGTTTTCCTGGCCCGGCGTGTGCGGCTTGAGCCAGCGGGCACAGAGCATCGGTGTCAGGGTCAGGGAAACCACCAGCGACACCACGATGGCGGCGGCCAGGGTGATGGAGAATTCACGGAACAGGCTCTCGATGATCCCGCCCATGAACAGGATCGACAGGAACACCGCCACCAGCGACACGTTCATCGACAGCAGGGTGAACCCGACTTCCTTGGCCCCCAGATACGCGGCCTTCATCGGCTTGACGCCTTCGTCGATGTGCCGGGAAATGTTTTCCAGCACCACAATGGCATCGTCCACCACCAGCCCGGTGGCGAGAATCAGCGCCATCAGCGACAGGTTGTTCAGCGAGAATCCGTAGAGGTACATCACGGCAAAAGTGCCGACCAGCGACACCGGCACCGCCAGAGTCGGGATCAGCGAAGCACGGAAATTGCCGAGGAACAGGAACACCACCAGGATCACCAGCGCCACGGCGATCAGCAAGGTCATCTCGGCTTCGTGCAGCGTGGCCTTGATCACCGGCGAACGATCCATCGCCAGATTCAGCTTCACGCTGGCCGGCAACACGGCCTGTAATGCCGGCAACTGCGCCTTGATCTCGTTGACCGTCTCGATGATGTTGGCGCCGGCCTGCCGGTTGATCACCAGCAACACCGCCGCATCGTCATTGAAGAAACCGCTGTTATAGCGGTCTTCCACGCCATCGCTGACCTTGGCCACGTCCTTCAGACGAAGCGCGGCACCGCCGTTGTAGTGGATGATCAGCGATTCGTAGTCCTTGGCCTTCTCCAGTTGATCGTTGGCCTGGATCTGCCACAGGCGCTGGTCGTCCTCGACCGAGCCCTTCGGCCGGCGCACGTTGGCGCCGGCGATGGTCTTGCGCACATCGTCCAGCGCCACGCCGTACTGGTTCAGGGCCTGGGGTTCGAGTTCGATGCGTACCGCCGGCAGGGAGCTGCCGCCGATCTGCACCTCGCCCACGCCCTGCACCTGGGACAGGCTCTGGGACAGGATGGTCGAGGCCAGGTCGTAGAGCTGGCCTTTTTCCAGCACATCCGAGGTCAGCGACAACACCATGATCGGCGCCTGTGACGGGTTGACCTTCTTGTAGGTCGGCATGCTGCGCATCCCGCTCGGCAGCAGGTTGCGCGAAGCGTTGATTGCCGCCTGCACTTCCCGCGCCGCGCCATTGATGTCGCGGTCGAGGTCGAATTGCAGAATGACCCGTGTCGAACCCTGGCTGGAACGGCTGCTCATGGTATTGACGCCGGCGATGGCGCCGAACGAACGCTCCAGCGGCGTAGCAACCGTGGACGCCATGACTTCCGGGCTCGCGCCGGGCAGACTCGCCTGCACCACGATCACCGGGAAGTCCATTTGCGGCAGCGGCGACACCGGCAGCAGGCCGAAGCTCACACCGCCCAGCAGCATGATCGCCAGGCTCAGGAGCATGGTCGCCACCGGGCGCTTGATGAAGGGACCGGACAGGTTCATGGCTGTTCTACCGGCTCCACGGCCGAAGGCGCACGGCCAAAACGCCGGCCGAGACGATCGAAATACAGGTAGATCACTGGTGTCGTGAACAGCGTCAGGATCTGGCTCACCAGCAATCCGCCGACCATCACCAGACCCAGCGGCTGACGCAATTCAGCACCCGAACCGGTGGCCAGCATCAACGGCACCGCGCCGAACAACGCGGCCAGCGTCGTCATCAGGATCGGCCGGAACCGCAGCAGCGCCGCCTGATAGATCGCCTGCTCCGGCGCCATGCCTTGAGTACGCTCGGCGTCGAGGGCGAAGTCGATCATCATGATCGCGTTCTTCTTGACGATACCGATCAGCAGGATGATGCCGATGATCGCGATCATGCCCAGGTCATTGCCGCTGAGCAGCAGCGCCAGCAACGCACCGACCGCCGCCGAAGGCAAGGTCGACAGAATCGTGATGGGGTGGATGTAGCTCTCGTAGAGCACGCCGAGCACGATGTACATGGTCACCACCGCCGCCAGAATCAGCAGCAAGGTGCTCGACAGCGAGGCCTGAAACGCTTCGGCTGCACCCTGGAACTGGGTCTGCACGCCGATCGGCATGCCGATGTCTTTCTGCACCTGCTCGATGATGTCCACCGCATGCCCCAGCGCCACACCGTGGGCAAGGTTGAAGGACATCATCACCGCCGGGAACTGGCCGATGTGAGTGATCGCCAATTGCGCCTGACGCTCCTCGACATGGGCCAGGCTCGACAACCGCACCTGACCGCCATCGGTGGTCTTGACGTGAATCTGATCCAACGCCTGCGGGCCGATCTTCTCCCCGGCCTGAGCCTGCAGAACCACGCGGTACTGGCTGGCCTGGGTGTAAATGGTCGAGATCTGCCGCTGGCCAAAGGCGTCATACAGCGCATCGGTGATGTTCGCCACCGACACGCCAAGGCGCGAGGCTGCATCGCGGTCGATCACCAGGAACACTTGCAAACCCTTGTCCTGCAAATCACTGGCGACGTCGGTCAGCTCCGAACGCTGGGCCAATGCCTCGACCAGCCGGCCGCTCCAGAGGCTGAGCAGTTCGGCGTCCGGCGACGACATGCTGAACTGGTACTGGGTGCGGCTGACGCGGTCTTCGATGGTCAGGTCCTGCACCGGCTGCATGAACAGGCGGATGCCGACAAGCTTGTCCAGCTGCGGTTGCAGGCGGGCAATCACTTCGGTCGCCGTCAGATCACGCTGGCCATGGGGTTTGAGGTTGATCAGCAGGCGACCGCTGTTGAGCGTGGCGTTGTCGCCGTCGACGCCGATGTAGGACGACAGGCTTTCCACCGCCGGGTCTTCGAGAATCACCTTGGCCAACGCCTGTTGACGCTCACCCATGGCAGCAAAGGAAATCGACTGCGGCGCCTCGGAGATGCCCTGGATCACCCCGGTGTCCTGCACCGGGAAGAAGCCCTTGGGCACCACCATATAAAGGAACACGGTCAGGGCCAGGGTGCCGATGGCCACCAGCAGTGTCAGCGGCTGGTGCTTGAGCACCCACTGCAACTTGCGCCCGTAAGCGGCAATCATCCAGTCGATGAACGCACCGCTGGCTCGGTAGAAACGGCCCTGTTCATGTTCTTGCGGCTCACGCTTGAGCAGGCGCGCGCACATCATCGGCGTCAGGGTCAGCGAGACCACCAGGGAAATCAGGATCGCCACCGCCAGGGTAATGGCGAATTCGCGGAACAACCGCCCCACTACGTCGGCCATGAACAGCAGTGGAATCAGCACCGCGATCAACGACAGGGTCAGGGAAATCAGGGTGAAGCCGATCTGCTTCGCGCCCTTGAGCGCGGCCTGCATCGGGCTGTCACCCTCTTCAATGAAACGGGCGATGTTCTCCAGCATCACGATGGCATCATCGACCACGAAACCGGTGGCGATGGTCAGTGCCATCAGGGTCAGGTTGTTGACCGAGAATCCGGCCAGGTACATCACGCCAAACGTACCGATCAGCGACAGCGGAACCGCTACTGACGGAATGATGGTCGCACTGGCGCGACGCAGGAACAGGAACGTCACCATCACCACCAGCGCGATGGCGATCAGCAGCTCGTGCTGCACGTCGGTGACCGAGGCGCGGATGGTCTGGGTGCGGTCGGTCAGCACGGTCACTTCGAGGCCCGCCGGCAGGTTGTCGGTGATGCTCGGCAGCAGCGCCTTGATCCGGTCGACCACCTCGATCACGTTGGCGCCCGGCTGGCGCTGGATATTCAGCAACACTGCCTGATTCTGGTTGGCCCACGCCGCCAGACGCTCGTTTTCGGCGCCGTCGACGATCTGCGCGACATCCTTGAGCCGCAGCGGTGCGCCGTTCTTGTAGGCCAGGATCAGGTTGGCGTAGTCCTTGGGCGAAGTCAGCTGGTCGTTGGCATCGAGCATCGACACCCGCGTCGGGCCGTCGAAGTTACCCTTGGGCTGGTTGACGTTGGACGCACCGATCAGCGTGCGCACGTCCGACAGGTTCAGGCCGTTGGCCGCCAGTGCCTCCGGATTGACCTTGATCCGCACCGCCTGACGCTGACCGCCGGCGATGCTGACCATGCCGACGCCGCTGATCTGGGCGATCTTCTGCGCCATGCGCGTGTCGACCAGATCGTTGAGCTTGGGCAGCAGCATGGTTTTCGAGGTAATCGCCAGGGTCAGCACCGGGGTGTCCGCCGGATTGACCTTGTTGTACACCGGCGGCGCCGGCAGATCGGTCGGCAACAGGTTGGTTGCGGCGTTGATCGCCGCCTGCACCTGCTGTTCGGCGACGTCCATGTTGATGTCGAGGCTGAAACGCAGGGTCAGCACCGAGGCTCCGCCGGAACTGGTCGAAGCCATTTGCGTCAGGCCCGGCATTTGCCCGAACTGACGTTCAAGCGGCGCGGTGACGGCGCTGGTCATCACGTCCGGACTGGCGCCCGGGTACAACGTCATGACCCGGATGGTCGGGTAATCCACCTGCGGCAAGGCCGAAACCGGCAGCAAGCGATAGGCGATCAGACCGGCCAGTACGATGGCCAGCATGCTCAGCGTGGTGGCGACCGGGCGGAGGATGAACAGACGCGAAATGTTCATGCGCCCTTCTTGGCCTTGTCGGTGACGGCAGCATCAGGAGCGCTGGCGGCGGACTTGCCTTGCAGGTGTCCGGTCGGCGTGGTCGGCACATCCTGACTGTCGTTGACCACTTCCACTTCACTGCCTTCCTTCAAGCGGTCTGTGCCTTCCAGCACCACGCGGTCGCCGGCGGCCAGGCCTTCGGTGACCACGGTGTTCTGCCCGTCGCTGGCGCCGATCTTCAACTGGCGGATGGTCACTTTCCTGTCGCCGTCCAGCGCGTAGACGAAGGTGCCGTTGGTACCGAACTGGATCGCGGCCGATGGCGCCAGCAGCACGCCCTTGAGGGTGTCGGCCAGCAGGTGAACGTTGACGAACTGGTTGGGGAACAGCGATTGATCGCGGTTTTCGTAGCGCGCCTTGAACTTCAGGGTGCCGGTCGTCACGTCGATCTGGTTGTCGAGGCTTTGCAGCACGCCAGTGGCTTGCAGTTTGGTATCGCCACGGTCCCAGGCTTCAGCGGGCAGTTTGGCGCCGCTGCGGTAGCGGGAGAGCACGGTTTCCAGGCTGTTTTCCGGCAGGGTGAACGCTACACTGATCGGCTGGGTCTGGGTAATGACGGCGAGGAACGTGGTGTCATTCGCGGCCACCAGGTTGCCGACGTCGAGTTGGCGCAGACCGACGCGACCGGCAATCGGCGCGCGGATCTTGGTGAATTCGAGGTTGAGCTTGGCGTCGTTGACCGCCGCCTGGTTGGTTTTCACGGTGCCGAGGTATTGGCCGACCAGTGCTTCAGCGGTGTCCAGGGTCTGCTTGGCGATGCTGTCTTCCTTGTAAAGACCGCGATAGCGCTCGACATCAACCTGGGCGTTTTTCAATTGCGCCTGATTCTGCAGCAAGGTGCCTTCAGCCTGAAGCAAGGCGTTCTGGTACGGACGCGGGTCGATCTCCGCCAGCAGGTCGCCGGCCTTGACCATCTGCCCCTCTTCGAAATAGATCTTCACCAGTTCGCCGCCGACCCGGCTGCGCACGTTGATGGTGTTCAGCGCGGTCACGGTGCCCAGCGCCTTGTAGTACAGCGGGAAATCACCGGTGACCACGGGCGCCACGCGCACCGGGATCGGACCCGCCGCCCCGCCGAAGCCCGGACGCATCATCCCCGAACGACCGGTGTGGCCGGCTTGCGCCTTCTCGCCGCCCTCCTTGTGGGCCGATCCGGCAGGCCAGAATTTCCAGCACAGGCCGGCGATGACCAGCAGGACCAGCAGACTGAGCAGCCAGCGACGAGAGTTTCGGGAAGACGATTGCATGGAGTGATTAACCATTGGGCGCGTGGGCTTCTTTTACGGAAGGCTGAACGATAAGCACTGGTGGGGGTAAAGCAAAGCGGCTTTACCGGCAATTTACCTTCAACTTACGTTTCAAGGTGTGAGCCAAAACACTGATACACAAATGAAAACGGCCTGGACAGGGCCAGGCCGTTAACAATTGTAAAGCGCTTGTTTCAGAACACTTATTTCAATACAGCCAGCGCTGCATCGTAGTTCGGCTCTTCAGCGATTTCCTTGACCAGCTCGCTGTGCAGCACGTTGTCGTTTTCGTCCAGCACAACCACCGCACGGGCGGTCAGGCCTTTCAGCGGGCCGTCAGCGATGGCCACGCCGTAGTTCTCGATGAACTCGGCGCCACGCAGGGTCGACAGGTTCTGTACGTTTTCCAGACCTTCGGCGCCGCAGAAGCGGGCCTGGGCGAATGGCAGGTCAGCCGAGATGCACAACACCACGGTGTTGGCCAGGTCGTTGGCCTGGGCGTTGAACTTGCGCACGGAAGTGGCGCAGGTCGGGGTGTCGACGCTTGGGAAGATGTTCAGCACTTTGCGCTTGCCGGCGAAGTCTTTCAGGGTGACGTCGGACAGATTGCCGGCTACCAGGGAAAAGGCTGGCGCCTTGGAACCGGCTTGTGGCAGTTGGCCGTTGACTTGAACCGGGTTGCCTTTGAGAGTGACTTGAGCCATGAACGGAGTCCTTCTTAACGTTGTTGGGAAAGCATGCAAGAGGCGGAAGTTAACCACGAAATTGTCCGACGACCTATGCCTGAACCGAAATTGGTCGGTGTAGAGCGTACCGCCCTCACCCGCCGCCACCGTCTGCATCTTTTATTTAACGGGCTGTCGATTCAAGCCCTAGCCGTTCGACAAAGCAGTGAATCCCTCACTTTCCAGCGGAGAAACACCATGCGCTTCATGATCATTGTCAAAGCCAGCCAGGATTCCGAAGCCGGCGTGATGCCAAGCGAGCAATTGCTCACCGATATGGGCAACTACAACGAGGAACTGGCCAAGGCCGGCATCCTGGTCTCGGCCGATGGCCTGCATCCAAGCAGCAAGGGTGCCCGCGTACGTTTCAGCGGGGAAACACGCAGCGTGATCGACGGCCCTTTCGCCGAAACCAAGGAGCTGATCGCCGGTTACTGGATCTGGGACGTGAAATCGAAGGAAGAAGCCATCGAATGGGTCAAGCGCTGCCCTAATCCCATGCCGGGCACCGAGGCCGAAATCGAGATTCGCCAGATATTCTGCCCGGAAGATTTTGGCGCCGAATTCACTCCGCAACTGCGCGAGCAGGAAGAACGGATTCGCGAACAGGCCAAAAAGCACTGACAGTCCACTCTGCTCCCGACCGGCCTCCACGACTCACGCCGTGGAGGTCATCAGGCCCGCCTTATCTGGACTTCATTTTCAGATAGGACTGGTGCATGTCCGACGCCCAGCCATCGATCACGGCTTTAACGTCATCGGCCTTCATTACCTGAGAATCGTTTTCCAGAGGTTTACCGGTGCCCTTGCGCACGACCTGCGCCACCACCTTGTTGTTGCCGCCATCGATGAACACTGCTTCGGTGGCCAGGGTGGTTTCCTGATCGCGACTGCCGCTGGCAGTGGTGACCGCTGCCGCCACCAAAGCAATCGGGATCACTTCATAGGCACGCAGGCCTTCGGTCTTGCTGTTGACGGCGGTGATGGCCGCGCGCACAACGATCACACCCGGGCCGGGCCCGCTGGCCAACGGCAGAGACTTGCCCACTTCACGCTTGAGCGCCTGATCATAGTAAGCAGTGATACCATTGAGGGTCTGTTGCGGGATTTTTGCCGTTGGCTGAGGCTTGGGATACAGCTGGGTCGGTTCGATGTAGACGCTGGTGTACTTGTTGATATCGAGTTTGGGATCGACCCAGCGCATCACCTCGGCACCGGACGGTGACTTGGCCTCCTTGAGCTGGCTGTAGTCCTTGAGGAAGCCTGAATACTCATCCGGAGCGACGGTTTTGCTGGAGCAACCCACCACGCCAAGCGAGGCAATGCATAGGGTGCTCATCATTAAGGCTAGCTTCATGCTGTAACTCCTGTCAGAAGGCCTGATTTATTGCATGGGGAGTTACAGGTATAGCTAAAACCACAGGCTTTGCGCTTTGCCGGACGGGAAATGAATCCCGCCCCCGGACTGAAGCACGATAAAACCCGATTCAGATCAGATTCACCAGGTCGACGTTTCCCCGCTGCGCAACGCCATCTCCCGCCGGCTGTTGAGCCGCATCGCCTTGATCAGCGACACGGTGCCCACCAGCAACAGCGCCGCGCCGAACAGGAAGTCGATGTTGTACAGCTGGAAATCCTGCACCGGCCCCACCAGCACTGTGCGCACCACGCCGATTCCAACCAGCGTGGCCAGGAAGTCGATTCCCGGCTCGTCGCGGTAGAACACCAGCAACAACGGCAGGCACAACACCAGCAACATCAGCAGCACCACCACCTTGAACGAACCTTTACGCTCGACGCTGAACGCGCACTCGTGGTGGCCGTAGGCTTTGTAGTCTTCGTCGCGGACCACCGAGTTTTTCTCGTTGATGTAGTCGGCGCGGTTGTACTTCTGGATCGGCGTGAAGGTGTTGGACATCTCCATCAGCGTGGTGATGTTCTTGAAGCGCAGGTCGATGCGCTCGTTACCCTTGAGGTAATACAGCACCGGTTTGTAGCCGTAGCGATAGGTGTCGAAAGGGAACTCGGTGACCCGGCCGTGAACGCCGATCGGGCGCGATTCGAGCTGGGCGAAGGCGCTTTTGTCGGTCGAAGCGAGGTTGCGGCTCAGGGGCAGGACTTTCACTTGCTCAAGGAAGATCGGCGTGACGCCGTACGTCCACTGCAACGGTTCCAGGCGCAGACGCAGTTCGTTGCGACCCAGGTCATAGCGGTTGAAGGTGCGCTCGGACACCACCACCGCACCGCTGAGCATGAATTCGCCGCGCAGGTTGTTGGTGATGCGCAGGGTCAGTTGATCCTTGCCCAGCAGCGCCGCTTCCGTGTTCGGCGGCGTGCCGCACCATGCGGTGCTTTCGCCGACACCGCCAAGCTGGCCGCCGCGGTTTTCGTTGAACACATAGATGTAACCGGCCCACAGCGTCAGCATCAACAGCAACGCGGTGAGGCCCAGAATCTTTTTGCCCGGACCCACTGATCAGACTCCCTTCTTCGTTCCGTCGTCCAGCCGAAAACCCGCTGGCGACGGGGACTCTACCAAAAGGCCAGCATCGACCCAAGGAAAAATCCCCGATTCATCAGGGTTCTAAGGGTTTCCCCTGCGTCACCTGCGCCGAAACAACGGCCGCGGCTCGATCACCGAGCGCCCGTACAACACGCTCATTCCCGCCAGTCCCTTGAGCGCATCCTCGGCGGATTTGTCCTCGCGCACCGCAAAGCTGTCAAAACCGCACTGGCGCATGTGGCTCAACTGATCACGCAGCACATCGCCAATGGCCCGCAACTCGCCTTTCCAGCCGAAACGACTGCGCAACAGGTAGGCCTGGCTGTAAGCGCGGCCGTCGCGAAAGCTCGGGAAGTCGAGGGCGATCAGCGGCAGCGATGCCAGCCACGGCAACAGGCTTTCAACGCCGTCGTCCGGGCCCAGCCAGACCGCATGGCGCGAGGGGGATTCGAGCCAGTGGGCCAGCGGCAGAATCAACATTCCGGCGCCGGACTCTATTTCAGGCGAGCGGATCAGCGTCCACGGATCATCCAGCACAATCCGCGCCCCGCACTCCTCCATCCGCAGCAGATTGTTCATGCCGATACCTCCAGGGCTTTCGGGTAAACCCGCTCCTTGAATGGCTCCAGCCCGATGCGCGCCACGGTATCGACGAACAGCTCTTCCGCCTCGCGATAACGCACGAAAGTGCCAATGATCCGCTCGATCACCTGTGGCACCTCGTCGGCGCTGAACGACGGGCCGATGACTTTGCCCAGTGCACTGTTTTTGCCCTGGGCGCCGCCGAGGGTGATCTGGTACCACTCGCTGCCGTTTTTATCGACGCCCAGGATCCCGATGTTGCCGATGTGATGATGGCCGCAGGCGTTCATGCAGCCGGAGATGTTCAGGCTGATGTCGCCCAGATCATGCAGGTAATCGAGGTTGTCGAAACGCGCCTGAATCGCCTGGGCAATCGGGATCGACTTGGCATTGGCCAGCGCACAGAAATCGCCGCCGGGGCAGGCAATGATGTCGGTCAACAGGCCGACGTTGGCGGCGCCCAGGCCCTGCTCTTTCGCCAGTTGCCACAGCGCGAACAGCTCGGACTTGGGCACATCCGGCAGTACGATGTTCTGCTCGTGGGCGATGCGAATCTCGCCGAAACCGAAACGCTCGGACCAGTCGGCCACCGCCAGCATCTGCAAACCGGTCACATCCCCCGGCGGTGAAGCCAGGCCCGGTTTGGTCGACAGCACCACGCTGGTGTAGCCCGGCATTTTATGCGGTTGCACGTTGCGCGCGACCCAGCGGGCGAACGCCGGGTTGTCGGCCAGGTGCGTGCCGAAATCCAGATCGGTACCCGCCAGCGTGCGATAGTTCGGCGGCACAAAAGCACTGGCAACCCGCAGGTATTCATCCTCGGTCAGTTGCGCCGGGCCGTCCTTGAGGTGTTGCCATTCTTCTTCGACTTCTTTGGCAAACGCTTCAATTCCCAGCGCCTTGACCAGAATCTTGATCCGCGCCTTGTACTTGTTGTCGCGCCGGCCGTGGCGGTTGTAGACCCGCAACACCGCCTCGACGTAGGACAGCAAGTGCTGCCAAGGCAGGCCGTCGCGGATCTGCAGACCGAGGATCGGCGTACGCCCCAGCCCCCCGCCGACAATCACTCGCAGCAACATCTGCCCGTCATGACCGGGGTAAAGGTACAGGCCGATGTCATGCATCATGATCGCCGCGCGATCCTGCTTCGCCGAGCAGATGGCGATCTTGAACTTGCGCGGCAGGAACAGGAATTCCGGGTTGATCGTCGACCATTGCCGCAGGATCTCGGCCAGCGGACGCGGGTCGATCATCTCGTCTGCCGCCACTCCGGCGAAGGCTTCGGTGGTGATGTTGCGCACACAGTTGCCCGAGGTCTGGATCGCATGCATGTTGACCTGCGCCAGACGTTCGAGAATGTCCGGCACTTCGTGCAGTTCGATCCAGTTGAACTGCATGTTCTGCCGGGTGGTGAAGTGGCCATAGCCACGATCGTAGTCACTGGCAATGCTCGCCAGGGTGCGCATTTGTTCGGCACTCAGGGTGCCGTAGGGAATCGCCACCCGCAGCATGTAGGCGTGTTTTTGCATATACAGGCCGTTTTGCAGGCGCAGCGGCAGAAATTCTTCTTCGCTCAACTCCCCGGCCATGAAGCGCTCGACCTGATCGCGAAACTGCGCAACGCGCTCGAACACCAGCGCCCGGTCGTAATCATCGTATTGATACATC
Source organism: Pseudomonas fluorescens (assembly GCF_012974785.1). Classification (GTDB taxonomy): domain Bacteria; phylum Pseudomonadota; class Gammaproteobacteria; order Pseudomonadales; family Pseudomonadaceae; genus Aquipseudomonas; species Aquipseudomonas fluorescens_BT. Next base: position 2,919,659 of record NZ_CP027561.1, on the reverse strand, counting down.
GGCCTACTACCTCGTCAGGAATTTCCTGTGGGAGCGAGCCTGCTCGCTCCCACAGTTTTGTAAAAGCACTATGACGTTGCAGCGCAGCCTGTTACAGATTCACCTGAACGCATAAAAACCGTATCAGGGCGCGGCAGATGGCCGCAGGCAGCGCCTGGATCTGATCCGCATAAATGAACAATTCCTGAGCCTGTTTTGTTTCCGGTGGGGTTTCTACAGTGCAGCTCGTGCCAGACCGGGTGGCCTGGCAAGACTTTGCAACCGTGGATGAACTGACCATGAGCACAGCAACAATCGGACAGGCTTATAACTACAAGGTCGTCCGCCAATTCGTCATCGCGACTGTTTTCTGGGGTGTCGTGGGCATGGCGATGGGGGTATGGATCGCCTCGCAACTGGTATGGCCGGACATGAATCTGGACTTGCCGTGGACCACCTTCGGCCGCTTGCGACCGTTGCACACCAGCCTGGTGATTTTTGGTTTCGCCGGCAGTGCGCAATTCGCGGCCAGTTACTACGCGGTACAGCGTACCTGCCAGGTGCGGCTGTACTCGGACAAACTCGCCGCGTTCACCTTCTGGGGCTGGCAATCGGTGATCGTGATCATGCTGGTCACCCTGCCGATGGGCTACACCACCACCAAGGAATACGCCGAGATCGAGTTTTCCGGCGCAGTGTGGATGGCGGTGGTCTGGGTTGCATACGCCATCGTGTTCTTCACCACGGTGGTGCAACGCAAGACCAAACACATCTACGTCGGCAACTGGTTCTTCGGTGCGTTCATCCTGGTGATTGCCATGCTGCACGTGGTCAATCACCTGTCGATTCCGGTGGACTGGTTCAAGTCCTATCCGGTGTATTCCGGCGCCACCGACGCCATGGTGCAATGGTGGTACGGGCACAACGCGGTGGGTTTCTTCCTGACCACCGGGTTCCTCGGGATGATGTATTACTTCGTGCCCAAGCAAGTGAATCGGCCGGTGTACTCGTACCGGTTGTCGATCGTGCACTTCTGGGCGCTGATCACCCTGTACATCTGGGCCGGCCCGCACCATTTGCACTACACCGCGCTGCCGGACTGGGCGCAGTCGCTGGGCATGGCGATGTCGCTGATCCTGCTGGCCCCGAGCTGGGGCGGGATGATCAACGGGATGATGACCCTCTCGGGCGCCTGGCATCAGTTGCGCACTGACCCGATCCTGCGCTTCCTCGTCCTGTCGCTGGCGTTCTACGGCATGTCGACCTTCGAAGGTCCGATGATGGCGATCAAGACGGTCAACGCCCTCTCCCACTACACCGACTGGACCATCGGCCACGTGCATGCCGGTGCGTTGGGCTGGGTGGCGATGATCACCTTCGGCGCCACCTATCACATGGTGCCCAAAGTCTTTGGCCGCGAGCGCATGCACAGCACGCCGCTGATCAACCTGCACTTCTGGCTGGCGACCATTGGCACGGTGTTGTACATCGCGTCGATGTGGGTCAACGGGATTACCCAGGGCCTGATGTGGCGGGCGATCAACGAGGACGGCACGTTGACCTACTCGTTCGTTGAAGCGCTGCAGGCCAGCCATCCGGGGTTTGTCGTACGGTTTGCCGGCGGGGTGTTCTTCCTGACGGGCATGTTGCTGATGGCCTACAACGTATGGCGCACGGTGCGGGTGGCGGATGTTGCGATTGCCCACCGTGAAGCGCAGATCGCCTGATCAAGGGAGCTGGTCATGTTCGATATTGTCTTGAATGTATTGGGCGTGCTGTTTCTGTGGCTGTCAGTGGAGTACTGCCTGCGCCACGAAACGGCTGAAAGCCTGGATGATGCGAGTCTCACGCCGTTTGCCGATGATCCGGAGGTGGCGCGGCGGGTTGAGTTGGCCACTGGCAAGACTGTGAAGGCAGTGGCGCCGGAGGTGGCGCAGCCGGGGTGGGTCAATCTTGAGATGTGAAGTGTGTCAGGGGCAGCCCCCCTCACCCTAGCCCTCTCCCGGAGGGAGAGGGGACTGACCGAGTTGTTTACTCGAAATACACCGACCTGAAATATCGAAGGTGAATGCAATATCAACAACGACGAAGATCTGCTCCCTTTCCCCCTCGCCCCTTGGGGAGAGGGCTGGGGTGAGGGGTAAGCTTTTGATCTTAGGTGCGGTCTCGGGAATCAGGCTCTGCAATTGCTGCGCGAGAAAATTCGCATCGAAAACAAAGGTATCCGGGTCTTTCAACCCGTTGGTCTTACGCCACTGCCACTCCCGCCCGGCAACCCCACCAACGAAACACTCCCGTACCGCGCCGCCGTCAGCCCCATCACCGCCAGCGAAATCTGCCCGCCACTGCCCATCACATCCGGCACGAACTCCACCGATTTGCCGGCGATCACGATGCTCAGTTTTTCAGTCTTGAAGGTTGAGGTCTCAACCGGAATGCTCGGCCCGAACGCCACATAAGCCTCCCGACCCACCTCCAGCAAACCCGGCGCCTGCACCGGCTCCAGCCATTGCTGAATCTGCCCGAACAATTCGGTAATCCGTGAGGCCCAGGTCGCCGATTGCGTCTCGAACAGTTGCTTCTTGTGCGCTTCGCTGTCGGCATAGTGGCGAAGCATTTCGCCCAGCTGCTGTACGTCGTCCATTGCGGTGTTCCTTCAAGGAAGCAGTGCTGCGGACGTCGAGCATGGCAGATGCCGAGGTCGACCGTGCAAGTCATTTGCCTGCACGATCGCCACTTCGGCCATGGACTGACAAAAGGTCAGCGCTTGCGCAACCGCGCCATGCTCAGGGTGTCGACCCATTGCCCGTCACGCACCGCATAATCGCGGAACAGGCCTTCGGTTTCGAAGCCGAACTTGCGATAGAGACCAATGGCCGCTTCGTTGTCGGCGTACACCGAAAGCTCGACCCGGTGCAGGTTCATCCAGTTGTCCGCAATCTCCAGCGCCGCCGCCAACAACGTCGAACCGACACCCTTGCCCTGCCACGCCACCGCGACGGCCATGCCGACACTGCCGGCATGGCTGCGGCGAATCCGCGAAAAAGCCTCCAGCCCGAGATGCCCGATCACCGCACCTTGATGCAGCGCCACCAGCTTCACCATCCGTTCGTTTTCGGGCATCAGCCGTTGGCGCCAGATCTCGGCAGACTGAAACGGCATCTGCAACACCTGCCGGGTCACGGCCGGGTCGTTGTAAAGCGCGGTGACGCCTTCGACGTGGGACTCGCTGAAGCGTTCGAGGTGAATGGCGGGGTTGTGCTCAGGCATGATAGATCCCTCCTGGATCAGTGCGTGGCCGGTCACTGTAAACCGGCGCAACTGATCCAGGCGAGACTTACTCGAACCACTCCTGCCGCTCATTGAAAGTGCGTTGAATCAACTCCACCAAGGTCTGCACCTCCCCGACATTCTGCGACTCACTGTTCACCGCCAACCACGCCTGCAACCGCATCGCCTCCCCAAACAACCCCGGCAACGCCACCAGCCCGCGATCAAACCGGCTCATGTACATCGGCAGCAACCCGATGCACGCGCTGCAACGAATCATCTCCAGCATCAGCTCGTAAGACTGCATCTGCACCACCCCGGCCAACCGCTGTTCGACCAGCTCATTCCACGGCCGGAAGCTGTCGATCTGCCGGTCATGCTGCCATTGCACCAGCATGAAATCGGCGAGGTCATCCGGACTTTCTGGCCGTGCAGTGACACGGGAATAGCGTTTGGCGATGTGCGGCTGGTATTCCAGTTGCGCGAGGCGTTGCGGTTCGCTGGTGGCGAAGGTCGGGCCCGGATGCGGGTTGTCGCCGTGGGCGAGCCAGAGCACGATGTCGGCGCTGACCGCATGCAGGGCCAGTTCGCTGTCGAGGGCGATGATTTCCAGGCGCACGCTGGCGTTGCGGCGCAACAGTGCGATGAGGTCGCGGCCGAGGATGTCGTGCAGGATCGATTCGGCGACGGCCAGTCTTATCAGGGGTTGCTCGATCACCGGAAGTTTGCGCTCGTGAGCCAGGGCGATCAGTTGCGCCTGCAATTGCTGGCCTTCGCGGGTCAGCGTCAAGGCACTGCCCTGAAAGCTGAACAGCGCGCATTGCAGTTGCTGTTCGAGCTGCGCCAGTTGTTTGCGCAGCAAGGTCGAGCGCACGTTGAGGCTGCGGGCGGCTTGCATGAAGCAGCCGCAACGGGCGCTGACCAGAAAGTATTGCGCGACGTCGCCGTCGAGGGTCGCGGCTTGCGCCAGCCAGGGTTCTTCCTTGTCCTGTGGCCAGCGGAAATCGGCGCTGCTCTGTCGTGCTGCGGGTTCGGTGAATGACATCGATGACTCCCTGTCGATCTTTGTATTTTTGGAAAACGTCACGGCTCTAATGTGGGAGCGGGCTTGCTCCGGGCGGCGTTCCGACGAAAGCGGTGTGTCATTCAACGAATAAGTTGTCTGGCATGGCCCCTTCGCGAGCAAGCCCGCTCCCACAAGGTTCAGAGGTGGACCTGAATTACAGTTTTTCCTCCAGCACCTTATTGAGCTCGGCCCCGTCAATGCTCAGCGTCGCGGTGTTGAGCATGCCGTCCAGATAGGCCTGGGCGATCTGTTCCTGACGCTGTGCCCGCAAGGCCAGGGTCAGTTGATCGCGCAACTCGTCGAGGGTCGCGGTGCGGGCCGGTTGTTGTTCGGTGAGTTTGATCACGTGGAAACCGGCGCTGCTTTGAACGGGATCGGAGACCGCGCCAACCTTGAGTCGCGCCACCGCACCACGCACTTCCGGCACCAGTTGCTGCAACGGTTGAAGGCCAGTATCGCCCCCGCGTTCGGCAGTCAGGCGATCCTGAGAAAACTCCTTGGCCAGTGCTGCAAAGTCCGCCGGGGTTGCCTGGGCTTTCTTGCTCAACTCCGTTGCCTGCTTGCGCACGGCCTCAAGGTTCTGCGGCTCATTCACCCCAAGGAAGATCTGGCTGACCCGATACAGCGCCGGCGTCTGCCAGTTGGCCTTGCCCGCGTCATACGCCTGCTGCAACTCGGCGGCGCTCGGATAGTCCGCCGGCACTTTGCTCACCGACTGCAAATAGTCGCGAAACACGATCTGTTCGGTGGCGGCGCGGGTCTGCCGAAGCACGTCCGGACGCTGCGCCCAGCCTTGGGCATCGGCCTGTTCGAGCACGGCTTTTTCGGCCAGGCGTGAACGAATCCAGCGCTCCAGCGCCTCACGATTACCGCGCAGTTGCTCGCGGGTCTGTGGCGGTACGGCGGCCAGCAGCGCCTGCAATTCCTCCGGCGACACCTGCTGATTGCCCAACCGCGCCACCGCAGGCCCACTGTTCGCCGTAATGACCGGCGCCGGTTGCTGGGCGGCGACCGGGTCATTGCCCGGCCGCACCACCAGCGCCACGGCCGCCACCAACAGCGCCACCGCAGCGGCGCTGATTACCATGGCAGGTTTGGTCACAGCGCGACTTCCTCTTGCTCAACCTTTGGAGCCTGGGCGGCAGCAGCGTTCTGGGTGAAATCACGCAGGTACACGATGAATTCCTGAAGCAGGCGATCCCACAATTCCAGGTTGCCGCGCAGGTAATCGCTGCTCACGCCCGCGGCCAACACCACGTCCATTTCCATCACCAGAAACTCGCCCTGCAACGACAACCGGGCAAACCGGCGGGTTGCGTTCCACTGCTCGGCCACACCGGCCGGCAACTCACCCTGTACGCGCAAGGCGCAGCTGAAGGTGAAGTCGACATAGCTGCCCTGCTCCGCCACCGCCGGGTTGCCGAAACGCACGGCGTAACCGATGCCCTGACTGGCGCTGAGCAACTGGACGATGCCGTTCTGTTCGGTCTGGTTGACGCGGTAACCGGCGGCTTGGAGCACTTCGGTCAGGGATTGCGGGGAGACATGGGAGATCAATTGAGTCATGACTTCTTCCTTGTTTATGAGTCTTTTAATCAGTGCGCGATCGCAGCTTGCGGCGCATCGAATTGAGTCTTGTACAGTTCATCGCCGAAGCCCTGAGCCAATTCATCGAACTTGACCCGGGCGCTGCCGGCGAAGGGCTGGCGGATCTTCATCACCTCGGCCACATCGATGTTTTCGTAGGCGGCGAGAATCTGCTTGGCCACGCCGTACATCTGCTGATTCTTGACCGAACATTGCTGCACTTGTGTGTCACGTTCAGTCAATTGCGCTTGAAGCTTAGACCGTTCTGCCTCTTTGGCACGGGCCATGACCAACAGCTCGTCGTAGGCTTTCTTGAATTTGCCGGTCTGCTCGTTGCTGGCCGCCACCTGCGCCTGAGCCTGGCTGTGCAGGCTTTGCTGCTGCCCGGCCAACTGCTCGGCCAGGCCTTTGGCCTTGGCCAGTTCGGCGGTCAATTGCTTGATTTGCGCCTGGGCTGCCTTGGCTTCGTTCTGCGCCGCCAGTTGCGCGGCGCTGGCCTGGGCCTGCTGGCTTTGCAGGGTTTGCAGTTGCTGGGTGGTGCTGCGCAACTGGGTGCGCAGACGCTCCTCCATGCCTTCGGCACTGGCCCCGCTGGCGACCAGCAATCCAAGTCCGAGCAAAAAGTACCGAGTGTTCATATCCCTCTCCCGGCGCCTTAGAAGCGCGTGTTGATCTCGAGCTGCAAGACGTCGATGTCGAACGGCGCGCCATACACCGCTTCGGTGCTCATCCAGCGACCGGTGGCGTAGACGTTCTTCGCCAGACCGTAGTTGCCACCGAGTATGTAGCCTTTGGCGTTAGTGCCGCCGAGGTGGAACGACGAGTCGTTGAAGCCGTCCGGCAAGGCGTCAGGCTGGATGTACTTGTAGCCGGCGAACAGGTTCCAGTCGCCCTGCTTCTTCAGGTCCAGCGCATTGCCGAGGGTGAACTGCACCATCCACGCATTGGCACCGCTTTCGATGTTGCCGTTGCTGTCGAGGTTGTTGACCAGTTGCCCGGCCGACCGCTTGCGCATATCGCCTTCGTCGTAGCCGAGGTTGTGGATGTAGTTGCCCTGGCTGCGCAGTTTGAAGTCTTCCGGCAGGTCGGCATCCCAGACCAGGTTCAGGTCCAGCAGGTTGAACTCGGAAGCGAGGCCAACGAATTGCGGCTGCGGCGTGGTCGTCGGGTTAAGCGGGTTCGGCGTGATGTCGCGCAGCAGGAACACACTGTTGCCCTTCTGCATGAACGCCGCACGCGTGCCGTCGCTGTCGCAACCCGGTGCGCCGGCCCAGGGTTCGCAGGGGCTGGAGCGCTCACCCTGGATGTCCTGGAAGCGGTAATAGGCCAATGCGCCTTTCAAGCGGTTGTTGCTGTTGATCGCCCACTTGGCGCCGACCTGTGCGCCGTACAGCCATTTGTTGTCGCTTTCTTCCTTGTCGAAGCCGTTGCTGGTGGTGGTGTCGTTGGTGTAATCCACCGGGAACGCGCCGACGGTACCGAACACACCCCAGTCGCGGCTCAGCTTGTGGTCGAAAATCGCCGCCACGCCATCGAAGTTCAGGTCGTTGGAATACAGCATGTCGGTAGACATGAACGGGTTGGCGAAGCGGCCACCGGTCAGGGTCAGTTCATCCGACGGTTTCCAGGTCAGGTAACCCTGATCGAGCCAGATGTCTTTCTTGGCAAAACCGCCGCCGAGGTTTTGGGTGGTCGACACCGGGTTGTTGTCCGAGCCGGTGCCGATGCGGATGCCGGCGGTCCATTGCGGCGAAATGTCCGCTTTCATGCCCAGCCGCGCGCGCAGGCGAAACAGGTTGGTGCGGTCTTCACGGGTGTTGAGCAACGGCGGCAACGCGGTGCTGCTGTTGGGGTTCACGTCGTACGGGCCGTTGTTGTTGAGCCTGGCGAAGTCGACGATTTCGTTGCTGTTGCTGCCCGAGTAGTAGCGCGATTCGTCACGCAGGCGAATGTCGCCGTCGAAGCTGATGCGCGACGCCCAGTCCGGGAAGGTGTTGGGCGCGGCCCAGTTTTCCTGCTTGGCGGTCGCCATGACTTCAGCCTTGACCTGATCACGGATCTGATCGCGCACCGCAGCCGGCACGTATTGCACCCGCACATCGCCCGGTGCGGCGACCGGCCCGGCGGCCACAGCGGTGGACGCCGCGGCCTGCTTGGCCTGGGCCGCTTCGTTCTGGGCCTGGGCGATCAGTGCGTCGGCCTTGTCCTGTTTCAGAATGCCCTGCTCGACCAGCAAGCGGATCAGATTGATCGTGGCGTTCTCCGAGGGCGCTGGCGCTGCCGCGGCCTGACCGACCAGGGTCGCGATGACCATGCCGACCGCCAGGGACAATCGATTCACGTTGGAAATCATCTGCACACAACTCCTTTTCATACAGCTTTATGAATTCGGTTAACCCGGACGCCGCCCTTGCAGGGACATGCGCACAGGCAAGGTGATGGAGGCCGGTGGCCGTTCGCTTAAAGCAGGCGCATTGCGCAGCGCGGCGAGCACTTGCGTATCGATTTCGGGATTGCCGCTGGACTTGACCAGCTCGACCCGGGTGATCTCGCCGACGCTGCTCAGCCACACATCGGCCTGCAGCGAAAACGCGAGGTTGCGCAGGTCGGGGTTCTCGCGCAGCAGCTTCTGGAAGGTGAACGCGAGGAACTGGCTGTACGTGCCGTTGCCCAGTCGCCCACCGCCGGACCCGGCCATGCCGCCGCCCTTGCCCGCGCCGATGTTGAAGGCGTCGCTGCCGCTCTGGGCGTCGCCGTCAATCTGCATCGGGTTGGCCAGGTCGTCCGCCGGCGATGGCGGCGCTTCTTCCTCGGGTTTCACTTCCTGTGGCTCGGGTGTCGGCTCCGGCTCGACGACTTTTTCTTCCACCGGGGTTTCCGGTTCCGGCGGTTTTTCCGGCGGCGGAGGTGGTGGTGGCGGCAACGGAATGATCGTCGGCACCTTCGGCGCTTCCCGGCGGATGCCGCTCATGTCATTGGCCCACTGCCACAACAGGAATGCCGCAATGGCGCCCAGCAGCAGTCCGGCGCCCCACTTCACGTAACGCAGTGGCGACTTCTTCACCGGCAAAGGCTCGATTGGCATCTGTGCGGTCATGACTCAGCCCTGCGTCGGTTTGCCGGTGACGAGACCGACCTGGGACAGTTCGAGCCGGCGCAACAGATCCAGCACTTCGATAACCTTCTGGTACTGCACCGTGGCGTCGCCGCGCACGATCACCGGGAAGTCCGGGTTCTGCGCCTTCTCGATGCGCAGGCGCTCTTCCAGTTCAGGCAACGTCACCGGGTAGGAGTCGAGGAACACCTGGCCGCCGTCGTTGACCGAAATCGCCTTGGTCTTGGCCTCGGACAGCGACACGGCGGCGCTGGCCTTGGGCAGGTTGATCTGGATCCCGGAGACCTGCGCGGTGGCGGTGAGGATGAACATCACCAGCACCACCATCAGCACGTCCACCAGTGGCGTGATGTTGATGCTGTCCACTGCGGCATCTTCGTCATCGTCGTGGGAGGCATTTACGGACGCCATGTCAGTGCTCCTCAGGCCGGTACGGAGTGGTTGGCGTGATGGCCGCGCTGATGCGCCGCTTCACTGGACTGGCCTTCGCCGTGCATCTCCGCCAGCCGGGTGATGAACTCGTCGACGAACACGCGCATGTCGGCGCTGACTTCCTTGTTGCGGGTGATCAGGCGGTTGTAGCCAAACAGCGCCGGGATCGCGACGAACAGACCCATGGCGGTGGCCAGCAACGCGGCCGCCATACCCGGCGCGATGGCGTTGATGTTGACGTCGCCGGCCATGGCCGTGCCGAGGAACACCACCATGATCCCCAGCACGGTGCCGAGCAGACCGATATATGGGCCGCCAGCGATGGCGTTGGACAGGGTCGAGAGTTTCGAGCTCAGTTGCTGGTTTTCCCGGGTGCGCACGCCGTCCATCGAGCAGCGGATCGCTTCGATGGTCGCCGCCGAAACCGACGAGGTGTCGGCGCCCTGCTCGCGGCGGGTGCGGATCTCTTTCACTGCCACTTGATACAGGCGCCACAGCGGCGAATGCTGCAAACGCTGGGCGAGTTGCGTGTCGTTGGCGAACATCTCCAGTCGTGTGCCGACCTTGGCGAATTGCACGCGGAAGTCTTCGTTGGCGGCAGTGACGCGGCTGAGGGTGCGGTTCTTGCGCAGCATGATGATCCACGACTGGAACATCATCAGCACCAGCACCGCGATGATCACCCATGCGTCTACCGGTACCGCGTTGAGCAGGAAGCCGAGGCTGCCGAAACCGAAGCCGGACTGTTCTTCATCGACGCCATAGGCGACCAGTTTCGACTCGGCGCCCTGGGAAGTGGCGTCGGCCAGCAACAGCGGTGCCGGACGGGCGACTTTCGACAGGCGCAGTTCGTCGATGGCGCCCACGAACGGCTGGAAAGGACCCTCGTGCAGATCCGCTCCGATAGCCATGACCGAGTTGAACGCCGGCATCGCCTGGGCCAGTGCCGCGCCTTCGCGACCGTTGATGTACAGCGTCACTTTTGCGCCTTCGGCGGTCAGGGCGACGTGCTGCCATTGGCCCGGATTCAGCGGCTGGGTGGCGACAGCGCGCTGGCCGTCGATCTCCACGAACGGCACGCCCTGACTCACACCGACCAGCAGGCTGTTGGCGCCTTCGCGGCGGGCCAGAATCAGTTGTTCGCCGTTGGCCTGATCCAGTCGCAGCCAGGCACTGAAGGTGAACGCGCTGCCGGCGTTGTGCTGCAACGACGGACTGGCCGGCAACAGCAACGGCTGACCGCTGAACTGCAAGGCACGCCCTACCACGCCGTCAATCGCGGCGCCGGTCGCACTCTGCGCGGTGTTGCCATAGGCGGTGGTGTCTTTGGCCGGGGTGCCGGTGGCGCCGTCGAAGTGGTAGAGCGCGGTGTAATTCGGATCGAACGTCAGTTGGCCATTGCCGGTGGCCGGGGCCTTCTGGTTGCCGTAATACATCCAGATGTCCTGACGCTGACCGCCCTCGACATTCGGCACATCGACCCAGATCAGCGCCATGCCCATCAGCGCGTCGAAGCTTTCGATCTGGTGGTTGAGCACGGTCTTGTCGTCGGCGGCGACGAAGCGCAGGTCCGAGCCGTCCTCTTTCACGCCGTCGAAGGTGAAGTTGCCGGTATGCAGGCGCACCAGCAGCGCGGTACGGCCGAGGGCCTGATTGATCGCGGCGCCTTGCGGCGTGGTGTCGACGGCGATCTGTTTGCGGTAGTGCCAGTCGTCCTGCCACCAGGCCTGGGCCGTGGCCGGGAGCACAAAGCCCAGGCAGATCAACAACGAAAGGAAAAGGCGCTGCATGGAAGTGCTCCTTGTTAGAAAGTGGCCTGAAGGTTGAAGTGCAGGCGCGATTCCTGTTTCGAGGTGTTCGGCCCTTCGAGTAACGGGTAGCCCCAGTCGAGGCTGCCGGACAGCCATTTGCTCAGGCTGGCGCGGGTGCCGAGGCCGACACTGGCCAGGGCGTAACTGGCGTCCTGGTCCGGCAGTTCGTCGCGCAGGTACAGTTGCGCGCCTTCGGCAAAGGCGTAGAAACGCCAGTCCTGCATCCAGGTGCCGGTGTACTTGGCCAGCGACGGTGTACGGACTTCCTGACTGAACAACACACCGTCATCACCGGTGCGCTCGGCGGCCAGATAACCGCGTACCGAAGTCGCGCCGCCGGCAGAGAATTGTTCGTTGGAGACCAGCGGCCCCGACGCCAGCTGGAACGCGGCTTTGCTCGCGCTCTGCCAGTCGCTGTCGAAGGTCCAGGTGAAACTGGTGTCGCCCTTGAGCACGGCGAAACTCGGTTTGGCGCGGTAGCGCTTGTAGTCGAACTCTTCGTCGGAGCTGCCGTAACCGAAGAGGCTGCGGGTGGCCGCGACCAGGCTCAGCCCCAGGCCTAACTGGCTTTTTTCGCTGTAGCGAAAGCCGTTGTAAGCGAAGGTGAACGGCGCGTACTTGAGCGGCACCTGGTCGCTCTCGCCGGACAGGGTCAGACGTTCGTCGAAGTCCTTGAAGTCGATGCCGGCCGACAGCGAGTTCGACCAGTTGCCGCTGGACGGGATCGTGTAGATCGCCGCTACGCCATAGGAATGGCCCTTGCCGAGCACGTTGCTGCCGCCGATGGTGGCGACGTTGCTGTCGGACTGATAACCGGAGAACTGCACGCTCCAGCGGTCGGTCAGCGGCGCGCTGTAGGAGCCGGACCAGACCTTGGCGTTGTCGGTGTCCTGCGGCGCGGTGAAGTAAGTCAGGTTGATGCTGTGGCCGAGTTGCCAGAGGTTGTTGTAACCGAGGCTGGTGACGGCACGAAGCTTTTCGGTGTCGGCGCTGTAGTCGTTGTTCAGCCCCACGCTGGCGGTCCATGGGTTCTGGTCTTCGACCTGCAAGTCCACGTCCATGGTGCCGGGGCGCTGACCTTCGCGAACCAGCGGCATCACCTGCCGGCCCGGGGTCTTGTTGAGCTGCGCCAGTTCACCCTGAACCTTGGCGAAGTCCGGCACCTCGCCTTCCTTCAGCGCCGGAACGTTGTCGCGGATGTCCAGCGGCGAATAGTGTTTGGCGCCGACCACCCGCACCCGGCCGACCTTGGTTTCGCTGACTTGCAGGTAGACGATGCCATCAGCCACCGCCTGCTCCGGCAATTCGACGAACACCGATTGGTAGCCGCGTTCCTGATAGGCCTTCTGCAACGCATCGCGGGCGCCTTCAATGTCGCTCAAGGCTTTTTGCGGGCCGAGGAACGGGTACACCGCTTCCTCGATCGCCCGCGCATCGAGCACGGTATTGCCACGCACAAAGTATTCGTTGACGTCCACCAGACGCTGCGCCGCTGCGTTTTCGGCCTCATCGGCGAACACCGGCTGCACGCCGGCCGTCACCAGCAGCCAGCCCCACAGCGCCAGCCGTGACGTGAAAATCTGCTCCACACTACCCCCTGAAATTCGCGATGAACCTGTTGGCGTCTCTGTTGCGTCAATTGCTGGTCGCTGTTAATTGCTGACTTGCGGGGCGCAGGCGTGCTTGCCCAGCCAGGTGTGCAGCAGCGCGAAGTTCAACGAGAACTCGGGCATTTGCAGCAGCGCGCCGCAGAACACTTCGCCGATGATTTTCTGGATGAGCTGCACCGCACGCGGCTCGTTGAGCAGCGTGGCGATGTCGCGACTGAGGACGTTGAAGCTCCAGACTTTCTGGTTTAGGCCCAGGCCAACGAACCAGCGGAACAGCAGGTTGTAATTGAGTTGTTCGTAGAGCTGCTGCTCGCTGGGCACCGAATACAGCAGTTGCAGGAGCAGAATATGCATCACCGTTTGCGCCGGGATCAGCATGCCGGGTTGGGCATTGAGGTCGTGCAGGAGGTCGCCGTGAGCGTCGAACAGGTCATCGATCTGCGGGCGCAACAGCACCAGCGAATGACCCGACGGAATGTAGCTGGAGACCTCTTTCAAGGCACCCTGCCAGTCATCCTGCGACACGATCCAGACCCACGGCGCGCCGTAGCGATACACCGAAACCGGCTTCTTGCGCGCGGCTTCGACGATCTTCGACAGGCGTTGATCGAGTTCCTGCATGCCCACTTTCGAGTAGCGTTCCATAGTCCCCATTGCCTCACTCCCGGCGTCCCGCCTCGGCTTGTGAAAAGCGCCCAAAGGGCCCCTCAAGCGCGTTACATAGGCATGACCGGACTGGCGATGTGCTACCGAACTTTTGTCATAAAAGCTTCATTACAGAAATTGATCGGGGAATTGCAGACACCACAAAACCTTGTGGGAGCGGGCTTGCTCCGGGCGGCGCTCCGACGAAAGCGGTGTGTCTGTCACTTAGAGAGTGGCTGACGGGACGCCTTCGCGAGCAAGCCCGCTCCCACAGGGTTATGGGTTTTTTTCAGAAAAACATTCCGTCAGGTGTAGACGGGCCAAATGTCGACGATCTTGCCACCACGCACCGCCAGCAAGTCACCGAATTGCAGGAGGACGGCCTCGGTCTGGGTCGGGCGCAGGAACACCTGATCCTCCACGGTCAAGCCAACGGCATTCGAACCATTGACCATCTCCTGATTCGAGCTACGGCCGTAAACACCATTGCTCTGCAATCCCGGCGGCGATTCGAACTCGGCCATCCAGTTGCCGCCGTAGATGAAGAAGGTCTGGCGCTGGTTGGTGTCCCACCACGAGAACAGCTTGGACTTGTTGTCCAGCGCCGGGATGTTCACCGCTCCCGTGCTTTTCAATACTGGCGTCGCGATGTAAGTGGCTGGTACGTGTTCAACCAGTGACGGCAGATCGTAATGAGTCGGCTTGAGCATCGCCGTCCCCACCGACACTTCGCTGCTCAGGCTCTCGTTTTCATGCATGCGGTAACTCGGACTCCCCGCAGTGTTCAGGCACAGGCCGTCATGCCACAACGCCGGGTACTGTTGCCGGGTGAAGTCGACACAACGCTGATAAATCACCATCACTTTGGCGAACAGTTCTTCGGGCGAACCAAGAATCCCCGGCACGCCCATGCCCACGAACGGGTCGTAGCCCATGAACCCGGCAAACTCCAGGTGCTGCGGGTTGGCGGCGATCAGCGCGAGCATCTGCCCGAGCACGTTAAGGTCACTGACGCCGCCCCGGTGCAGGCCGACGTCCAGCTCGATATTGATCCGCATCCGCGTGCCCAATCCCTGAGCCAGTGCAAAGTATTGCTGCAGACGTTCGGGGCCGTCGAGCAGCCATTGCAGTTGTTTCGCGGGATCGAACGGACCTTTGTGGGTTTGATAGAACAGCTCTGCCGAGCGCACCGGCAGTGGCTTGCCGAGCAGGATGTCCGACTGCGGGAAGGTGACCGCATCGTGGTTGAGAAATGGCTGATGAAACGACATCAGTCGCTGCGTCCCGGCGCGCTGGCCGATGTAGCTGAGCAGGCCCGGTGACGGCAGAGATTTTTCCACCAGCCGCAGTTGCTTGCCGCCACGTTTGACCGAGCGCATGACCACATCAATGTTGTGATCGAGGCGATCCAGGTCGATCAGCAACACCGGCCGCATCGGGCCTTTGGTCTTGAGTTCATTGTTCAGCGCCCGGAAATATTCGCTGTAAGGCCCGCCGCGATCCCCCGGTCGCAGCCATGCGCCAACCCCCACCAGCAAAGCGCCAACACCCAAAGTCCCGAGCACGAAATTACGTCGATTGACCGCCATCAGCTCACCCCCAGAATCGACGACAGATGCCCGTTGAGAAACTTGCCGCTGGGGTCTAGCGCCTGGCGTACCTGAATGAATTCCTGCCAGCGCGGATAGAGCGTTTGCAACGTGCGGGCATTGAGCGTGTGCAACTTGCCCCAGTGCGGGCGGCCGTTGTACTTCCAGAAGATCGGCTCGACGGCGGCGAAGAAGTTGTGATGGTCCATCTGGTAATGCTGGTGGACCGAGATCGAACAGCTGTCGCGGCCCTCGAACATGCTCAGCGGAATATCGTCGGCCTTGACGTAGCGGTACTCGATGGGAAACCAGGTGCGCAGGTCCTTGTCGCGGATCAGTTTGAGAATCTCGCGCAGACACGCCGGGCCGTGTTCGGCGGGCACCGAATATTCCATTTCGTTGAAGCGCACGGTGCGCACGTTGGCGTAGATGTCGAACGAGTCGCCGATCCGATCCTCGAAACTCGCCAGATGCCGCAGGTTGTTGAGCAGCGAACTGCGCAGGCTCGGGAAGTCGCTGCCGTATTTGTCGATCTTCTCGATCAGCGTCACGAACTCGTTGCCGCCCTCCTCTTCGGGCGGGATCGGCGGTGTGGCTGGATCGGTGGTTTCGTTGAGGGCGATGGACAGGGCGTAGTCGGAATGGGTGACAACGAGCATTTCCCAGTGTTGGTTTTCGCTTGTGTTCTTGTCCAGGTCTTCCAGCAGCTCTTCGGTTTTGGCGATCCACTGGGTTTCTCGCAGGCGATAGGCCGGGCGGTTTTGCAGGCGAATTCTCGTCGCCACGCCCAGCGCGCCGAGGGATACCCGGGCGGCGTTGAACACTTCGGGATGGCGTTGGCTGTCGCAGTCCAACACCTCGCCGCTGGCGGTCACCAGTTGCATCCCGCAGACGTGAGCCGAGTAGGACTGGAAGGTTTTGCCGGTGCCGTGGGTTGAGGTGGAAATGGCCCCGGCGAGGGTTTGATAGTCGATGTCGGCCATGTTTTGCAGAGCCTGGCCGACGTCCTTGAGCGGCCTGCCCATGCGCGACATCGGCGTGCCGGCGGCGAATTCGGCTTGCAGGGTTTTCGGGTCGTGATCGAGCAGACCGTTGAAGTAGCTCAGCGACAGCAGCGTGCCGTCGGTGGGTACCAGCGCGCTGAAGGAATGCGCCGAGCCGACCGGGCGAATTTTGCCGGGGGCCTGTTGGATGACTGCGGTCAATTCATCCAGATTCTTCGGTGCCACCCGCGCCGCCGGCAGGCAACTTTGCCCGCCCGACCAGTTGCGCCAGGGAATCAGCCGCGGTGCGCGCATCAACTGGCCCAGCGCCGGATTGGAAGCCAGCGCGCTGAACGCCCCGACGATGCTTGCCCGTTGCAACAACTGCCGGCGTGTCAGATCTATCGGCATGCCAGGATCCTTATTGTGGAAGCGGCTGGTCGGCCATGAAGCCGATCAACTGAAGGAATTGTTCTTCCGAACACTCGACGCACTGGCCCATCGGCGGCATGCCGTTGTAGCCATTGATGGCGTGGTCGAGCAGCGTATCGGTGCCCTGCCGGATGCGCGGTTCCCAGGCCTTGCGGTCACCGGTCAGCGGCGCATTCGCGGCGGGGTTGGCGTGGCAGAGCTGGCAGCTGTTGGCGTAGATCTGCGCCAGCGCCGGGTCGGATGGCATGGCGCTACGGGCGGTGCCGGATGAGGTCGGGGGTTTGGCATCTTCGCCGCAACCGGCCAGTGCAACGGCCAGCATCAGCAGCCAGGTGAATCGGAATGCCCGCATAAAGATCCTCGCGTGAGGTGCTGCGTATTGTTGTGATCACACCATAAGGCAGCGACGGCCGCGGGTTGAGGGCATTGCGGGACAGTGAGGGGGGCATCCGGGGCCAGTCAGGGCTCATGCCCGCGTGACATTCCCGTGACATTTGCGGGTTTAAATTTCAGTGAATTCAGGCGTATAACCTGTAAAGCCTTTTCCAATCGGCCCGCCGACATCTTCTACGGGGTAGCGACATGACCACAGCAAACATCCTTGGCAATCTGTTCCCTTCTGTCAGCGACATCCCGGAAAAATACCGCCTCGACGGTCAGATCGAGCAACGCGAATATCTGGTCGACGGCGAGTTGCGCCGCTGGGACGGCCCGCTCGCCACCGTGCGCAGTCCGGTCTATCTGCACGGCGACAACGGCGACGAACAAGTGATCCTCGGCAGTACGCCGCTGCTGGACGCCGACACCGCCCTCACCGCCCTCGACGCCGCCGTGCGTGCCTACGACCGTGGCCAGGGCCTCTGGCCGACCCTGCGCGTGGCCGAGCGCATCCAGCACGTCGAAGCCTTCCTCGGGCGCATGCGCCAACAGCGCGACGCCGTGGTGAAACTGCTGATGTGGGAAATCGGCAAGAACCTCAAGGACTCGGAGAAAGAGTTCGACCGCACCTGCGACTACATCGTCGATACCATCAACGCACTGAAAGAACTCGACCGCCGCTCCAGCCGCTTCGAGCTGGAACAGGACACCCTCGGCCAGATCCGCCGCGTACCGCTCGGCGTGGCGCTGTGCATGGGGCCTTACAACTATCCGCTGAACGAAACCTTCACCACGCTGATTCCAGCGCTGATCATGGGCAACACCGTGGTGTTCAAACCGGCCAAGCTCGGCGTGCTGCTGATCCGTCCACTGCTCGAAGCCTTCCGCGACAGCTTCCCCACCGGCGTGATCAACGTGATCTACGGCAGCGGCCGCGAGACCGTCAGCGCGCTGATGGCCAGCGGCAAGATCGACATCTTCGCCTTCATCGGCACCAACAAGGCCGCCAGCGACCTGAAAAAACTGCACCCGAAACCGCACCGCCTGCGTGCAGCATTGGGGCTGGATGCGAAGAACCCCGGCATCGTCCTGCCCGAGGTGGATCTGGATAACGCGGTCAGCGAAGCGGTCACCGGTTCGCTGTCGTTCAACGGCCAGCGCTGCACTGCGTTGAAGATCCTTTTTGTGCATGAAGACGTGGTCGAAAGCTTCATCGAGAAATTCAACGCGAAACTGGCCAGCCTCAAACCGGGCATGCCGTGGGACAGCGGGGTTTCGCTGACGCCGCTGCCGGAATCGGGCAAGGTCGATTATCTGCACAGTCTGGTGGCTGACGCGCACAGCAAAGGCGCCCAGGTGGTCAACCCGAATGGCGGTGAAGCACGGGCCTCGTTCTTCTACCCGGCAGTGCTGTACCCGGTGACGCCGCAGATGCGTGTCTATCAGGAAGAACAATTTGGCCCGGTGGTGCCAATCGTGCCGTACCGTCATCTCGATACCGTGATCGACTATGTTCTGGAATCGGACTTCGGCCAGCAACTGAGCATCTTCGGCACCAATCCGGTGGCCGTCGGCCGACTGGTCGACACCTTCGCCAACCAGGTCGGGCGGATCAACCTGAATGCCCAGTGCCAGCGGGGCCCGGACACCTACCCGTTCAACGGGCGCAAGAACTCCGCCGAAGGCACGCTGTCGGTACACGATGCGCTGCGGGTGTTTTCGATCCGCACCCTGGTGGCGACCAAGTTCCAGGAGCCCAACAAGGACCTGATCAGCGAGATTATTCGCGGGCGGGATTCGAACTTCATCGCCACCGATTACATCTTCTGAGGAGGAATAAACGCTGAGCACTTTCAGCCCCCACCGCTGGCCGCCGCTGTTGCGGCGGATCCTGCGGCCGCTGCTGGACCCCTACCGTCGCTACCGACACGCACGGTTGATTCACGCGGTGCGGGTGGCGCTGGGGTTGCTGGCGACCATCCTGCTGACCACCGGCATCAACCTGCCCCACGGCGAATGGGCGTCGGTGACCATGCTCGTGGTCATCGGCGGCTTGCAGCACCACGGCAACATCGGCAAGAAAGCCGCCGAACGCGCCACCGGCACCTTGATCGGCGCCGGCGTCGGTCTGTTGCTGGTGGCGCAACAGGCGTGGCTGGGCATGCCGTGGCTGACCTATTTTGCAATGGCGGTGGTGTGCGGATTCTTCTCGTATCACGCCATCGGCAAGGGCGGCTACACCGCCCTGCTCTCGGCCATCACCGTTTTCATTGTCGCCGGGCATGGCGACAATCCAATCACCGACGGGCTGTGGCGCGGGGTCGATATCCTGATCGGTATCGCCCTGGCCCTGGCCTTTTCCTTCGCCCTGCCGCTGTACGCGGTGTATTCGTGGCGCTACAACCTGGCCGATGCCTTGCGCGATTGCGCCACGGTGTACGGGCGGATCATCAGCGGTGAACCGGTTTCGGCCGATGAACATCTGAAACTGATGGGCCGGTTGAACACCGTGATGGTGCAACTGCGCTCGTTGATGCCGTCAGTGTCCAAGGAAGTGAAGGTTTCGATGACCGAACTGGACGCGATCCAGCGCAACCTGCGCATGTGCATCAGCACGCTTGAAATCCTCGGCAATACCCGGCCGGACACCAGCGATCCTGAAGCGATGGCCCACCTGCAATCGGCCTTGAAGGCCGAGCACCGGCAGATCCGTGTGCAACTGATCGGCATGGCCCGGGCCTTGAAAACCGGTGCGACCCAGCGCCTTGGGCGCCCGCTGGAGTTGCCGGACGCCAGCCTCGACGCGCCGGTCTACAGCCCGCTCGACGGTTACCGTCTGCTGACCCGGCAACTGGCGTCCAACATCGGCGAGATGCGCCAGCGCCTGGCGAAAACCGCACCGCGCTGGAACATCTGAGCGTTACTGCGCCGCCAGACGCCGCGACTTGAAGCCCCAGCCCTGTTGCATCCCGGCGGCGGCCAGCAGGATCGCCGCCACGCCGATCCATTGCAGGGTCTGCAGTTGATGGCCGAAGGCGAACCAGTCGACGAAAATCGCCGCAATCGGATAGATGAACGACAGTGCGCCGGTCAGTGCCGTCGGCAGTTTCTGGATCGCGCCGTAGAGCAATACATACATCAGACCGGTGTGAACGATGCCCAACGTCACCAGGCTGGCCCAGGCAATGGGCGCCTGCGGCAGCGCTGAAAAATGTGCGAACGGCGCGAGCAGCAGCACGCCGGTGCAGACCTGGATCAACGCAATCAAGTGCGGGGGAGTGCCGGTCAGGTGCTTGATGATCAACGCGGCAATGGCGTACAGAAACGCCGCCCCCAGCGCCAGCGCGATCCCCATCAGGTAATCATTCCCGCCCTCGCCTTGCCCGCCATGGGCACTGACGATGGCCAGCATTCCCATAAATGAAATCCCCAGCCAGAACAGCTTTTGCAGGGTGATTTTCTCGCCGAGAAACAGGGTGGCCAGTCCCACCAGCATGAACGGCTGCACGTTGTACACCGCCGTGCCAATGGCGATCGAAGCCCGGGAATACGAGGCGAACAACAGCACCCAGTTGCCAACAATCGCCATGCCGCTGAGCACCGCCAACAGAAACGTGGTGCGGGTCAGAATGCCCGGGCGCAAGAAACCGAAAGCGGCGCAAATCAGCAGCAAAGTGCCGGAACCGAATACACAGCGCCAGAACACCACATCGAGTACCGGTTGACCGGACACCAGCACGAACCAGCCGATCGTCCCGGATATCAGCATGGCAGCGGTCATTTCGAATGAGCCGCGCCGGATTGTTTTTTCCATCATCAATCTCCTTAATGTGTGGCAAAAGTATGCCAAGCGAGATCGGGGCTTCTCCAGCGCAAAAGGCAGGCTAAACTCGATTTCTGCCTTTTTTATCAAGGGTGGTTTTCGCCATTCACCTAATGCGGGAGTTTTTTTTGCATGACCGACGATATCGACCAGATTCTGATCGGAGCCTTGATGGAAGACTCCCGACGCTCGCTCAAGGCCCTGGCACAAATCAGCGGATTGTCGTCACCGAGCGTGGCCGAGCGCTTGCGCCGGCTGGAGGAGCGCGGCGTGCTCAAGGGCTACACTGTGGAGATCGACCCGAAATGCTTCGGCTACCAGTTGCAGGCCATCGTCCGGGTGCGCCCGTTACCCGGGCAATTGCAGGAGGTGGAACGGCAGATCCTGTCGATTCCCGAGTTCACCGAGTGCGACAAGGTCACCGGCGAGGACTGCTTCATTGCCCGTCTGCATGTGCGGTCGATGGAGCAACTGGACACCCTGCTCGACCGCCTCAATACCCTGGCCGAGACCAATACGGCCATCGTCAAGAAAACACCGGTCAAGCGACGGTTGCCGCCGATGGCCTGAATACTTTTCAAGCATGTACGGTGTAAATTGTGGTTTTTCCGGCTAAGGAACGGCGATATGAAAACGCAGGCAATGATGCTGACAGCACTGATGCTCGCGGGGTGCGGGACGGTGCAGACCGTGGCGTTCAGCGACAGGGTCTCCGTGAATCAACTGAAGAACCAGAAAACCTACTGTGGTGCCGTCCCGCGCATCTACAGCGGCGCGACTTACGATTTTTGCATGCTGCACGCAGAAAAACCGGATGACGTCGATGCGTTCAACTACAAGAACGCTTCTCCCGGCCTGCTGGTCGATGCGGCGGTCTCGGGGGTGCTCGATACCTTGCTGCTGCCCTACACGATCTACAAGCAACACACCGATGGCAGCATGATCATCAATTGATCGTCTGATCACGTTTTTGCAGGCAACAAAAAACCCGCTTTCGCGGGTTTTTCGTTAACGCCGATTCAGTCGATCAGTCGTCGCGGCTCATGATGCCGAAGATCTGCAACAAGCTGATGAACAGGTTGTAGATCGATACATACAGGCTGATGGTCGCCATGATGTAGTTGCGTTCGCCGCCGTGGATGATGGCGCTGGTCTGGAACAGAATGCACACCGACGAGAACAGCACGAAACCTGCGCTGATCGCCAGTTGCAGGCCGCTGATCTGGAAGAACATGCTCGCCAGCGTCGCACCCAGCAACACGAAGAAACCGGCGGTGATGAAGCCACCGAGGAAGCTCATGTCCTTGCGGGTGATCAGCACGTAGGCCGACAGACCACCGAATACCAGTGCCGTCATCGCGAAGGCGGAGCTGACCACTTCAGCACCGCCCTGCATGCCCAGGTAACGGTTGAGGATCGGGCCGAGCAGGAACCCCATGAAACCGGTCAGGGCAAACGCCGACACCAGGCCCCAGGCCGAATCACGAAGCTTGTTGGTGAGGAAGAACAGACCGTAAAAGCCGATCAGCACCACGAAAATGTTCGGGTAACCGACGCGCATCTGCTGGGCCACGAAAGCCATCACACCGCTGAATGCGAGGGTGAGTGCCAGTAGGCCATAAGTGTTGCGCAGGACGCGGCTAACCTCTAGCTGCTCAGCCTGCACGCTGTTGTGAACTGCGTAATCCTGTTCGCGCATGGCGACACTCCTGTTGGTTTGAAACGTTCAGTCGCAAAGATCATAACAGACGCTCTGTAACAAGCCATGCACAGAGTTTGACAGTGTGTTTCATTCAGGTATTATGGCGCCCGCAACGCAACGGAGGTGTGGCCGAGTGGTTTAAGGCAACGGTCTTGAAAACCGTCGACTGTAACAGGTCCATGAGTTCGAATCCCATCGCCTCCGCCATCTTATGTATGACAAAGCCCTGATTATTCAGGGCTTTGTCGTTTCTGGGGGCTCAGATTTTTGGGGCTTTTTTCGAAGCGTTACAAAACTTTTTGCAACGCGTTACAAAACTTTCCCCTCTCCGGCATCCTGCCGATCGTTAAAACACTCTTCATGTAACACGATGCTACGCTGGTTCTTTGGCTATCAAGGAAACCAAAATGCCCAACTCAGACCTACTCCCTTCCCTACTCTTCAAGATCAACGAAAACCAACTCGCCCCCGAAGCCGCCATCATGGAGCTATCGAATTGGGTAGAGCAGCGCGGGTCGGCCGATGTCGCCGATAACGTCCGCGGGGCCCTCTGGGCGATCGACAAGAACGAAGAGTTCATCAAGATGACCTTGGCAGTTCTAATGACGCCCGACTGACAGCTCGTCGCCTCCACCTCGCCCACCTGCTCCATCTTGATTACTGTGCATAAATACAGCACTTGTACAGCGAACCCCGCAGCATGAATTTCGACGAAGCAAAAACCCTACGGCTCCAAAGATGGCGCGCGACCCTCGACGGTCACGACTTCCGTCTACAGAACCCAGAGGGTCATCGGGAAACCCTCCACGAGATGACAGCGACGCTCCTCGGTGAGGGCTTGATCGACCGGCTTGAGCAGTTCGACATGAACGAAATGGCAGACGCCGCTTACTGGCACGCCGTCGAGGAGATGCAGAACTCGCTCGGACACTACCGTGGCGCATCGACCTATGATGTCGTTCAGATCGATAACGGCAATCTGCTGGGCACTATCAGCCGGTCAATCTTCAACTTCAAAAGTGATGAGCCGCGCGGCGCTTCCTCCGCCTACGACGGAAAGGTCTACTCTGACGCCGATGGTGTGAGGCTAACCTTGGGACTTTCCCGAAAGATTGGACGGATTACAGGCTTGGTGCTGGAAATGAATGGGCGCCAGTATCAGTTGGTCGAGACCGAACGAATGATCGCCGGCATCACCTACCACTCTCTCTCTGACGCTGACGCCTATCGAGCGCTTATAGATGCTGCGCAAGTCGCGCAGGAGGAACGAGATCTGCGCGCTTCGAAAAGGTGCGGCCTCACATTGAGTCGGCAGCTTTCCGCATTTGCACTGCCTGCCTTGATCGCTTTGATGCGCGCGATGATTGCCAGGCCTGCGCCGGAAAAGGTTTTGTGACGAAGACAGCGCCATTAGGTCTACGCTGATAGATCGATGCGAGAAACGGGCAATGTGCGGACGACTCTCCCAGTGTAGCGGCATTCACGACATCGTTGCAGCGCTGAGCATGCCGAACGCCCTGATCAACTCGACCGGGGAGCAATCCTTTGAACGGTACAACGCAGCGCCGACTTTCTAGCTCGCTCTTTCAAATAAAGAATGCTAGTTCCTGCACGCCGATACGGTCCGCCAGGGATGGCCCCGCACTGACCAAGGATTGCACAAAGTTTTTTCGATGCCGTAGAAAGGTGGGCAGACCGACACCTTTGGAAGATTAAAATCGTTGAGCACGTAAAAACGGATGAAGTGTTAGGTCTTTTTAGATCATTAAATCTCATGATAGGCTCCGACTTGAAAGACTGTTACGCTCTCAAATTGATGCTACAACCCACAACGCCTAAACATGAGCACATAACATGTCACAGAAGATGATTTTCCTCTCACACATACACGAAGAAAAAGCACTTGCACTTATCATACAGCAAGCGATAGTAGAAGAGTTCAGCGGCTTTGTTGATGTTTTTGTTTCATCAGATGGAACCAGCATTCCAGCTGGTGCAAACTTTCTAAAAAAAATAGAAAATGGATTAACCAACTGCGTAGCAGCAATATATTTAATAAGTAACACATCCGTTAAGCGAAACTGGATAAACTTTGAGCTCGGAGCGATATGGATAAGAAACCTGATTAACATAAACGAAGAAAAAAATGAAATCCCTTTGCTTCCGATATGCCATTCAGGAGCTTCACCAAGCACTCTGCCTTCACCTCTGAATAATCTAAATGCCATATCGGGCAATCAAGCGAGCCAGCTTGAATTCGCATTCAAATCACTACAATCTGCGGTAGGCGGTAGAGGAAAACTAAAAACAGATTTCAACAAACTGGCAGAAAAGCTAATTGATTTTGAGTATACACACAACCTAGGTGCAAATATAGCAACAGCGATTAAGCTTTTACTCCCAGCAAAAGAGCTAAAAGGACTAATTGAAAGTTGCGAACGCTTAGATCCAACGAGGCAAGAGCTCTGCTTGAAATTAGAAAACATTGAAAACTCGATTATCAAGAAAGTACGGGCAATGGCTAATAACGAACTACATTCAATTATAAGAATCGAGTCAATATCGTCAGGTTTTGGGTTTGGGCCGAATGGCTCCGTCAGCATGGAGTCAATTAATATGTATTTGTCACCAAAACTTATTGTCGATGCAAAAAAACTGATACTTGACATTTAATAATCTCCAACTCCGACCACTCGGCGGTTTCGGCACATCGCAAATCAACAGCTTTTGAGTTGAGGCCCTACTGCCGACTCAATGCGTTGATGTAGTCCTGACACGCATGCAGCGCGATCAATCCCCGGTCGCCGGTGTCGGTGATGGCGATAATTCTTTGAGCATGCGCTGGGTCAAGTCGGGCGCGTACTGCTGCATGATCCACGCCGCCGGCGCCGGAGGCGGCTGGCATCCCAAAGCCTTTGGTTGCGTCGAGGAGGACTGACAGGCGGACATCAGCAGTGGCAAGGCGATTGCGCAGGTGATCTTGGTCACGTTGGGCATCAGTCATTTTCCTAAAGTAGGTTTGCTCGCTGGCCGACAGCCGCTGCTCGAGCGCCAGCCGCTTAACTTGCTCAGCCTGCTGCGTGGCGGCGGCGGCCTGAGTCAGTTGATTGAGGGTTTCGGCGTTCAACCGCGCCTGCTCGGCCAGTTGCCGCCCGTACCGCCAGTCCTGAAACTGCCAGGCACTGCCAGCGCCGATCAGTACCAGCGCCAGCACAACAACTGTTTTCCACGGGACGGCGATCACACCAGCACCGCCTGCGCACGCGACCAAATCTCCAGTCGATCCTGTAAACCATTCAGACCGCCATTAATACGGCGAGTGATGGTGTTGAACTGGTCTCGGTCAGCCAGATCGTTCAGCCCATTCTGCTTCCAGAACCACGCTGCTGACATGGCGGCATACTGGGGCAGTTCCAGCAGCTCCGGCTGAGTGATCAGGTTAAGGCCCAACGCCTCGCCACAAGCGGCATAGTTCGCCCGGCCGGTAATCTGGATCAGACCCCGGCCACGATATTTCGAACCATCACCGGGTTGGGTATTGCCCAGATCTGCGCGCCCCTCGTATTTCGCTTGAGCCGGGGTCGGTCCCCAGATCTCACGAACGTAGCGCAGCTGTCCAGATTCATGGCCGAGCTGGGCGATGAACGCGGCAACACGCTTTCTACCGACGATTTGGTAGCGTTGCATTGCTGTATTCAGGACAGGTACAAAAACGCCCGCGACTGGGCGGGCGTTGGGGAGGATCTGCAGCAACTGCTGCTGACTGATAGCCATACAAACTCCAGACATAAAAAAGCCGCACTAAGGCGGCGATGGGATGTGGTTACTGCTTCTCGATGTTCACAACCTTGAGTGGTGGTTTTGGCCCTTTCTTTTTCTTGCCCTTGGATTTACCGGCTTTGCCGGCATTGCATTCGACCGTGGTGGACCAGCCGGACTGGGTGAATACCTGCTCAACCGAATCCGCCAGGTATTCGCCATCAAGCCCGACCTTGAAACCCTGAGCGATGATCGGACGCTCGGCGAAGATGTCCGTCCGGCCGGGCATTTCAAGCCGCACATCGGCGGTCGAGCGGTTGAACGCTGACAAACGGGCCTTGGCCGCCGCTTCAGCAGCGCCCTTGTCTGGGTAGATATGGCGGTCGGTATGCACTGCCGGCAATCCGTCCGGAGCGTCATCGTTGTCGATGGTAACCACCGCGAGCTTGCCGTTCTTTTTGTCCTGATGCTTGGTGGCCACCGCCTTGTGCGAATTGCGATCGCCGAGACTGAATTGCCAGCGGCTAAGGTCACTGCGGGTCAGCGTGATAGCGCCAAATGCTTTGCCGCTGGCCGTCTGGCCACCTTGGCGCGGCATCACCAACAGCTTGCCGTCGGCAACCTTGGCCGTGCAGTCGTATTGCTTGGCTAGACGGGTGATGAAATTAAAATCGGACTCGTTGAGCTGGTCGACCCGGGCGACCTTGGTCGACACCGGACACACCGGCGTCCAGCCATTGCGCGCGGCCACGTCAGCCACGATCTTCGACAACGGCACGCCTTCCCAGCTTCCGCTACGAATGGTCTTGCCACTGCCACGTACGTCGCTGGCCTTGCCCTTGATCACGATCGTGTCCGGCGGGCCTGACACCTCGACCGTGTCGACGGTGTAACTGCCCATACGCGTCAAGGTCGTTTCGGCATAGCCCAGGTAGATCTCGATTGAGCTGCCACGCCGTGGCAATTGCACTTGCCCATCACGGTCGTCGATACGCAACTCAAACTCGTCGGACTCCATGCCCGGCTTGTCAGAGGTGCGCAGCAACAACAGCCGATCATTGATCTTCGCCGTGACGTCGGCCCCATCGGCGACAATTCGAAACATCGGAGTCATGGTTTTTTCCAATAAAAAACCCGCACAAGGCGGGCCAGAAAAACAAGGTGGCGTTACGCGTAACGCGACGCGGCGCCGGCGAAGGCATCGCCCCAGGTCAATCCCACAAACTAACGCCTTCATTGGTCGGACTGGGCAGATCCGGCAGGACGATGATCACGCCCAACCGGAAAGGCTGAGGCTCATCGGCCAGCCCCTGATTGGCATCGAACACGGCCTCCACGCTGCCATTCAGATGGCCGTAAACGTCGTTGCAAATGACATCGAGCATGTCGCCGTCAGACGTCCTGCATATCGTCGCCATAACGCTCAAACTCCAAAGTAAAACCCTGTTTGCGGGCAATCCCGCCGTGCAGCAGTGCGGACTGTTCCTCGTTGATGTTTTTCAGGCACCACGTCCCGATCACCTCGCCATAGCCCGTAGTCAGGGTCAGCGGCTGCAGCCTGGCCCCGATGGAACGCAGCGTGTCGAGCTGCTTTAAACCGCCTTTGAAGCCCGGATAGATGGTGCCCTTGAGCGTCAACTTTTCATCGCCCATACCGATGGCCTGCTTCGCCGGCCGGCGCGTCAGCCGCTCCTGCGAAGCCCAGCGGAATTCGGTCGAACGGCTCAGCTCGTCGAAAGCTGCCGTGTCCAGATTGAAGTAATACGGCTCAATCTTCGGATCGCGCGGCTGAATGATCATCAGATGTGGGAACGGCTTCACCGCCTCCGGTGCCGGCGTGGCCTCCACGGCAAAGGAACTGGTGGGCACGATGTTGGCCAGCGACGGACTGACCTTGCCGGCGACGTTGTTGATCGCCGTGGCTGCCTTGCCGGCCTGCTCCTTCAACGTGCCCAGCCGATCCTGCACTTCAGCCGCCGCCCGGGTGGCGCGGCCGTAGACCGCGACCACTTGACCAACCTTGGCCTGGGCTGCGTCGACGCCGCGCATCACCCGCTGAAGTTTGGCGCCGATGGCCGGACCAACAAACGGGATGTTCTCCAGCTCGGACGCGGCGCCGGTCAGTTCGCGGATCGCACCGTTGACCGGGGTCAACATGCCGTCAGCACTGCGCCGTCCGGTTTCCGCTGCCTCGACCAGGTACTTCAGGCTCGATTGCATCTGCTCCATGTAAGCCATGAAACCTCCTTAGACATGGGGTTCGTCGTACAGCTTGGCGGCGTTACTCTTTGCCGCATCCGCCATCATTCGCTGCATGTGCGGCATCAGGTCCTGCGCCAAGGTTTGCGGGTCCTTGACATCACCCTGCACCGTGACCGGCATGCTCAGCGAGTACTGAAACTGCTGGTCCACCTTGGCCGGCACCGGTTTTTCTGGCTCCTTGGGCTGGATCGCCGCCGCCGATTTGAGCGGCGCCGTCACCGCCATAGAGCGCGCGACATCCCCCAGCGCCGGTCCTTGCTGGCCCGCTGACGCCATCATGAGCGGCGTGGTTGGCACCGGTGCCTTTGCCGTCTGTTCGGGCTTTTCATCCTCGCCACCGAACAGCGATTTACCCAGGGATCCGCCCAGCGCCGCGCCGCCCTGACTGCCGAGGTAAGCACCAATCAGGCCACCAATAGCCGTGCCGATGATGGGCACCACCGAACCAATGGCGGCACCAGCTGCTGCACCGGCCATGGTGCCGGCCAGATTGCCGGCGGCCGCACCGTAGCCTTCGGCTTTTTCGTCCTTGGTCTTGGCGTTTTGAAAGGTTTCAAAAGCCATCGCACCGGACTCCAGCAGCGTGCCGCCAGGAATGACCTTGGCCGCCTTGCCGACCTTACCGACGGATTCTGCAACGACGCCGAGCTTTGACAGCACCCCACTTGGAACGGCAGGGGCTGATGGCGTCGGGATCGAAACAGGTGGACGCGGAGCCGGAACAGATGGACGTGAAACCGGAACAGGTGGACGAGGCACAGACGGGCGAGGCCCTCTCGAACTCGGCAACGACCGACGCCGAGCGCTGCGCCTTGACCCACGTCCACGTCGGCGCGATTCGCCCGACACATCCACACCGCCACCCATAGCACCGGCATTGACGACGAAAACCTTTTTGACGCCGTCGTTACCTGCGCCAGTTTCAGTGCCAAGGCCGCCGCCCGTTGCCGCTTCCTTCACCCGCGAAACAACATCCAGGCCAGTCGCTACCAGATCAAGTTCTCCGGGCTTTTGATTGCCGGCGTCTCTTTCTCTACTGCCACCGCGCGAACCGCGTGCAAGGTTAAGTAGCCCCTTGCTGATTTTGATCGTGCTGAAGATACCTTTTAAGGCGATCAGCCCCGCCCCGACCGTGGCGATACCGGCAACTACCCCGGGCGCGCTATCCGTCAGCGACGTAATGCCTTTAGTAACCTTGGTCAACGACTCGGCCACAGTGTCCGTCACCGGGCGCAGCGCATCACCGATGCTACGCATGGCGTCATCCATCGACTGGGCCATTTCCGCCCATTTCTGCGATGACGACTCACGCCGCTCGGCGAGGTTCTTGTCGAGGATCCCGGTCGCTTCACGCGAATCGTTTTTGAGCTGGCTGTATAGCGCCTTGTTCTGCATGTAGGCCGACAGAGCGGCCTTGACCTGCATGTCGGCGAACAGGTCGCCGGTGCGCAAGGATTCTTCCAGCGAGGCCATCATGGCCTTGGCCTTTTCAGGATCGGCTTGCTCGCTGATTTTTGCCGTGGCCTCGGCCATTTTCGCCGCACGCTTCGGATCGGTCGCCTGAATGTATTTCTGAGCCAGCGCCATACTGGTCTCAAGCGTCGACATGCCGTTCTGCAAACCGGTCTGCATCGACCCCTTGTAGTCGATACCGGCCTTTTCGTAAGCCTTGACCGTATCGCCCGAGCCGATTTTGCCCATCCAGTTTTTCAGGTTGTTGGCCGCTTCATCCGAACTGCCGGCCTGCTTCATCTGCACCTGCAACATGGCACCCAGTTGCGTCACCGCATCCAGGCCGGTGATACCGTTGCTGGCCATGTTGGCCAACAGTTCGGGAAACCACTTGGCCATATCAGCCGCTTCAAAGCTGCCCGCCTGCCCTTGGTAAGCGATCGCCTCCAGCGCCTGCTGCATCTGCTTGGGGTCGGTGATCTTGGCGTTCTGCCCCAGGGCGTTGATCATCTTCGCCGTGTCGACACCGCTGGATCCCTGCCCCACGACAAACTTGGCCGCGACAGGCGCGTATTCCAGCGCCTTGCTCAAGTCCATACCGGCGCCGACCAACTGATTGACCACGTCGGCCACATCGTTGCGCGCCATGCCGGTGTCGCGTGAAGTGTCGATGATCTTGCGCGACATCTCCTGCTCTTGCGGCTTGTTGGCAATGCCGGCCTTGATCGCGATATCACGCACAATCGCGCCGAAATCAGCGCTGACCTTGGTCGGTACCGCCATGGCACCGACGCCGACCACCGCCGCACCGACGGCGCCTTTCATGCCCTGTACGCCAGAATCAATTTGCTGATGCCCTTTGGCTTTCAGCTCGGCTTTGTTGGCCGTCTGCCCCATCGAGCGATAGGCTTTTTCCAGTCGCCCGACCTCGATCCCCTGCTTTTTCAAGCTGTCGAGGTTCGAGTTCAAACGGTTGAGTAATTTGGACGCGCCGGCAGCGCCGGTGTCGTGAGCCTTTTTCCATTCCTCGCGCAGGCGGATGGTGTCGCCAATCGTGCGCTGCAGCACCCGCGCTTTGTTGCCTTCTGCCTCGAGGCGCTTGATGCGCCCGGTCACGTCCTTGAACGCGGCGCCGACCGTGGAACTGACGGCACCGCCGATCACCAGCCCGAGGGCGAGTTTGTTTGCCATGTCATGGCCCTCATGTGCCCAGCACTACCGGTGGCGGCTCAATCCGTGAGCCACCACACCATATCCGCGAACGGCATCGACTGGATCTCGGCGGCGGAAAATCCGGTTTCCGCCGCCAGACGTTTCGCCGCCGACTTGATAACGCTGGGGTTAAAGCCCGTCGTCGTTGTCCATGCGAAAATAGCCGGCCTGCAAGCGGTTAAAATCCACCAGCTTCAGCCCCTCCAGATCCGCGACAGGCGCACCGGACAACGCAGCAAACAACACCAGCTCGCGCTGCTCATCGTCGCCACCCACTTCACGGTTGGCCGCCCGCACGTCGCCCACGGTCGGCGAACGCAAGGCCAGCTTGTCGACGGTCACGCCGTTGATTTCACTCGGACACGACAGCGTCACCAGCACCTGATCGGTGGTCAGCGACAACCATGCCGGCATCGAATCCGAATAATCGGTTTTCGGCACCAGGTGCGAATACGCCGTCTGCACGCGGCGATAGTCGGTCAGTTTGAGGCCTTCCAGATCCTTCAGTCCGACCTCAGCCAGCCCGGCAAACAGCATCAGTTCGCGCTGTTCGTCGTCGCCGTTGGCGGCACGGTCGGCCGCCCGCACCTCACGCACGGTCGGGTTGCGCAGGTTCAACGTCTCGACGTCGATGCTATTGGCTTGGCTTGGACGGGTCAGCGTTACGACGGCACCGACTGCACTGAGCGACAGCCAGGCCGGCAGGTTTTTAGCGATTGCTTGAGTCATCTGAAACTTCCTTACAGGCCGAGCGCGTTGCGCACTTCGAGCAGTTGGTCTTTGCCGTCGATCATCTGGACGCCGGCGACCATGTCGATTTCGTACATCAGGCGTCCGTCGATTTCGAGCTTGTAGTAGGTGACCGCAATCGCGTGTTTGATCTCGGCCGCATCACCGGCTTTCCAGTCACCGAGATCGACCTCTTTGAGGCGACCGCGCAGAGTGGCAACGACCGCTGTCACCGCGCCCTTTTGGCCCTTGAAGGCACCTCGGAACGTGGCGTTGAACGCCGTGCCGTCAGCCAGGCCGAAGTACTTCAGCGACTCGCGGCGCACGCCCTTGGTGACAAACGAGGCTTCCATTTTCTCAAGCCCCTGATCCATATCGATGGGGCCGGCCATGCCGCCGCCACGGTATTCGTCAGTTTTGGTGGTCAACTTGGGCAGCGTCATGCTCGGCACTTCGCCGGCAAAATTTACGCCGTCGACGAACATGTTCGTGTTGTACAAAGTTTGAGGAATCATTTGCTACGCCCCCTTAGGCTGCTTCAAGCACTTCGGTCATCCACTGTTCGGTGACTTCGAAAAGGAAATTCGGGTTTTCTGCCGGCGGCACATCGGTGAAACGGATACGCCAATACACCTTGCCTTGGGCGATCTGGCTGGCCGTGTTCAATTCGGTGTCGGGAAACACTTCAAAGTTGATGATTGCGCCCTGGGCTTTCAGGTCGCGCATGAACGCATCCAGACCGTTGGTGACATCGGTCACGTAGGTCTTGGTGATTGAGCGGTCAACCGCCCACTTGTGCCCGGCCTGCACCGCGTCCATGAGGATGAACAGCGTGCGAACGCGGGTAACGAACGCCCACTTCGGATCGCTCGACAGCGTGCGGTTACCCCACAGGCGATAACCGTCGTCGCGAATGATCGTGGTGATATTGGCGTTGTTGAGCAGGTTGGCCCGGCAGGTCTCGTCGCCGTCCAGGTACTCGACCGCGCGACCGGTACCGGTGATGCCGGTCAACTCCTTGTTCGACGGCGAAGCCCAGAAACCGTATTCAGCATCCGTCCAGGCAAACAGGCCTGCTGCCCAAGCCGAGCCGGGCGCATCGACCGTCGAACTGGTGACGGTGTCCCAATACTTGACGCCCGGGTCGACCATGAACAGGTTGCGACTGCCGAAGTTATCGGCGTAGGCCATGGCGGCCTCATCGGTGGTGCCCGGGCCGTCGATGATGCCGATAGCGCGCAGTTTCTGCGCCACGCTGTCGATGGCCGTGGCCACCGCCTGATTCGCCGTATGGCCCGGCGCGATTAACAGACGCGGTTGGGCGTTGAACAGGCTTTTGCCATCAAGCAGCGCCTGCAGGCCGGTACGCTGACCCGAGGCCAGGACACCGCCGATGATCGCTGAGGTTTGCAGCGCGGCGTCTTCCAGCTTTGGCACGCCGATAGCGACGATCACCGCCTTGGCTTTGACGTAGATCGCCTGACAGGCCTTGGTGATGGCCGAGTCGGCACCGAACGCGGCAATGGCTTCGCGCTCGGTGGTGATCAACTTCAGTTCGCCGGCCTTGGCCGTACCGCCGCCGAGTTGGCCCGGGGTAAAGGTGTCGCACAGGCCGATAATCGACGACGACGGCAGCGAGATGGTGCGCGCCCCCGTCTTGACATCAGTGGTCGTGACGCCGTGAAAGAAACTCATAAAGTCCAATCTCCAGAAACGAAAAAGCCCCGCATAAGCGAGGCTGTGAGGGTGTGCGTTACGCGTAACGGAAAAGAAAACGCCCCGTCAGTGCGGGGCGTCTATTGAAGCTGGCCGGTCATCCACAGCGGTGCGCTCGGTCGATGCTCGGAGAGCGGGAATTGCGAGCCTTGCGGCCAGTCGCGCAACTGCCGGCGATAGGCCTGAAGCTCAGCGTATTGCTCGGCCGTGAGCGAAGTTGCGCCGCTTTCTTCCAGCTCGTCGCGATGCCGGGAAACCAGCGGATCGGACAGGGCCAACTGCGCGTCACGCCAAGCCCGCTCGACCGCCGCCAGTTCGTCAGCAGCGAGCGGCGGCGGATCGATCAGCACAGGCTGACCATCGGGTCGTGACGACATTTTCTTGGGGCTGACCGACAACTCATCGAGCAGCGCCTGCCAAACACTTTCCGACACCTCGACCACGTCCGCCGGCATGTCTGCACCGTGGATCTCGGGGCGATAAGCCCCACAGATGGACGGACTGAAAAATACAACTCTGCTCATCTCTAGTTCCCTATAGCCCGCCAATAGACCTGCCAACCCGCTTGAGCCGCCCCCGACTGATTCTGTACGCGCAACGTACAGCCGGACGCCACCAGATTCGCCCCCATAACTGCGTGCATCAAACACAATGACCCGACGTGCATTGGCGTAATGTTGCGCGGCGCGTTAGGGAACGGAATAGGGAACGTGACATATACATACCCGTTTGCATCCGTAACGCCCGATCCCCACTGCTCAATAAGGCCGTTGGCATTTTTGGCCCACCCCGAGCCGGAAATGCTCGATGCAAACTCCGTGGAGTATTTCAGGGCGGCGGGCCCCTCCTCAAACACCCAATTGGTTTCACCGCACACCAGAACACCAGCCGACCCCGCCGGGATAATGACGCTGTTCACGGTCTTGGCGAGGGCGACGATAATATCCGTCCCTTGCCGGTTAACCACGATGTCGCCACTCGACGAATTCTGAATGTAAAACTTCGACCCGACAGGACTGGCGGTCAACAGCGGAAGCGTCCAGGTTCCAGCCAGAGCGCCGACAATGCGGCGCCCAGCCAATGCAGGCGTTAGCGTAGTGGCCGACGTGGTAATGGTCGTTTGCCCGCTAAAATTCCCCTGCGCTCGCTGCACAAATTCAGTCGTAGCCAACGCCTTGCCGTTATCGAACTGCGGTTGCGTGGTGAAGTGCGCGCCGCCCATCGTGCCCGCAAAGCGAAACATCACCGAGCCGCCAACCAGGCGCCACTGGTCTTGCAGGCGGATGAATTCGGCCGTGTCGCCCAAGGCCAGCACCAACGGGCCGGCCACGCCGGTCGACGTATAGACAACGTCACTCCCCGAACCCACGATTTTCAACCCGCCCGGACCGGCACTGGCCAGCGTGATCGTGGCGCCCTGCGCTACACCCGCTGTCGGTGGCAAGGTCGCCGTGAGCTGCGTAGCGCTGGAGAAACTGTGCAGGCCGCCGACGTGCGACGACGAAAGCACAAGGCTCGCATCGCTGGTCGTGAAGCCCGAGTACTCGAAACCACGACGCTTTAGAAATTCAGTTGTCGCCAGCGACTTGCTGCTATCGAACTGCGCCGGCGTGGGGGCCGTTGGATTGCCGGAGAACGTCGGCGAGAACAACCGGGCGAAACCGTCCGTGATGTTCTTGAACGTCAGCGCGGTGGTGCCTACGACAATCGTGCCATCCGTCACCAGTTGCCAGATCGTGTCGGCCTGAGTAGCGCCGACCTCGACCGCCACCGTCAGGTTCGGCGTCACCTTGGTGCTGTTATCCGCATCCTTGGCCCGCACCCACGCACCCACCGCCACCACATACGGGCCGTTGTCCTTGGCCGCTATTTGGTCTTTCACCAGCACCCGGTCGCCGGCGTTCAGCGAAACCCCGTCCACCACCTGCAAACCGACCAGATTGATATTGGCCGTGGTGGCAGCGCGCACCGACTGCTTGATGTCGAGCTTGCTTAATTCCTCCAGAATCTGCGCTAGCACCCACTCACGGGTCGCCAGCACCACCGCCGGATCAATCTTGAGCGTGATGTTGCCCGTGCTGCTGACCACGAAGTTCATCCGCACTACTTGCGTGCGGCCGGAGCCTTGCGACAGCAGCGGCTTGAAGCTCGGCGCACAGTTGGCCACCGCCACCAGATCCCCGTCAGCGTCGTAGAGGCCGATTTCGCGGATCCACTTACCGCCCTCGTCGGCCGGAATGATTTGCTCGGCGATGATCACCGCCGAGTTGACAGGGTCAACCCGTAGCTGATTCAACGGCTTGCGCCGCCACTCGTTGAGCAGCTTGGTCTGATCGGCCGACGGGATCGGATTCGGCGGATCGGCCAACCCGCCCGGGTTGGCATCTCCAACGCCCATTTCCGTGAGCTTCCAGGCAATGCCAAGCGCGTCAGCATTCGCCTGCTTGGCTCTCCCCACGTTCGTGAGGATCGCAAAAAACTGCGAATTCGCATCAATCATAATAAACGTCCAGGGTGTCTATGGTGTGTTCGCGGCCGACCACGCCAAAGCTGCCGGTGACCTCGATGTCACGCATGACGGGTGGGTAAACGTCGATTTCATCGCCGTCGTAGAGGGATACGGCAATGTCTAAATTGCCTTGGGTTTCCAAACTGATCGCCAACCCGACCAACTGGCGACTGACGGGCTTGGCGTCGTCAATCAGGCGATCAAGCTCCTG
The DNA here is from genome assembly GCF_012974785.1 of Pseudomonas fluorescens. Lineage (GTDB taxonomy): Bacteria > Pseudomonadota > Gammaproteobacteria > Pseudomonadales > Pseudomonadaceae > Aquipseudomonas > Aquipseudomonas fluorescens_BT. The sequence continues at coordinate 2,883,387 of NZ_CP027561.1, read as the reverse complement.
ATACATTTCCTCGGTGATGCCGGTGTCCAGCACGCCAACCTTCAGCGCGAAGGTACCCGGCACACCTTCGGGCACGGTCTGGAACCACTCGACAATCTCGATCAGGTAACCCAGTGGCTCGACCACGCGACGGATCGCCCCGATCGTGCCCTTGTGTTTGTGGATGTAGAACGACGCCTTGATGGCCGCGCGCTTGGTCGCCTCAGACCACCGGTAATCCCAGCGATCGACCGACCACGCCCACGCCAAATGTGGCAGCAGATGCGCCGGGCAGGTGTCGGGGTTGTAGAGGTCGCGCAGTGGGACAATCGTCTTTTCGAAAAACGCGGCCTCCATGGCCCGTTCCAGTTGCGTGCTGTTGAGCGGCAGTAGACTTTTCATATCAGCCCGCCAGCCTCACGTTGTAGCGCGTGCAGAACGCCGCTTGAGCCTTGGTCGGGGCCAAGTCCTGCCACCCGACCAACTCGACCCGGGCAACGCCGGCAACGTGCAACTGAGCGTCAACAGCAGAGCGTGCGACCTCGACGCCCAGCCGCTTACGTGGATTGATCCAGGCTGCCAAGCGGCTCTTGGCCTCGGCCAAACTGGCATCCGCTTCCGGGCCGGCGCCGGCCATATGCAAGATGGCGTCAATCTCGTAGCGGATCACCTGCGCACTCTGCACGGTCACCCGATCACCGACCGGGCGAACGTTTTCGTCATTCAGCGCCGCGTTCACCGTCGCCAACAGCTCCGGCGGCGCTTCGCCCTCCCCGTCCAACCCCAGCACCGTTACCGTAACGTAGCAAGGCTTCGGGCTTTCGGCCGTGGCATCTGCCACCAGCCCCGAGGCGTTACGCGCATGCAGGATGTAGCTGTTACGCGGGCCGGCCGTGGTCAACCCCTCATAGGCCAACTGGATACGCTCGCGAAACGGGTCGTCGTCTTCCATGACCTCGGGCACCGGTGGCACCGCTTGCAGATCCGCCACCTGAATCACCAGGCGTTTCAAATTGACGTTCGCACCCAGGTGATCGAGGTCACCGCCAATGGCATGCGCCAGTAATAACGCCTTGCCGGCGTCATTGACCCGGGCGCGGTTGCCGACCTTGATATAAGCCCCGACCTCAAGCGTCTTGACCACTGGATCGCTTTCCAGCGCGGCCGTCCAGTTGCCGCCCATGTAACCGCGAAACACGCCCAGCCCGTCCTGATAAACCTCTTCAAAGTCCAAAGGCTCCAACACGGTCGGTGCCGGCAACGACGACAGATCAACGGTACTCATGCGGCCACCTCCAACGTGACACTGTCGCCCAGGTACGTCCCGACGATTTGCAGATTGATTTGCCCGCCAATGACGGAGAGGACACGCACCTGGTCGAGCTTCAAACGTGGCTCCCAGCGCCCCAAAGCGCGGGCGACCTCAGCCTGCACGGCGCTTTTCCAGCCCTCGTTAACGGGCAAATCGACAAACCGCCGCAGCTTGCTGCCGTACTCCATGCGGTGTCGGCGACTGCCCAGCGGCGTGCTCAAGATGTCAGCAATGGATTGCCGCAGATGCTTGATGCCGGAGATGGGTTGGCCGGTGTGGCGATCCATTCCGATCATCTATGTCACTCCTTGAACGGCTCGTATTCTTCGCTGGCTTTCAGGAACTTGACCGCCTCGATGTCAGAGGCCGGCACCACGACCGTCGCCTTCTCCACCGGATAGGAACGGTCAGTACCGGGCACGATCACCAGTCGCGACGTGTAGAGCTTGTCGCGGAATTTCAAGAATTCGGGCGATGAGTAAGTTAGGGATGACAATGCCGGTTCCGAGGACGTTTGCGCATCGGTTGAGGTCGTATCGATCTTGGCCATGTGGTTCTCCAGGCATGAAAAAGCCCGCACTGGGCGGGCTGTGGTGAATGAATTAATGCGTGTGGTGGTTGCTGTTGCCGGTGGCGTCGATGATTGCGCCGGCACTGGTGATGCCCTTGGTGACATGCAACGCGCCGTCGATCATCACCGCCGCTTTCAGGTTGATGTTGCCGGTGGTCACGCTCACGGCGGCATCGGTGACGACCGCTTCCGTGCTGGCCACTTTAATGCTGACCGTACCGCTCGGCAGGGTGATGGTGTAGCTCTTGGCCTGCCAGTCGTAGATCAGCGAGCCGCCATCATCAAAACGCCAGACCTCGACATGGTCGCGGTTGTCTGGCGGGGGTCCGGCATTGCCATACAGGCCCGGGACAAACGTGCCTTGTGACACGTCACCGCTGGGACTGATCAAACTGCCCTGCTCGCCCAAAGACGGCGCCCGCCAGTGCCTAGCCTTGCCGGCGGCGATGCTGTGCCAGCGCACCCAAGCGCTGACCCAATCACTGCCATCCGACACGCGACATACCGGCGGCGAAGCGGACAGATCCACCGCTACCACGTAGCAAGCCTTTACCGCCCCGGCGATCATGCGGTCATGCTGGGCGCTCGCGTAGCTGCTCACACATCCTCCGCAGGGACAAAGTCCTCTTTGGCGTCGTTGTTGAATCCGATGAGCAACATGCCCGGCGGCTCGTCAGGCCAGAGCCATTCCTCCGGGCCGAGATAGACTTGCTGCGTCCACTCCACCAGCCACACGGTGTATCCATCCAGGTGCGGCTGGGTCCAGTCCTGCAGCGATTGCACAAACTCGGCGGGTTCAACTGGCAACCCCCACGTCTGCGAACGCAGCAGCACCGCCAACTGCGTCGCCAATTGCACGGCCTGTTGATGATGGTGCGCCTTGATCGGGTCAACGATGATTCGCGCCTCGAACTTGCAGACCAGCGAGGTTTCGCCGGTGCCGATATCGGTACCCGGCTCAATCTCGGCCACTTCCAGAAACACCGCCGGCAGCGACACGCGATCCTTAATGTCTGGCCAAGCGGTGACGGTCTGCACGCCCGGCAAGTGGGTACGCAGATGCTGTTCTACCGCCCGATAAAGCTGGTCCAGGCTGAACGGTTCGTCAGACATTGCCGATCCTCTTGAGGTATTTCTGCAGCTCAAAGTTGAGTTCTTGTTTGAGAATCGCCAACAGGATCTCGTCTGCCTTTTTGACCCAGCTGTCGAAATGCGGCCGGGCTTGCTCAAGCGACACCTTGGCTTTGGCCAGCGGGAAACGACTACCGTTTTCAGCGACCCAACCCGAACTCGGCCCGCGACCGGGTGACACCGTGCTGTCCGGGTAGTCGTCCGCGTTGAAATGCTTGCTGGCCGTGCGGATCCAGATGTCGGGCTTGTTGCCGTAGACCTTCTTGAGAAAGGCACCTTCGTAACGCCGCCCCGCCACCGACACACCACTGCCGGTCTGCCGCGCCCGGCCGATCCGGCTGGATTCGATGGTGTTCAACCCGAACCACAGTTTGCCGCTCGCGGCCGCCCCGGAAACTGGATAGCTGCGCAACCGCTGACGCACCGCCGCTACGGCAATGCGCTCTGACCGGCTGACGGCTCGGGCGATGTGCGTGCGCAACCTACCCAACGTCTTGTTGATCGCGCGCCGATGCGCCGCCGCAGCCGCTTTCGGCACCACCTTGGCAAAGTCCTGAAACGCCTGAAAGTCTGCGGCCGAGGACTGGATGGAGATCATCCCGCCCCCGGCCGAGGGTTTGAAATAGCTGCCGACGCTCATGGCCGTAACCTCAGAATCAGGGCGACCAGCCCGTCACCGCTCGGTTCGAGCTGGATCAGGTCGTAGTCACCGCCGCCGTCCAAGGCAGGCAGGTCAACGCTGACCCGCATTCCCTGTTCCAGACCATGCGAATCGCTGACGCGAATCTCGAAGCGAGGCTCACGCAACCCGGTGTTGAGCTTGCCGAACTTGGGTTGCAGCCAGGGCGCGGCAAACATGCCGAGCACTGGCTCTTCGCGACCCTCGATCCGTGCGGTGTCGCCCAGCGTTTCGAACACCACCGCGTCGACCTCGGCGATCAGATCGCGAAAGCCCACGGTCAGAGTTCCAGCAGGATCTGGGCACGCGGTCGAGTGCACAGGTGCAGTGGGTTGGACTGCGCTTCACCGGCCATGCCTTTGTTGAAGGGTAGCGGCTCGATCATGCTGTAGTACGGAATGCCCTGAGTGTTGACCGTTTCCATGTAGTCGGCCGGTGCAAACACCGAGATGTACAGATCGGGCACGCCTTCGGGAACCAGCAGCGCCTTATCGTCGTGGACGAAAGACACGCCGGCCACCTTGCCACGGTAGCGCTCCCAGATGATGCCGCCGAACTCGAAGCTTTCCCGGGCGTCGCCACGCAGCGCTGCCGCTTGCTGACTGTTGAGGTAGGTCTCTTTGACCGACTTGTGAACAATCAGCTTGTTCCAGAAGTTCTTGCCGCAGAAAGCGCGCGAACCGGTACTGGTCACGCTGCCCAGCGCATCCTCCTGCATGTCCAGCGCCTCACCGCACTTGACCCGCAGCTCGGTACCGGCTTCAGTCAGCCCCATGGACATCTTCTGACGTTGCACACCGAAGCGCTCAAACAAGTCCAGCAGCACCGTCGAACCATCAGCGTCGAGGATCTGGCCGTTGAGTGCGCCCATGCGCTGGAATTCGTGGGTGGCGTCCAACTGACGACGCGCCTTAGCCAGCCGCGCATTGACCACGTCCTGCACCGCCTGCAGCTCAGTGCGAGTGCCGAAGGCGCGGATGCCTTGGATCTCATCCGCCTTGATGGTGAAACGCTCCGGCAGGTGCACGGTGTTGAACGGGATCAGGTTGCGCTTGCTCGCAGCAACCACCAGGCCAGAACCACCGCGCTCACCGGCCGGCACCAGTGCCAGGGTGTCACCGTCCTTTTCAATCTGCACGGTCAGGGTGGTAATGCCTTCCTCGCGGAACAGGCCCAAGGCGCTGATGCGGCCCGGCAGGTAGGGTTGATCATTGAGTGCAGCGGTCAGCGAGGTAACGGTAAACGCTTCGTCTTCAAAAATGGCGATATCGGCCATGGGTACTCTCCAGAAACGAAAAATCCCGCACGCGGCGGGATGCATATAAAGAAGGAAACGTCTTAGCGGACGATCAGGAAATGAGCCGCCAGATCTTTTTCGGCTTCAGGGTCCAGCCCTGTCAGGTGCGCTTCGCTGACCTCAGCCATGCGTGCCACCGCGCGACCACGGCGCACGATGTCCGACTCACCCAACGGCCCGTAAAGGATCGCGATAGCAGATTGGGTGCCGTCTTCGGCGGCCGGATCATACGGCGCAAACTCGCCCGTGGCCGTCACCAGCCCGAGGACTTGGCCCGAATTCAGTGCCGGGCCAGCGGCGACATTGATCGTTTCCCGCGAAATGTTTCCGGCGCCTTCGGACAGCAGGAATTCACCTGCGTGCATCGGTTCCCGTTTGATGTTCATGCTCATGCTCCTTTCGCGCCGCGCGCGGTTCCAGTTTGAGCCGCTTGGCGAGCAGCCCAAATCGAGTTGGGGTCAGGTTGTTTGGCCAGCACCTTGGGCGCCAGGTCGTCCGCCAGCGGCAGACTGTTGTCGATTTCAAAGCCCTTACCGCTGGTGACAATCTTGTCGAACAGACGCGCCCGCACCGCCGGGGCATCCAGACCTGCCGCGACATACTCGGCGCTGAATTCCGGCAGCCGCGCGGCCACGCAGAGGTCGTTAATCGCCTTGGCGCGCTCCAGACCCGCCAAAACGATCTCTTCACTTTCAAGCTGGGTGGACTTGAGCAGCGGCTCGATCAGGTTGCTGATGCCCGCCGCCGTGCAGCGCTGAGTGACCATCAATGCCAACTTGGCCGAGGCCACAACGGGCGGCACCGGCGGCGGATCGACAGGATCAAGATCCGGATCCGGCTCGGGTGCCTCGTCGAGCTGGGCCAGCAAATCAGCCGGTGCGTTCTGGAATCGTTGCAGCACCGCGCCTTGACCGAGGCACGCTTTGACTTTGATGCCGTCGCCGACTTCATCAGCCAGACCGAGGGCCAATGCTTCATTGGCAGTCAGCCAGGTTTCTGCATTAACCATTCGCCGCAGTTCCGCGTCGTCGATGTTGGGCGCCTTGGCCTTATAGGCCGCAATGATCGCCTCCAAGGTTTGATCCAGCACATCAGCGACCCGGCGAAAGTCCTCAGCGTCCCCGCCTGTATAGGTGTAGGGGTTATGAATCATCAGCATGGCGTTCGCCGCGATGACTACGCGGTGTGCACCGCACACGGCCACACTGGCCGCACTGGCGGCCAGTGCATCGATCCGGCCGGTGCAGCGCTCGCCCAGCCGCGACAGCGCGTTGTGCATGGCCAGACCATCGAACAGATCGCCACCGATGCTGTTGAACGCGGCGACTACCGGCGACACACCGTCATCCAGAGCGCGCAGATCCTGCACGAACTGATTGGCAGTGATACCCCACGCGCCGATCTCGCCATAGACGAAAACTTCGATCACTCGATCGGCCGCTTCGCCGCTGGCATTAACGGCATACCAGGTCTTGTCCTTGACCTCGACGCGTTTGCCGGCGCGGTTGTAAATACGCGGTTTCGCGCTCTTGCTCATGGTTGCTCCTTGTCGTCGGTGTCTTCGACGGCATCCAGGGTGTTGTAGTTGAGGCCCAATGCGGTGGCCCGCGCCAGATCGGCAGCGTTTTCCAGATCGACCGTTTCGGCGTCGTAGCCGGTACGCAAGACCATCTCGCTGCGCGACGAAAAACCGGCTCTCACCTCCATCGCTCGCGCCTGCACGTCCTGCACCGGCTGGATGTAGGCCCAGCCTTGCGGTACCCAGCGAGTGCGCAGGTACTGGCGGCGCTTCTGTGCGTAATCGTCCAGCACCAGAACACCCGAAAGCACCGCCATGTCCATCCACGCGGCCCGCACCGGACGGCAAAGTTGATGGACGTACACGCTGAATTGGAGTTGTTCCAGGCGGCGCCGAAACTCGTTGAGTACAACCCGCAGCGCTCGGTCGTTGATTCCGCGCATGTCGCCGGTGAGGATCTCGTAAGGCGTACCGCTACCCGCCGCTGCAGCCATCAACTGCTGACGCATGAAGTCCGGGTAGTTGTTGCCCGCATCCGGCGGTTTGGAAAATTCCACCTCTTCGCCCGGACCGAGTTCCTGCATGGTGCCGGGTTCGAGCGCAACCATGGGCGTGAAGCCGTCGCGGTCCAGATCCAATAACGCACCAGTGACCGGATCGCGTGGAGCCGGACCCGCGTCCGGCGGCGGGCGCGTGATGAAACCGGCGAACAGGTTGGCCACCTCCTGACGGAACAGCACCGCGTCGTCGTAGTTGTCCAGACTGCGTAGCCGTTTCAGAACCGGCGACAATCGCGGCACACCGCGCAACTGGCCAGGTTCGACCGGTTCGAAGATGTGCAGCACCTGCGCGGCCGGGACGCGCACTAGCTGGTTGTAGCCGGCGTTCAACGAGGCCGCATCACGCGGGTGCGACAGGTACATCCAATACGCTACCCGCTTGCCGCCGGGCGTGAACTCGATGCCGGCGCGGATGACGTTGCCGTTCTTGGTGCTCTCGAATTTGTCGTGCGGCACGAACTCCGGCGCCAGAATCTGCAACTGCAGCGGAACCGCCAAGCCTTCGTCCCGACTGCGAGGACGCAAGCGAACAAAGCATTCACCCGATGTTTCCACCGTGCGCGCCACCAGCGCCTGCTGGCCGTAAAAGTCGGTGCGGTCATCCGCATCAGATTCATCAACCCAATCGCTCCACAACTCCTGCAGCAGCTTGCGCAGGGCATCATCATCGGTCGCTGGCCGAGGGGTGATGCCGGTGCCGATCAGGTTGCTGACGCGCTTGTCGATGACGTTGAAGGCATACGGGTCATTGCGAACAGCTGCCCGGGAGCGCGACCGCAAATTGCGCAGTGCCGGGGTGTTGATGCTGTTGATCCCGTTGTCGGGAGCATCCCAGTTAGCGGATCGGCGGCCTTCACCAGCGCCTTCGTAACTGGCCTTGATGTTGGACGGCAGCACAAAGCCGTTACGGGTCAACGTCGGAAAATGTCGGGCCATTAAAGTCCCTTGCCCCCGTGATAAAGGCGGACCACGCGCGAACGTGGCCCGGCGTCGCGTGCCAGCGACGAGCGTATTTCCGCGCGCGCCGCGAGCAGTTCATCGACCGTGCGGTATTCCACGGTACGGTCGGTGTAGCGCACAGTTTTCTCACCGCGAGCAATGGCCGCCTCAACCGCGTCGAGGTGCTTTTTCGTAAATGACATATCAGCGTCTCTTCAGGTAGCCACTGGTGGAGCTGCGGCGTTGTGGGGGGGCCGTTGTCGGACGTGGTTTCACGGCGGGTTGCGGCGCCTGTGGTGCTGCCGGTGTTTCGACTGGCCGGCTGAGCCGCTCGCTCTGAACGGGTTGGCCACTATCGCCCGAAGCCGACTGGATGACCGCCTGCCGAATCCTCGCCCAATCGTGATCTTGGTAGCGATTGATGCCGAGGTAATGGGCCATGGCCAGGTTGTAAACCAACAGGTCGAGCGCTTCGTTGCGCTCGGACTTGCCCTTGGTCCATTCAATGCGTTTATGCCCCCTGACGTAACGGGTAACTTTGCGCTCAGCCACACACTGGGCGAAAAAGTCATCCGGCAGGTCGTTGGCAAAGTGCAGCGCTCCCGGGCCGGTGTCGAATGCATAGCGGTTGTAGATCCAGTCCTTCGCCGTGTCGGTACCGACAATCCATAGCTCGGCGCCATGCCGTTCAGTCAGTCCCTTCCATGTCACGTCGACCATCGAAGGTCGCTGCGCGATCACCGGCCGGCCCCGCTTGCTCGCCCCCTTGATGGCGAACACGCTGCGCCAGCGGCGCATACGACAGAACTGATAGACCTCATCCGTATGGTTACCACCGGAGTCGACCGCAGTCGCCATGATCATCAGCTCAGCACCACAAGGGTGTCGGTAACGGGCCTTGAGTAACTCATCCAGCGCCACCCAGGTGCGCTCATCGGCAGGGTCGCCGGAGATCACTTGAAAGTCGACCACCCAGCGCTCCATGCCAGCACCCCAACCCATCACCATCAGTTCCAGGCGGTTGGCTTGGGTGTCAACAGAAGCGGTCAGCATCAACACGCCGTCGGGCATTGAGCCAAGCCCGTAGCTTTCCAGCCGCGCCCGATCCTTCAGCACATCGGCCGAGGTTTGCTCCTGAGCGCTATCCCAGACCTTGGCCAGACGAGTGTTATAAAACACCTGCATCGGCTCCAGATCGCCTTTGGCCTGAGCCTTTTTAGCCTTCTCGAATTGCTTGGCCAACGAGGCCCAACCGGTCCATCCGGGCGGCGAGTACAACGCATTCAAGTTAAAACCAATGGTTTCGCCATCGCCTTGGGTGTGTGCTCGCCACTCCCCTTTCGCCAGCATTTCGCCCTTATAGCGCTCCTCGATCAGTACGTCGCAGTCGGGGCCGGCACACTGGTAATGCACAACCTGAAAATCCGCCGAGTAATGCAAACGCTCCCACTCCAGAACCTGCATGTGTTCACAGGTTGGGCACGGCACGTAGTAGTAACGCTGATCGCTGACCTCAAACAGATCAGCGATCCGGGACGCCCCCCTGACCGTCGGCGAACTGGAAAAGTAAAATTTTGCGTTACGGCCGAACGTACTGCCGCGAGTCTCGGCCAGTTCGACCGGGTCGCCCTCTTCGCCCACGTCGACACTCCAGCGATCAACCTCGTCGCCGTAGATGTAGCGTGCGGAAAGCTCCGCCAGGTTGGCCGCAGAACCGGCCGTGGTGATGTACAGCGAACCACCCTCGAACTCCTTCGTGTCCATGGTGTTGCGCGCATCTCGCGAGCGGTTGGACGCCACGCGCTCACGAAGCACCGGCGTCGCCTTGATGGTTTTACCAATCCGCGACGATACCCGCTTGGCCAACCCCAGGCTGGGCAACAACGTGAGGATGTTGGACGGTGCCATATGGATCAGCCCGCCGATCCAGTTCAAGGCGATCTGCGTTTTCATCAACTGCGAGGCCACCATGGTCACCACGCGCTTGCACGGGTGGGCAGGTGACAGACAGCGCATCGGCTCACGCGCATAAGGGGTGCGCGAAGTGTGGTATTGACCAGGCTCGGCCGCACCCGTGTCGCGCGGAATGCGCATGTACTCGTCGGCCCACTGATCAATCCAGACATCTGGCTCTGGTCGCTGCCCACGGAAATACGCTTCGCGGTACACCGTCGCACCGTTCGACATTTCTAAGGACATAGGTTTAGCTCGGGGTAATGGCTTGTTGTAGATCTGCTGCTGACAGCCGCTCAGCATCTTCCAGTGTTTGTCGTAAAGCCGACGTCAGACGCTTTTCGATTTGCCATGGATCAGACAGCGAGGCCAGCTCAGGCGCGAGCTGCGGAGCCATTCCAAGCAAAAGATCGCGCAGTAAGCGACCGGCGTTATAGGCCGCATCTTCGACCGCTTTGCGCTCTACCAAGGTGCCTTGGGCTTTAAGGAAGTTGTTTTTTTCCTGAAGCGACAGGTAGTGCTCACGAAGCGCGCGTGACTTTTGAAAGTCGGGTACCCCACCAGAGGGGTCATCTACAAAGTCTGCGATGACTATTTCCAGAGGTGGCTGATCATCCCGTTTCGGACGATTGCGCTCATGTCGAGCGGCGACGCCGGCCTTGCTCGGGTCGCTCGTCATGGCCAGAAGCCGCTCGCTGGCCTCTACATCAATCTTCCCGGCAGCATTCAGAACCAGTCGTTGACTCTTGACCAGCTTGCCAACGTACTGCCGAGACCACCCCTTCAGCTCGCAGTACTCCTTGCGAGTTACAAAAGCCATGCGGCCTCCATCGTCGTGGCTTGTTAAGCCTGTCAACTAACCCGGCTTAGTTGACAAGCCTTCTGACCATTGCGCCGGGGCTGCTGTTTAAGAAAATGAACAGTCATGAAAAAGCCTACAGCCCAATAGAACCGGGGGGGACTTCACTAAAAAACACTGTTTGGAACATGCGAACTCTGTCGCTGGAAACACAGAATTTCTTGTCAACCTGTCAACCGCTGTCAACTAACTTTCCAGCCCTGTGGCTAACGCTTTCCCGCGGGTTTCCGACCCCGTACCCTTCAGATAACCTCAGGGTCCCCGGCGATGTCAGCGCCAGGTCAGGTCGGGTCTCACTTTTGACAGACAACTCCTTCCCGTCATCGCCTATCACGCGGACCTGCATTGACCGATCTCCCTGGAGTATTTGATCGTCAGCGACCTACTCGTCGACTTGAATACCTGCCTTCTTTGCCAAGAACCGGGTGTACAAACCACCGGCTACATCGGCACCAATCACCGCAATGACGATGCCCAATCCAGCAGCCAGGTAGAGGTTGTTCCAGAGCGCCATCGCTAGCAGCAACGTCGCCATACCCAGCAGACCAGATGCGAGAAATCGCAAAGCCACTCGTTGCAGGATTTGCCGAAGAGCAAGGTCGCTTCCTGACGCCCTCAGCATTTCCCCCGACAGGCCCGCCATGCTCAGCAGGATCAAAAGCCAAAGGGGCACATCCGCGAGAGCTTGTTGCTCGGTGCTCATCTGTAGTCCTCGAATAGGTTCGGCCTCCATGTCACTGTCATCCGCGCAGGGCAAAGAGGCAGGCATGGGGCCGAAAACGATAAAGCCCCGCTCAATGGCGGGGCTTGTAAGTAGGTATAAAGAACCCGACTCATTGGCCGGGTTTCGAAAGCGTCTCGCTGCGTTCACAGCAGTTCACGCTGCTATAAAAACAAACCTATTCCGTGCGGAAAAGTGTTTTTTGTCTTCTTATCCGTATAAATCTCGATGGCAACAGAAGATTTTGTACCGCGAGGCGGATAGGCAAGCAAAAAACCACCTATAGGCTATCGTTGACTCCTGCATCGCACTTTTCTGTTTCCGTTTTGGCATGGAGGCAATATGAAAATCGTAAGCGTTAAAATTGAAAATTTCAGATCTATTGAAAATGCGCATTTGACCCTCTCCGACTTCAATATTTTGATAGGCCAAAACAACACAGGAAAAACCAATTTTTTTGAGGCAATAGCTTGGTTTTATACCGGCTCCGGTCTTACTAGCGATATGAAGTACCAGCGAGAGGCAGGGAGAGAGATCATTGTGAGCTTAGAGTTCTCAGGCGCTCAACATGGCGCCGAGAACATGATAAACGAAGCCAATCGGACAAAAATCCAGAACTTCCTATCTGGCGCAGATAACATAGTCGTTACAAGACAAAGTTCAGAGCCAAAAAAACGCGTAGTGGAAATCAATGGTGAAATCAAAAAAAACCCCACCGGATTTGACCCAGCCCTCAATGATTTCCTCCCTAAGTTTGAGTACATCCACACCCGCCAATATTATGAAGAATTCACAAAATATAACCAAAAAAGCGCTGTTGGAATTATGCTCTCATCTGTCATAGAAGAAATATTAAATGACGACCCAAAATACAAAATGTTTCGCAACACCTTCGACGACCTATTTAACGCCGAAGATTCTGCCGTTAATGCTCATTTCAAGGCTTTGGGACACTCCGTAAAAAGCCATCTCGAAAAGCAGTTCTCCGAGTGCTCCAAGGTTTACTTTGAAGTTCTATCCCCGGAGTTTAGCGATCTATTGAAGAAGTTCGAAACAGTTGTCGATGATGGGATCGAGACCTACGCAAGTGAAAAAGGAGACGGGATGCAGCGAGCATTGATGCTCGCAATCATCCAGGCATATGCCGACTATCGCAAAGCGAGAGAGGACGCGGGAAAATCCTTTTTATTCTTCATTGATGAAGCAGAATTGCACCTCCACCCCACGGCCCAAAGAAAGCTAAAAGATGTTTTATTAGAGCTGAGTTCAACCCTTGATCAAGTTGTGATCAGTACACACTCATCGGTCTTCGTCGCCGACTCAAGCAGTCGCGAGTCAGTATTCAAGACAGAAAAGCATGATTGCAAAACGGAAATCTTTAAAACAGACGAGAATGATAAGCCTTATATAATCTACGAATTACTCGGGGGCAGCCCCGCCGATCTGTTACTACCAAGAAATTTTCTGATTGTAGAAGGACCGAGTGAACTTGAACTTTTGACCCGTGTAATAAAGCGCCACTATAATAATCAACCTTCGATACAGATCATTTCTGCCGAAGGCGATACGCACCAAGCAAAACGTTCCATAAATGCAATATCAAAAGCTTACTCTCCAATGGGCACAAGCATTTACAACGAACGTACGATTATCTTATGCGACCAACCTACTGAAAAAGCAAGACCCGGATTTGAACAATTCATTGAGGGTCATATTGACTTACACCGCAGAAATCAAATAGTTGTACTTCCTTTTGGCAGCCTCGAAGAATGCTACCCCGATGAGCAGGGATGGAAACGAAGTGAAGAGCAAACCAAAGGAATGTCCGGCCACCAGAAAAAGCAACTCGCGAAGACTGTTGGCGATGAAATTTCCAAAGAGTCCTTTGAATCTAATATGCCTGCCTTGTTAGATGCTTTAACGAAGGCGTGGAACAACGCCTTTTAAGCACTCAGCCAGGGGGACTCAGAGTCCTCCTGGCATCGCGAAAATCTCAGGCTGCTGTACGCATTTCACCCACGGCACAATCCACCCAAGCCGCCCCTGCCCTAGCCAGCTCCCTCGCCTTACCCTCACTGATCCCATAATGCTTACCGACTTTTACCATTGCCCATTTGGCGCCGTAATAAAGCCAGATGATATCGCCCATTTGTTGATCCCGATGTGCGAGCCTGGCAACTGCATTGTCGATAGCAATCGCCCAGTCATCCGTGATGCAGTAGTTCTTGCTCGCAGACGGCTGGGCTACCGCTTGTCGCATCAGCGCTAAAGTCGGTGACGTGTAACCAGGAACACCCATTCCATCCATCCTCCACCAGCCCCACTGCTCAAGTAGGTATTCGGTGTCCCCCAATGGTCGGCCTGCTGGCTTACGAATCATCATTCTTTCAATCCCCTGTGTAATTTGTTCCGCCCGCTCCCAGGCGGTTCGATTGTTCGTATTGGCTCTGTGGTCCAGCCATGGGTGGCGAAACTTTCAGCGCGGAAATTTCACGCTGAGCGTGCTGCAGTTTGAAACTTAACTGAGTGACTAACTCGTCCGAAGAAAGCACCAGTTTGCTACCCCAAACAACCCAACCTGAGCCGTTGCAATCAGCACAAACCAGCTCATGAAATAGTCCTTTTACAACCGCTTTTCCCTTGCAGATCGAGCAAGGCTCGAGCTCGATCCGTTCCCGCTTAAAGCTAGACACTGGCCTTTTCTGCATGTTTTGAAACCTCGCCTATGGTTGTTTCTTCAGTGGCCTTGCGGGCCTTATGTTCTGTGGCTTGCAGCGAATTACCGGAATCTTCAAATCTAAAGCCGGTCAATCCGTGAATCGCTGCAAAGCCTTTCTGATCTAGATGCGCGTGCCACTGCTCGAGGGCATCACGCTTGCGGCTCATCACGTCCGACTGGATGTAAACCTTCACGTTGTGGCCCATCGCGTGGTTGATCAGCAGCTCACCAATCAGGTGATCGATGCCAAGGTCTGCCCAACCGGTGCGCGCCACCTTGCGCAGGTCGTGGCTGGTCCAATCGCCCTGCCCCAGTCGACGAAACACGGCGCAGCCCTGAGCCTCGCCCAGCGCCTTGCCATTACGTGCCGGGAACAGGCACTGGCCCTCATAGCCTCGAGCGTATTGGCCTTCTCGATACCGGGTCAGCAGCGTGCATACTTGCTCGGTCAGGGGCAGGTGATGCTCGACACCGGTTTTCGTATTCTCGGCCGGGATGAACCATTCGCGTTCGGCCAGGCTGATGTGCGACCAGCGCGCCATCCGGGTTTCACCGATCCGCGTGCCATGGCAGAGCATCATCAGTGCGAGCATCGAATCCAGCGGCGCGGTGCTCATGACTTCGGCCAGTTGCCCGAGCAGGCCTTCCAACTGAACGCCGCGCAGACGGGACGGCTTGATGCCGACCTTTGCCTTAGAGAAGTCGTTGAACCGGATCGCTGCCATCGGGTTGGGCGTGATCATCCCCAGCTTGGCCGCCTGCCGGAATGACAAGGCCAACAGCTGAAACGCGGAACGCACGTAGTCGATGGAAACCGTCTCCTGCAGCGGCCACATCAGCAGGGTGTCGAGAGCGGCCTTGTCGATGCCGATCAGGGGCAGCTCGCCGAGGCGCGGTTTCAGGTGGCACTTGATGATCGAGGCGCCGGTGTTTTTGCGTTTGGTCGACAGATTGCGATCGCGCGACATGCGATCAGCGAACCAGTCCAGCAGTTCGCCAACAGCGGTCCACTTCGACAGGCTCGCACCCTCCCCGGCGGCCAGACGCAGCCGAAGCGACGGCAGCGCCGCTACAACCTGTTTGTGAGTCAGCTCGGGGAACGTGCCGATGGGATTCCACTTGCCCTTCAACACCAGGTACCACGAGCCACCGGTTCGAGCCTTATTGAAGCGCAGGTACAGGCCCTTATTCTCGATGTCGCGTACGTCCTGTACGGTGCCGGCCACTTGGCGCTTGATCTCAGCTTCGGTGATCTTCACCGCGGCGGTACTCATGCGGCCCCCTTAACGGTGAGAATTCCAGTCCTGATCAGGGCTTCGTAGGTTTCGGCGATGGCGCGCGGCACGTCCTGCCAGTCGATCTCGCCGGCGGCGCGGCCGTCGATCACGTCGTGGCAAGCGGAGCACGCGTACACCGCCACGATGTCAAAGCCTTTCATGCCCATGCCCTTCCGCCCGCAAGGCAAATGCGCAAGGACGGTCGTTTCTGGATTGTGATTGCAGATGCCTGGCATCCGGACGGTGCACTCTTGGCCATTTGCCGAGGCGCGAAGCTTCTTCGAGCTCACTCGCATGAAGGCTTCCCCGTCACGACGTCAACGACTTCATAGGTCCCCGGCCACATCCACGAGCCATAACGCTTGGCCATGGCCTCGTCGGCAAACAGCGCCAGCGCGTGATCAGGTGGCGAACTCAAATCGACCTTGAACGAGCAGCAGAACACTGCGAAGCGATAGGTATCGATTTCGGGTACAGCAAGGCGACGGTCACACACGTTCTACCCTCCCCGCACGCATCGCGCGCAAGTTGGCCAAAGCGGTGTTACCCACTTCGGGGTTGCGATCAGGCTTAGGCGCAGCAAGTTCAGCAATAGGGATAGAGCCTAGGGGTTCACCCTTCCAGATCTTCCTGCACTGGGCCAAGTAGTGACGCTCGAAGCTCGCCAAACCAAGTTCACGCGAGAGCAATGGCAGGCCATGAAAACCAGCGGCCGCAGTAGCGTGGTAGACCGCAGCGTGCATCCACTTGGCCGAATCACGCATAGCGGGATGGCAGTTGCGAAGACCCTGGGCGTACGCCTTTTCGACGCTCGGCAATCCCAGCCCTTCAGGGGCAAAGCACCAGCTGACGAAAACCCCGGGCGCCGGAACAAATGCAGACTTACTCGCACTCAGGACGCGCATGCCGTGGTCGATTTGCTCCATCCGGTTGATCCCGGAGCGCATGAACTCGCCGAGCCATTCAAGCTTCGAGGCGTTCATCACGGCCTCAGTCGGCCAAGACTGGCGCCATGCGCCACAGGCACCGCGAAGACGCAGGAACAAATCGTCGATGACAGCTTTGGTCGATGGATCAACCTCGGCCACTACTGGGTCGGACGTCGGCTTGTAGGTAGGGTCGGTTCGCCGTTCGGCAATAAGATCGCGTGCAGATTTCATACCCGAACCCCCTTGGCAGTCCAGTCACCGGTCGCATCCATCTCTTCCTCAATGTCGCCGGACTTCACTGCGCGATCACGCTTGATCCACTTGGCAAGGCGGTGGCACCAGCCGGCGGCGTTGTCACGGGTATCGGGTTTGGCGATGAAGAAACCTTTGAACGAGTTAATCAACTCATCGGTAGCCGATGAGATCGGCAAGCACATCAGGCGAAGCTGGTCTTCCAACTGTTTAGCGCTGAACTCCCAGTCGGCAAACATCGAAAAGCGCTGGCGAGGATCTTCGAGAGCATCGAGAGCTTGTCGATCCTGATCATCGACCACGCCAGAAAACTCGCGCTGCAGCTGCTGTTCGGTTACCTGATGGTTAATTGACGTATTGGGTGCAGCCGCTGCACCCCGCTCTGTCGTAGATTGCACCCCGTTCTGTTGTGGATTGCACCCCGTGCCGTCATTTGCACCCCGTTCCGAACGGGGTGCAGCATTTGCACCCCGCAATATTTGAAGGTCGTAAACGACTGGGCGTCGGTCATGGCGATCAATGTGAACAGCAGCAATCGCCTGATTGCCCTGCTTGATCAGTCCCGACTTCTCCAAGTCATCTAACTTGTAACGCACGGTGCGCTCGGATAGACCGGTGTCCTGAGCCAGAGTGGAAGCTGACGGAAACGCGCCAGTGCCGTTCGATCCGGCATAGTTGGCCAGGCACAGCAGAACGTGCCGTGCGCTAGCATCCTTGAGAACTTGCGTGGGCAAAGACAGCGCCCATGACATTGCTTGAACGCTCACAGCGAGGCTCCGATATTCAATTCGGCAAAACGAGATAACGTGTGTCGCGACACTTTTTGCGATTGACCAAAACGTGTCGCAGGAATGGGGGGATTGCCGGGGGTGACGTTCGTGTTCATAATGTCCCTTCAAGTGTTTTATCGTTTTGAAAGAGCCGGGTTGCAGCCCGGCTTTTTTGTGCCTGCGATTCAGGCGTTATGGGTGTCCAGTGCATCCGTGGTAGCTTTTTTTTCCACACGAAAAGGTCCAAGGAGACCGGACATATGAAGCTGAAAACACTCAACTACCACTCCATCTGGTGGGATTTGGTAGAGCGATTCGAAAACGTTCTGCGTGAAAAGCCAGAAACCCGATGGCAAGGAATGAACAACTACGGCCAGCACTTTCGGCAGGCTTTTCAAAGTTTCAAGCTTTACTGCCTCGCCGAACGAATCGCGACCGACCCAAAATGCCCTTGGGGTCCCTTGTCGCACACAGATGCATTGCGGCTCGCTGTGCTTAACAAGCATCACTGGACTCTTGCTCAGGTTCGTGCTCTAGAAGCGGAAGAGGATTTTCTTTTTCTTCTTCAGCAGGAATTGATTGATCTAGTGCTGGAAGGCGAAGAAGAAGACCCGGTTCTGGAGCTGGTTCAGCAGAGAGGGGCTCTGAAGGATGACTTTGCGCCTCACTTGAAGTCCTTGAATCAATAAGCTGTCGTTGGCGGTTTGCTTGGTCCTGCCAGTCAGCCGCCTGTTGTTGATGCCAGGCAGCTTTCGCCTGATAAGTAATAAAGTCTCCCGACCAAATCACCACCGGGATATGTTCTCCATCGAGTACGGCGATGGCAGCGAGCAGATCCGAGGCCATCGCGCGTGGCGAGCCCGTTACTTGGCGACCGATAGCCTCAATCGCAATCTCTCTCTCGCGTACCGAAAGGGTCGGCCTTGAATATGTAGTGGTCTTTTCAATCATTGCTCTCTCCTCGCTCAGAAACTGACACTTGTGCCTGAGATTCAGGCCACCTTCAGCGATTCGCGCAGAACCTGCAGCGCATCGATTGCCTCAAGGATTGCTTTCTCGCCCTGGGCTTTTTCGTGCTGGCTGATGTGGTTGTCCGCCGCCGCATCGAAAATCAATCGACCAACATCGCCGCACTCGGCGGACAGGAGGCCCAGCGCAGCCATCAACGGCTTGGCAGCCGGCTTCTCACGAGCCACTAGGTCAAAACCGAATTGATCAGCGAGCGCTATCAGTGGGCGCATATCGCCGGTGTGCAGCAAAATCCCGAAAAGATGTTCAATGGTCAGGTGATGCGCCGCGTTGTCCGGGTTCGAGCGCTGGAGCAAGCTCACGTGTGCCATGCACATCTTCCCGGCCAACTCCTCTGCCCCACTTTCCTTGACGGTGGTGTGGCAAGCCCTCAAGAAATCCTCCATTCGTAAAACCTCAAATTTGTTTCCGTGGATGTCTGGCAGTGGCTCGGCGATCATTCGTTCAAGAGATCAACACCAGGATGATTTATGCTGCCGAATGCTTTTTGTCGGCCTTCAATTGGCCATTCGTTACCAGTTCAAGCTGGTACTGACGAAGCTCGGGAATTTCATCACCCCATTGCCTGACTGCCTCGTATGTAATTCCGAGCGCTTTGGCCAAAGGGGCAATCCCTTTAAAATGATTGATTGCGTCGGCACGGTTCATGGCTGACTCCTTTAGGTGCACGCCAATTCAAGCATGCTTGTGTTTACTAAGCAAGCATGCTTGGCAAGCTAACTTGTAGATTGCTCGCATGAAAATTACTGATCGGATTACGAAGCTCGTACTTTCGCGAAAGCCGGAAGTTGGAGCGCGTGGCTTCAAAAGGGATATAGCTAGCACCTGCGGTGTGAGCTATGAGGCTGTTCGTCAGTGGTTTGCAGGCGACACAGGCAACATCAAGAATGAAAACCTAATTGCTATTGCTGAGGGTTACGACACCACAGTGGACTGGCTTCTGTCCGGCAAGGGGGAGCCTCCAAGTCGGAAAGATATGGTTCCATCGAAGGTCGATAGCAAATCATCCGCCGACCTCGTCAGGCAGATGCTCGCGAAACATGGCAACGGGCTGTCTGAAGACGCCCGCCAACGCATAGCTGATGCAGTTGAAGAAACCGCAATAGAGTCGAAGTCAACGAATGTGGTTACCGGGGACTTTTCTCGTCCCGGCCTAGTCGGTGACGAGGTGTGGATTGCGCATTACGACATCCGCGCAGCAATGGGTGGTGGCCAGATCGCTCACGACTTTCCGGAAACATTCCAAGACGTCCGAGTCAGCCCCAAGCACTTACGCGAGCTCGGGGTTGAATTTGCTGAGCACTTCCACCTTAAGATGGTGACCGGCTGGGGTCAGTCGATGGAGCCGACGATCAAACACCGCGATCCGCTGATCGTCGACGTCAGCATTCGGGAATTCGTTGGTGATGGGATCTACCTGTTTTCGTGGGATGACCACATTTACATCAAACGGCTGCAAGTCGCCGATGAGGATCACTTCGAAATGATTTCCGATAACACCAGGCACAAGGATCGAATGATCAGACGTGACTTGACTTTCATCCAGGCGCGCGTGCTTCTCGTTTGGAACGCTAACTTAGTTTGAATCTCTCAACGGGATTCTAACTTCCTAACAGTATCGTGAAAGCTAATATTAATGGGGACTAGTGACATGGATGTTTACATGGTAGCGAGCTCCGACTTGAGGCAAACTAGGGGCATCCGATGGACGATAAAGTAGTCACAGAATTTACAATATCCTACGACGCTAAGGGTCAGTTAGCTCATCACCAAATAAGTGCTAAGGACTTAGGAAGCGCCATCCTTGGCATGGACGAACTAATTACAAAATCGGCAAAAATTGTGAGCAACGGCTCTTCCGAAGCAAATCTGAGTGTAGTAGCACCCGCAAAAAAAGGGTCCCTAGAGATTATTTACTCTATATTTGCAGACCCTCTTACAACTAATACTGTATTAAAATCCATAGGCATAATCGGCGGCGCGGCTGTTGCAGCTAGCGCATCGGCAATCGGAATAATCGATCGCATAAAAGATAAAAAAATTGAAAAAGTCGTTATTAATGCGAGAAAGAAGACAGCTGTCATCACCGTCGATGGAAAAGAAATCGAAACGTCAAGCGATGTGGCACAGCTAGTTTCAAGTAAAGAGATCCGTCAGGCGCTTCACAAGGTTATCCAAGGTCCATTGCAAGGTAAAGACAGCCCAAAGGTTTCTTTCAGGGCTCAAGGTAGCATTACCACTTTACAAGAAGCTGAAATAGTCAATTTTAAACCTATAAAAGCTGACCTGACCGAAAAAGTAAACGTAGATAGCTTTAGAAAAAACATACAGTTCACAAAACTGAATTTCAAAGGTAAACGCGGCTGGAGTATCGCAAGCAAGGATGGCTTTGAGGCTACTGTAACTATCCAAGACGAAGAATTCATGTTGAAGGTCGCCGATAACGAGGAGGCATTCCTTAAAGATAAATTCTACATGGTGAAAATAGAGAAAAAAGAGATCGTTGACCTTAGTGGCACAAGGACGACTTATGCTATAGTTAAAGTTTACGGCGAAGTTAACTAGCCCTCCGAGGTCAGCCTATGTGGACTTATGATTTAATATTACAGGCGCTCGGATGGATCATCTTGATCTCTGGCTTTCCGCTGATATTCATTTATGTCCGAAAAATAACTAGACACTTTTCATATCTTCTTTTTCCGAGAGATATGCTAATCCAATACATTTCAGAAGACGACGAGGTTGAGAGTTATTTACTGAAGCAGTCGATCATCAGAAAAAAACGACTAATCAGGCTCACACAAAAGCAAGCGGAATCTTTAGGGGGCAGCCTGTGAAAAACAATATGTTCATGGCTTTAGCCACTAGCCTCCTCAATGCACTGGCATTGGTTTTGACGCCGATCATAACCACAGTGGAAGCGAAACAAGGTTTAATGGCACTTACAGGGATACTCAGCCCCTTCGTTTCAATCTGGCTACTTAAAATTTATATAAGAGCAGATGACCCCCCAGAGCTAACTCGTAAAATAGCAGCACTCAAAGCGTCGATCAAAATCTGTAAAGAACATCTGAAAGATACAGAAGCAAACGATGCGTTTAAAAAACGTACGCGTTCGCAAATGGAAAAACTCCAATACGCACTTCAAACCGTGCGGAATGACCATGGCAAGTCTCAAGATTACTCGCTTAGCGAGATTCAGCCACCCACGTCGGATAGGTAATAGCTGAGGCCCGCTAAAAAATTCAAAGCCCGCCATCAGCGGGCTTTTTATTGCCTGATCAGAAAGGAGCCAGCTCCTCAAGTTCTTCTGTAACCGCCACTGGCCGATTTTCCACGGCGTTCGCCTCCCAATTCAATGTCACCGATTCATCGTCGTTGAACGTCATGTCGATGCCGTCGGTTTCCAATATCAACCTCATTACCTCCTCCCACTCGCGATCTCCGTCAGTATCCAGGCGATGGATGGTCACCCATCGCTGAAGCTGGGCGATGGGGTGGTTGATCATTTCGGAAACTCGAATTCCTAGCCTCTCTAGTCCTCTCGCCTCTTGACGTACTCCGTTAGCCGAACCTTCATTCCCTTTCGCCATGCTGCCCTCCAAACGAATACTGTATATGCATACAGTACAAAAAATTAGCACAAGCTTGCTTGCATTCAAATGACAAGCATGCTTTTATTTATGCAAGCCGACTTGTACCTCGAACACTAGTGCAACAGGCAGGACGAAAATTCCAATGCTCTTTAACAAACCGCGCAACAAATAACAGACCGTATTGCCTCTACCGGCGACCGGCGAGCAGACAGGCCCGAAAGCCTGCCAACGACAGGAACAACCTGGACGGCTGCTCGATGGTGAAACGCCTTAACCGTGTGAGTGACCCGGCATGCAATGCGCCCCGCCCTTTCCGGCGGTAATAGGACGGACAGCATCACTGAGCAGCCTTCTCGCGAGGGCTGCTTGGGATGACAACCGACAGGTAATCAACCATGAAGCACGCAACAGCAATTGCTCAGGCCGAAATGCACCCTCTGATGCAACAGCGCGTCGATGTTCTGCGCGTCCTGATGATTCGTACCCAGGCAGCACGCGAGACGTTTGCACGACTCGCAGGCCTGGTGATGCCGGAGAAGAAGGTGCGCTTCCAGGTGAGGGTGGTCGGCAAGGCCTTCCATGTCGTCAACCTCTCAACCGGCAAGACCGCGGCGTTTCGCTGGACCTACAAAGCGGCGCTCGACATGGCGATTCAGTTCGAAGAAAAAGCCAACCGGCCAGCAGGAGGTCAGCAGTGATCGGCGTACCCCAACCCAACCCCCGCGACTGCATCGTCGCAAGCCTGAACGAGCAGCTCGATCAGTTCTTTGGCGCCGGCGGCAAGGCCCAGCAAATCCCCAGCGGAGTCACTGGTGATCCAAAGCTGGCATCCACACCGCATCACGACCGTCTGCGAGTCGAGCGCAACAAGATCGCGCCGAAGGTTCGCGAACTGGCCGAAGCCGGCAAGACCATCAGCGAGACGGCCAAGACACTGCACATGCACGTCAAGCGGGTTGCGCTGATCGCCAGCGAGAACGGATTCAAGTTCGACTCATAAAACGCATCAGTAACCGGGCGACGACACGCCGCCGACAGACCTGGCTGGACTTGCCGGCCAGCGGAATTGAAGAGGTAGGCCATGGCCGAGGAAAAGGAATTGACGGAGGAAGCCAAGAAGCAGCGCAGGAAGCGCGAGAAGGCAGCAGCAAGGGACGCTGCGTTGGGCGTCGAGAAGTTTACGGTTGAAGTGGCCGGGGTGTTCAAGCCTGACCTCAAGCGGGTCATGGCAGCGCACGGCATTAACAACCGGCAGGAGGTTTACCACTGCTGCTGATGAACCTGATCGCTGCCGACTTCGAGACTCAGGCCAAGATGCTGCGATGTGTCACGACACCTTTTGTCATAACCGAAAAGGTGTCGCGACTGATCGAGGCAGCCGAAATGAAGTCGCTTGCCGATGATCCGCCTGAGTTGGAAGACGAAATCGCTAACCCGGCATGGCTAGATTAGCCATGCTCGAGGTCAATTGGCCCTGTTTTAATTACCCAATCATTACCTAAGCGAAGTGGTTTGGGCAGAGCATTTTCCCAAAAATTTTGATGCGGGAACAAAAGATATCCTTGCCCATTCGCCATCGGATCAATGTGCACAATGAACTGGGCAACATCTGCAGCGCTCCAGCCGATTTCGGCAGCAATCTTGGCGTGATTTTCAGCGTTACGAATGACCATCGCGAAATCCTTTCGTGAAGTTGAGCCTGGAGCGTAGCTCAGTCAAATAGGAACACACACCCTACTCGATGCATCCAGCAACCGCACGACTCTCCTGAATTTAGTTAGGAATTATGCCTACTAATATTAGTATGGTTAAATTCAAACATAAGATCGTAGCTTAGGGCGGTCTAATTTTTTCCCAGCGCATGCAACATAAAGAATATCGAGCGCATCTACAGCCTCCCTTAAAATTCCCAAAGCATATTCAGGAAACGTGTGAACATATTCATTTAATGATTCATCTTCACAGAGACGTACAATCGAATTTCGAATATGCCTTGCCTCTGCAAGGCATTCGTAGGCGATTTTTGATTTTTCAAAAAGCTTCTTATCGATTACCGCCAAGTCTACGACAGCCTTATCAAATATGGATGAATACACGTTCCATAGCGGACCATACCCGCCCTGCCGGCCCACATGAACAGCAATCTGTTCAGATCCGGATGACGTTCGCCTGTAAGAAATACCAGTGAAATGCTCATCACCGATAGCATGGCAAATGCTAGTCAAATAATTCAATGTCCAGAGGTTTTTTTCGAGTTCCTCAGATAGAAGAATTTTGTACGCTGATATCTTTCTTTTCCGCTCTGAGGACCGCTTAAAAAACTCAACAACTTCTTTAACGATGAACAACACCACTGCGGCCAAAACACTAACAGGTAGTATCGAGTCGATTTTGCTCTGCAATTCAATCATAGAACCCCGGCTATCCGGCCCCATGCCGGCCACCTGTAATACCCCAACCCAAACCAAATTGCCACCGCCGGTCACGGAGGGCGGCGCCTGACTGGAGACATCCCATGCAAGCAGTCATCTACGCGGGCCTGCGAAATGGCGCCCGCGACCAACAAATCTTCGATGCCCTCAACTACAAATATGTGATCGAAGTCGCCAAGGATTTCCAGCTTGCTCCCGGGACTGTGAGGGCGGCGGCGAAGCGCATCTCAAATGTAACCGTCTTCGAGTTGACGCTACTTGGAGGGGGGCAGCCCGATGGCAATCGGCAAAGTCGCTGCCAATTCGTTCCGAAAGGTCGCGCTCTGCGCCTATCGCAACTATCACGGCACCTTCCGCAACCTTGAGCTGCCCTGATGAGTGATCACTGACGGGCACCAGAGTGTCGAGGTAATGGAACTCCGTAGGATCGATATTGGCGAAGTTTCCCTTTAGCGCGCTCTCACCTGATGACTCAGCTTTTGCTAAGGCGCCCTGTAAGGTATTGAAGACTTGATAATATCAATATCATGTAGATAATTATTATCCTTTGTGAATCGATCAAGATTTAACTTTGTCACAAAAGACTTAAGAGAGATATATGCGAGTTCCTGGTCGGCCATTGGGCCAATGTGAATAGCTCGAATACTTTTAGACGGAGCGCTAAGTTCAACGAAGGGAATTAGCATGTTCCCTCGAGTCCTAAAGCTCACTTCTAAGCCGTCCTCTATCTCTGGATCAAGATCATGACCAGCAACAATTCTTACTTCCTGCTCTTCCGAGAAGCTTTGATGTTTGAAAGTCGCGGCCAAGCCAACTAAATTAGAAAATGCCTCATAGCCGTCGCTATCAAGATAGCCGTCATTTTTTAGCATGGAGTCAGAGATAGTCATCAGGCTAGCAAGTGCTACGGTTGATGCCTGAGAGAGTTTTTCAAAATCGTCATATACGCACGCCGAAAGCGCATGCGGAATAGCCTCGGATGAAAACTCAATTGCATAGGAGCCATACGCTCGCCACTGACTCAATAAATCACCAGCCTGGCTGAATGAGCAGATAAAAACAGGCCTATTTTCTATCCCGTAACCTGCTTTCCCGACAAGACCGGCCTCCACATATTCTGCAGCAACACCCAGGAGTTCATGGCGATCTGGAAAAGTCTTAACTTGATGTTTTATATAATCAATCAGAGCGTGAATACCGTTATGCAGCTCTTCTGAATCATTCAGAAAGCGCACATCGGTCAGCCACAGCTTTTCGTTTTCAAGAATCGATTTAACTGCATTTATGTCCGTGTAGTGGAAGAGCTGCATGGCTTGTCCTAAAAAATTCACCCACACGCAATATACCGTCGAGGCCCTCCTATGTCCGCACAACAGATCGACGAAAAGAAACTCGAGCGCGCGATACGCAAGATCAAGCACTGCCTGGCACTGGCCCAGAGCGCCAACGAGAACGAGGCCGCGACTGCACTTCGTCAGGCACAGGCGCTGATGCGCGAGTACCGTCTGACCGAAATGGATGTGAAGTTGAGCGACGTCGGCGAAGTCGAGTCGGACCTTCACCGCGCCAAGCGTCGGCCGGCATGGGATCAGCAGCTGAGCATCGCCGTAGCTGATGCATTCAACTGCACGACCTTGCGGCGTCGGAAGTGGAGCCCTTCGAAAGAGCAAGTCATCGAATGCGCGACATTCGTCGGCGTAGCTCCCGCTCAGAACATCGCCCTGTATGCGTATGAGTCGCTGCACAGAAAGCTCACCCAGGCGCGCAAGGAGTACTGCTCGGCAGTCAGGTCTGGGGTTCGGCGCAGTGCGTATTCAGCTGAAACTGCCGGCGATCACTTCGCTTTGGCATGGGTCTGGGAGGTTCAGTCGAAGCTGAAAGCGCTCGTGCCTCAAGATGATGATGCAGCCGGGCAGCCCGGCAGTGGGCAAGGGCTGGTAGCGATTCAAGCGCAAGACAAGGCGTTGATCAGCGAATTCCTCGCCACCCAGGACATCAAAGAGTCACGGAAAAGAAAGGGCGTCGAGCTGGACATGAACGCCCACATTGCCGGGATGCTCGCTGGCAGCAAAGTAGAGCTGCACGCCGGCCTCGCGCGCGGGGGCGACGAGATTCTGGCCCTATCCGCAAGCGCCTGATCCCACAACCCTCCACCGCCCGGGCATGCCCCGGCATAGGATGCCCATGTCCACAGAAAAAGATGGACATCTCTCGATGTGGTCCGATGGAGCTTACAATTGCTCAAACCTCAGACCTGGATATCTATCATCTGGTAACACCGTGATGTTAAACATGCATACTCCAGGAGTGAAATCCGCATCAAGATACGTCACCGTAAGCTTATCCCCAACTCCGTCCCCGCGCCCTTCAACGTTCAACTTAAAGCGTGCAATATCTTTATTTTCCATCAAGTGCCTGGTCTGACCAATAAATACAAATTGATCAGAGAAATCGAAATTTACACTTGTAACTGGAGAACCCAAATTTTGAACAGAAAATTCTAACTCATGAGTTGACCCCATGTGAGAACCGCCATTGCCAGAAATAACAAAAAGCGGCCGAATTGATTTCGCCCGTTGCTCGCGAGCACTTTGAATACTTTCAATCTCGGTCTTAACTTGCTCACGTGAGATGGCGACAAGTTCTTTCTGTTGTTCAACAGAATTCTGGAGCTCTTGAGCCTGTAACTGTAAAGCAGCTGAGCTTAGTTTTAATTCGCGCCCTTGCTGGATGTAGCCTAAGACCAACCACAAGAACGCTACCGGTCCAAACACGCCAGCAGCGAGATCTCCTATTTCATTCAGTTTCAACGCGATCAGCTCATCAAATTTTGCCCCCATGATGGTGATCGCACCACCGATATACAACGCAGTCAGGTGCGCTGCCCACCACTCCAAGCTTCGGCTGCACCACCATTTCGCCTGATCTGTCCAATACGTTCGAAAACGACCCACGATTTCTTCCTTAAAAAATTTATAACACCATTTTAGCAAGGAAAGGCCACGTAAGGCCTGAACACGATAGCTCCCTCCCCCTTCAAAGTCAGCCGCTATAGCGGCAAGGACGAAGTCATGTCTGAAGAAAACCAAATTCGCCTCAACAGCGCAGCGCGGGACGTCATGGCCGAACGGCAACGCCAAGTGTCCCTCGAGGGCTTTTCGCTGTATCGCGATGACCTTTACGTCAATGGCGAACTTGCCGAAGCGGCGTCCACCTATGCAAGCCTCGCCGGTAAGCCGCGTAGCCTGAGCACGGCCTGGCCCCGTGTAGTCGGAGAGTTCAAGCCGAGTGCAGATCGGCGCCGCGACCTTGTGAAGGCGGCAGCCCTGCTGCTTGCAGAGATTGAGCGCGTCGATCGCGTTGGACTTATCAAACACTGGCCGGTAAAGCGGGATGAAAACGGCATGTTCTGGCATCCGGATCTGCCGTCTTTCGATGAGGGTGACGGCGACAAGTGCAAGAAATGGCTCGACGAACAGGGTTTAGTTGTGAAGATGTCCAGCATTGAAGACGCCCCGGACGAGATATCGGAGCGCTACTTTGACTCCCAAAATCCAGACTGCGGCTATTGGGAACCGGATCGTCCAAATGGCGAAGGCTGGTTCTGCCTTTCGATTCACGACACTGATGATGGCCCGGTCTGTTGGTGGGCGCGACGCGAGGTGACGCCATGATCTTCGCCCCGCTCTACATGGCCTCCCTGATCTGCAGGGGGCTGTGGCGATGAAGGTTGTCCCACACACCGGCTGGGTTAGGCGTCGGCTCGAATCCGCAATCATCCTCTTAGCAGCCTGGATCATCGACGGTCGCAACGTTAAGCGATCGGGCGTCGTCTCCCGCCGCGATAACAATGACATGCGGTACATGGCGGAAAAGCTCGAAGGCATCGCCGATCGCATAAAACGCCAGTACCCGTAATCGCTCCCCCAACTCAACAGCCTGCCAGTGTATGGCGGGCGAGGAATCCTCATGCCCGAATTAACGTACGACCAGAAGCTGGTGGATTACGCAACGGCACCGAAAGCATCGGCCGGCACCATCTGTCAGATCGAGAACGGCGATTTCGTGAAGCACTGGTGCGGGAAGCTGCGCGGCAAGTTCATTCAGGTCGGCCCCACCTGGAAGGCCGCGACAAAGCAGCAAGCAATCGAAAAGGCTCGGGAGTTTCGCGAGCAGTGCCGGGCAGAAGCAAAAGCGAAAGGTTTGTTGCCCGCATAACCCATCACCAACTTCTAACGCCAGGCGCGGCATGGAGCATCACAATGGAAACTGAAATTCTCTCCGACGAGGAACTGGCCGCACTCACCGGCTACAAGGCCCGGGCCTACCAGCGCCGCTGGCTGATTGATCGCCAGTGGGTGTTCGTCGAAAGCCGTGGCAAGCGTCCGCTGGTGGGCCGCATGTATGCCCGCATGAAGCTGGGCATGATCAGCCCTACGATCGCCGATACGAACCCGCCGCCGGCTGCACCGGTATGGACACCAGACTACTCGCGAGTGAACTGATATGCGCCCCCGCAAGGCCGACACACGCAGCTTGCCGCCTCGGATGTACAAGTGGACACGAACACGAAAAAGCGGAAAGGTTTGGATCGCCTATTACTATCTGGATATGACAGGTAAGGCGATCCCGCTGGGCAAGGATCTGGACTTGGCCAGGGTCAAATGGGCGGAGCTGGAGGCGAAGGAAAAGCCGCTTGATCTGCGCACTATGAAAGGCATCTTCGACCGATATATCCGCGACATCGTATCGAAGAAAGCGGCACGGACGCAGAAGGACAATTTGTCGGAGATCAAGCAGCTTCGGCCGATGTTCGACAGCGCTCCCATCGACTCAATCACCCCAGCAACTATCGCAGGGTACCGCGACGCGCGGACCGCCAAAGTTCGGGCGAATCGCGAGATTGCCACCCTCTCCCACGTTTTCAACATTGCTCGAGAATGGGGACTGACGACCAAAGAAAATCCCTGCCAAGGCGTGCGAAAAAACAAAGAAACACCGAGGGACTATTACGCAAATGATACGGTTTGGGATGCTGTTTACATGAAGGCAGCTCAAGAGCTGAAAGACGCGATGGACTTAGCCTATCTGACCGGGCAAAGACCGGCAGATGTCCTGGTCATGAGGAAGGACGATGTCGAGGGAAATTACTTGGGTGTGCAGCAGAACAAGACACACAAAAAGCTGCGTATCCAGATGACTGACGGTGATGAGCCAAACAGTCTAGGCCTGTTGATCGGGAAAATGGCTGAGCGCAATGCTCAGCACATTTGCAGCTATTTGATCGTGAGCGCACGCGGCAAGCGGATGACCGCGAAGATGCTTCGCGATCGATGGGACGACGCCAGAGAAAGGGCCAAGAACGAAGCTGAAGAAAAAGGCGATGTTCAGCTGGCTGAGAAAATCGGAGGCTTCCAGTTCAGAGACATCAGGCCGAAAGCGGCGTCGGAAATCCTCGACGTCGGCGATGCGAGCCTACTCTTGGGGCACACCAAAGGAGACATTACCGAGCGCGTCTATCGACGAATTGGCGCCATTGCCAAGCCATCGAAATAGCCCCAAAAACCGTTACAAAACTCAAAATCTGCCCCTTGTAGAATGCGGGCTGTAGAGGTGTCAAAAAATAAACGTATCGTAACGAAAAGCGGCTACAGGCCCCGGTTTCATTGGCTTTGCATATCGGTCTTGAAAACCGTCGACTGTAACAGGTCCATGAGTTCGAATCCCATCGCCTCCGCCATATTTGATACGACAAAGCCCTGATTATTCAGGGCTTTGTCGTTTCTGGAACTCGCGTTTTTTGGACCTCCCTTTCTGGATCGTTTCCACATCTTTTCGGCTATTTCCGCAACCCTCCCGTTCCATTCCAGCGTTCCAGCCTGGATCAAGAAACTCAGAACTCATCCACAATGGGTATTCGGTGACGTCCGTAGGCAGCTTACGGCCAGAAGCGGATCAGCGTGAATGTCTGCCACGGCCAATACGCACGTTCGGATAAACGACAAAACTGTCAGTGATCCTGCCAGCCGTGACCAGTCAAAAGATGAGTAGTAAGGGGGGCAAAGAGGCACGACAAAGCGGGCCTCGATTTCAAGCTTTTATACCTGTGTCGGATTTATTTTTTCAGTTTGCCCCTTATGGTCAGGACGGATCTTGAACCAGATCGAGTACATCGCGGGCAGGAACACCAGCGTCATGATGGTGCCGACGAGCGTGCCGCCAATCAGGGTATAGGCCAGCGTCCCCCAGAACACCGAGTGTGTCAGGGGAATAAACGCCAGGATTGCCGCCAGGGCCGTCAACAGTACCGGTCGTGCACGTTGCACCGTGGCTTCGACGACAGCGTGAAACGGATCCAGCCCTTCTTGCGCGTTGTGATGAATCTGACCGATCAGAATCAGCGTATTGCGCATCAGGATCCCCGACAGTGCAATCAACCCGACCAGCGCATTGATGCCAAACGGCTGACTGAAGATGAGCAGTGTCGGCACCACACCAATCAACCCTAACGGCGAGGTAAGGAACACCATGATCATCGCCGAGATCGAACGGACCTGCACAATGATGATGACCAGGGTCATGGCAATCATGATCGGCAACAACGGCAGGATCGCCTTGCCGGCCTTGCCGGACTCTTCGATCGCGCCCGCCTGCTCGATCCGGTAACCGGAAGGCAGCTTCTCGATGATCGGCTGCAGTTGCTTCAGCAGCGCACTGGAAACATCCGGTGGCTGCAAGTCCTCGGCAATGTCGCCGCGCACGGTGATGGTCGGGGTGCGATCACGCCGGCGCAGGATCGGATCTTCCATGCGCACATCGACCTCGCCTATCTGCGACAAGGGGATTCGCTGTCCCGACGCACCGACTAAAGTGAAGCCTTCGATTTGTTGCGGATCGAGCCGTATATCCCCCGCTGCCCGCCCCATGACCTGCACTGAACGAATATCTTCACGCACCGCCGTGATCGGTACTCCGCTGAGCAGAAATTGCAATTGCTGTGCAACCGCAGTCGATGTCAGCCCCACTGCCTGCAGACGGTCCTGATCCAGGTTGAAATGCAACGACGGAGTCAGCGGCCCCCAATCAGTGTTCACGGTTCTCATCATCGGGCTGTCTTGCATCACGCCCCGCACCTGCTCGGCGATCACGCGCAACTTGGCCGGATCAGGCCCCATCACCCGGTAAGCCACTGGAAATGGCGAATAAGGACCAAACACAATCTGCGATGCCCTGAGGCGCGCCTCAGGGGCGAGCCCTTGAGCGACCGCGTCACGAAAACGCAATTTGAGGGTTTCCCGTGCCTCCTGACTGTCGGTCAGCACCACGATCTTGGCGAACGACGGATCGGGCAGTTCCGGCGCCATCGCCAGAAAGAAACGCGGCGCCCCTTGGCCAATATAAGCCGTGACGATTTTTGCCTCGTCTTGCTGGCGCAGCCAGGCTTCGACTTTGGCAGCCGTGGCGCTGGTCTGCTCGATGGAAGTGCCGTAGGGCATTTGCACCTCGATCATGACTTCGGGACGGTCAGAGGTCGGGAAGAATTGTTTCTTCACCAGCCCCATGCCCGCCGCCGCCACGAAGAACAGCGCGGTAACCATGCCCGCGACCCACCATTTGCACGCGATGACCCGGGTCAGAACCCGGCGGAAGCGGTTGTATCGCGGCGTGTTGTAGATCGCCGCGTGTCCACCTTCGACTGCCTTGATGTCCGGCAACAGTTTCACGCCCAGATAAGGGGTAAACGCCACGGCCACGACCCACGAAGCGATGAGAGCGATGCCCACGATCCAGAACATGTTGCTGGTGTATTCGCCGGCGGTTGACTGAGCGAAACCGTTCGGCAAAAAACCGATCGCCGTCACCAGGGTTCCGGACAGCATCGGCGCCGCCGTGTGGCTCCAGGCATAGGCAGACGCCTTGATGCGATCGTAGCCCTCCTCCATTTTCACCACCATCATTTCAATGGCAATGATCGCGTCATCGACCAGCAGCCCCAGCGCCAGGATCAACGACCCGAGGGTAATACGGTCGAAGTTCTTGCCGGTGGCTGCCATCACCACAAACACGATCGCCAGGGTCAAAGGTACGGCGGCGGCGACCACCGCGCCGACACGCCAGCCCATGCTGAGAAAGCAGACGAGCATGACCACCAGCAGCGCGACGAAGAATTTGACCATGAACTCGCCGACGGCAGAGTCGATGTTCACAGCCTGGTCGGTGACCTTCGAGAGGCTCATGCCCAGTGGCATTTCCTCATTGATCCTTGCGGTCTCGGCTTCCAGCGCCTTGCCCAGATCAAGACCATTCCAGCCCTCGCGCATCACTACGCCGAGCAACAGCGCATCTTCGCCGTTATTGCGCACCAGAAAGGTGGCCGGGTCTTCATAACCGCGTTCGACCGTCGCCACATCAGACAGCTTGAGTGTCCGCCCTTGCACGACCACAGGGGTGTCGCGGATTTTCTGCAGTTTGTCGAACGCACCATCGAGACGCAGAAAAATCTGTGGCCCGCTGGTTTCGATTGATCCGGACGGGGTCAGCGCGTTCTGACTGTTCAGCGCGGCGAAGATGTCCTGCGGTGACAAGCCCAGGGTCGCCAACCGGTCATGAGAGAACGAAACAAATATCCGTTCGGCTTGTTCGCCGATGATGTTGACCTTCTTCACCCCCGGCACATGCAACAGGCGCTGGCGCATCGACTCAGCATCGCGGACCAGCAAGCGCTGGGGCTCGCCTTTGGCTTTCAGGGCGAACAGCGCAAAGGTCACGTCCGAATACTCATCATTGACCATTGGCCCGATGACGCCCGCCGGCAACTTGATGGCTTCATCTTCGAGTTTTTTACGCGCCTGATAGAACTCCTCCTGCACTTGCGCAGGGGGCGTGCTATCGAGCAACGAGACCATCGTGAAAGCGAGCCCCGGCCGCGTATAGGTTTCCGAGCGGTCGTACCACTTGAGCTCTTGCAGGCGTTTTTCCAGGGGTTCTGCGACCTGATCCTGCATCTCTTGTGCGGTCGCCCCCGGCCACGCCGTGATGACGGTCAACTGCTTGACTGTAAAAGGAGGGTCTTCGGCACGCCCCAACTGGAAGAACGCCAGGATGCCGGCAACGGCAATCAGGAAAATCAGAAAGACTGTAATCGCCCGCTCGCGAACGGCGATGGCGGAAATGTTGAATCGTCCTTCGCTCATGGACGACTCCCGGCAACGGTGGCCGCATCAGGCACAGGCATTCTTACTGACTCACCTTCGCGCAACAGGTGAGCGCCCAGCGCAACGATTTGCTCGCCAACGCGAAGGTCGCCGGCCACTCGGGCCGATTCGTCGCTCAACCCCAGCACCTGAACCGGTCGCCAGGTCACGGTTGGCGGGGTGCCGCCGATAACCCACACTCCAGGGCCTTTACCGGCGTCGTAAAGCGCGGCAATGGGCACTTGCAACGACGCGGCAGGTGTCGAGCCCTCCGCTATTCTGAGAGTGACTGTCGAACCTATCGGTGCATTGGCCAGCGCACCTTCCAGTACATAGCGGGCCTCGAACGTACGCGTCGTGCGGTCCGCCGAATCCGAAAGCAACCTCAGTTTCGCGGTAACAGCCCCCGAAACGTCGCCGTAGCGCGTGGCTTGAGCGGTGGATCCTGCTGCGGGACGCAACGTCTCGGGCAAGTGCACGATGGCCTCGCGTTGCCCTGCCCGCGCCAGTCGAACCACCGGTTGTCCCGGGCTGACGACTTGTCCGGGTTCGGCGAGTGTTTCCACCACAACGCCATCGGCATCGGCGACCAGCACCGCATAACCGGAAGCGTTGCGTGCAACGTCCGCTTGAGCTTCAGCGGCGCTTAGTTGCGCCTTGGCGGTATCTGCGGCGGCTTTGATCTGATCGTAGGCCGATGCGGAAATGGCGCCGGCGCTGACCAGGGTGCGATAGCGGGCTTCGTCATCGGCTGTCTGCCTGGCGCGGGCCCGTGCGGCGATGACCGTCTCCTGCTGCGCGCGCGCCTGCAACCCCAAGTCGATGGGATCAAGCCGCATCAACGGCTGACCGCGCTTGACGGTCTGCCCCGTGTCAACCAGACGCTCAAGCACCTTGCCCGATACGCGAAAGCCCAGGTCGCCCTGAATGCGCGCCGTCACCACCCCCGTAAAAGATCGGGAACCGTCGGCCGCTGCCTGAACGGCGGTGGCCCGGACCAAAGGCGCTTGAGTACGCGGGTCGACTACGGAGGAAGAATCACCGCACGCTACCAGGGCGAGTGGCAACAGGCATGCGGCGATGGGGAAAATTCGGAGCCGGCGCATAGGTTCCCTTACTAGAAATAGGATGATCATCATATTCTCGACCTTGTGACCATTATCGTCAACAGTCACTGCTCATGAAGTATCCGACGCCTCAGCTTTATCAAACCTGCCTAAAATACCCGTTTAATAGGCAATACGTTCACTCGCCCTTGATTGACACGTTGTGACCAATACGTATTATGGTCACATACCTCGTTAAGGAACGCCGATGCCTCCCCTCCGTACGATTACTCTTTTGGTTACCGCCAGCTTCGTGGCAGGTTGTGCGGTGGGTCCGGATTACCGTCGTCCAGACGCCCCGCTTTCGGACCATTACCTGGGGCAGCCCGCTGTCGAACCGCAATCCGGATTGACACCGGACGGTCTCGCCGCCTGGTGGAAAAACTTTAATGATCCGCTGCTGACCGACTTCATCAACCAGGCACTGCAGCAGAATCTGGATCTGGCACAAGCGTCGGCGCGCGTCACCCAGGCAAGGGCCGGCCTGGGAGCCGCAAACGCAGCACTGCTGCCCTCGGCAAACATCAACGCACAGGCGGCACGCGCTTATCAGTCCGTCGAGACGCCACTGGGCCAGGTGTTGAATTCAACACCTGGCTATGACCGTTATGGCAATTCTTACGAGGCCAACCTCGAGGCGGGCTGGGAAGTCGATGTCTTTGGTGGGCTGCGCCGTGGACGTGAGGCAGCACTGGCCGAGTACCAGGCCTCAGCAGCGGGCTTCACCGCTACACGGCTGGCGATCGCCGCGCAAACGGCCGATATCTACATCACCCTGCGCGGATTACAGGCACGGCTGGATATTGCAAACCGGCAAGTCGACACCCGACACGCGTTGCTGGAGAAAGTCCGGTTGCTTTACGGCAAGGGCCTGGCCGCGGAGTACCAGGTGCGTCAGGCCGAGGGTGAATTGTCGCAAGTCCAGGCGACCGTTCCGGTACTGCAAAGCGGTCTGGAAGCAGCCATGAATGCGATGGACGTGCTGCTCGGCACGCCTCCCGGCTCTCACCGCACGCAACTGGCACGTGAGGGCGAAATTCCCGATGTGCCGTCGTTGACTGCGCTGGGCACACCGGCAGATCTGCTGCGGCGCAGACCGGATCTGATCGTGGCCGAACGCCGTCTTGCGGCCTCCAACGCGCGCATCGGTGAAGCCATTGCCGAGTACTACCCGAAATTTTCACTCAGCGCCTTGCTCGGCAGCGCGACAGCCGTATCCGGTGGCAATCTTTTCACCGGCGGCGCAAGCCAGTCGGCGGGTGTGCTGGGTTTGCGCTGGAGGCTATTCGACTTCGCACGCATCAACGCCCAGATCGATCAGGCCAAAGGTCAGGAATCTGAAGCATTGGCGGCCTATCGCCAGTCGGTACTGCGCGCCACCGAAGATGTAGAGAACGCGCTGTCCTCACTGGTGAATCGGCAAGCCCAGACCACTACCCTTACCGGCGGCGAAGCGGCGCTGACTCAAGCTCGCCAGTCCTCGTTCACCGCCTATGAAAGAGGCACCGCCAGCCTGATCGATGTCCTGCACGCCGACGAAACATTGTTGCAGGCCTCCGACGCCAGAGCGCAGGCGCGGACTGAATCGGCCCGTGCGGCGGTGGCGGTATTCAAGTCGCTCGGTGGAGGATGGCAACCCGTTGAGCCGGGTTCTGTAGCGGCGCGCTGAGCAGCAACCCCAGATCGTTTCAAGAGTCGGGAGACACGTGTACTCCCGATCCGCATTTGGCTTGATAGCGCTCAACTAGAAGCGGTAACTGACCGACGTTCCGAACCCGCTGGCACTGTTCTTGTACTTGGCACTGTAGGCACCTCTCGCTGCCGAGGTGTCGTTGACCTCCACGCTTTCCTCCCAAAGATAGGAATACGCGAGATCGATCGTGACATTGTCCACGGGTGTCCAGCCGGCGCCGATGCTGACAACCTTACGGTCGCCCGTCGGAATGCGCGGCCCCCGATTGGTGTTGTTGGCGGGTGACTGATCGACCGAAAACCCGCCACGCAGCACCCATTGGCTGTTCAATTGATAGGCCGCACCGATCGCGTGAGCCCAGGTGTCATGCCAGTTCTGCTCTTCGCTGATCGTCCCCAATTGACCGCTGAGCAAGGGCGGCAAGCCGCTGTTCTCAATCGTCAGCTCCTTGAAGCGGCTCCAGCGCGCCCAGGTACTGCCCACATAAAGCGTCCAGTCGTTGTTGAATTGATGCGTCAGCGAAAAGTCCACCGACTCCGGCGTGTCGACATCCAGCGATGCGTCGTAACTACGGCCGCTGACGCCCAGTACGCTGAAGATCCCATCGGTGACCTTGGTTTTGGCATCCAGGTGGTAACTGACTTTGGAGTGATACGTCAGGCCCAGGCGGGTCTGTTCGGTCGCCTGCACCAGCACGCCAGCATTGAAGCCCAGTGCGGTGTCATCGCCGGTGCTTTTGAGCTTGCCGTCATTGCGCCCCGGGCTGAGTGGATTGGGCACCATGCCCGATATCTCTCCGCCGATACGATTGATGGTCGGCCCGAATCCGATCGACACCTTTTCGTTAAAGGCGTAGCTGATGGTCGGCTGGAAGGTCAGCGTGGTGACTTCACTTTTGTTGGCGTAATAGCGTCCGGCAAAACCACTGCCGTAGTCGGTGATCAGCCCGAAAGGCACATAGAACCCGACACCGAATGCCCAATGTTCATCGATCGGTTTGACGTAATACCCCATCGGTACTGTGGTGGTGGGCACCATGTCGCCGTCTTCCTTTCCCCCAAACGTACTGCGTGTCTGGCTGATGTCCGATTTGGCGAACAGCGTCGCCGCCCCCACGCTCACCTGCTCTCGTTTAAGCCGCGCCATGCCTGCCGGATTGCCGTAGATCGTACTGGCGTCTTCGGCTGAAGAAGATCGCCCGGCAAAACCGGACCCCATCCCGCTGATGCTTTGTTCGTTGAGGGCAAAACCACCGGCCAACACATTGGAGGACACCAGCGCAACGGCCAGGCCGAGGGGGTTCTTGAGCATTATTTTTTTCATTATCTGGACTCTATGGGATCACTGAAAAACAACATCGAGAAAGACAGCGAAGCCATACTATCCAAGTGACCATTTCAGTCAATGGTCACATGAAGCAGAATTCAAAGCCGTACCGGCACGCATGTGCCGGTAACAGGAAATCCGGTTGGGGGATGTCGCGCTCTGGCTCAGCTCACCTGAACTGGTGATCCGAGTTAGCTCAGGGCATCAGGCTACGCAGAATGAGGTTGGAGGTCAGCGTGGGCGCTACCTCGATAAAATCCAGATTGTGCTGCAGCAGCAACGGGTTGACGAAGGGGCGCAAGGCCAGATGAATCGCCTCGACGGTCTCGTCCAGTGGGGTCTTGCGCTCGAACTCTCCGAGCTCCCGCCCTTCACGCACGATGTCGAAGATAAAGCGCTTGATCTGGTCTTCATACATCTGGGCACTGGGCCAGCGCTCCCCGGCGGAAAATGCAGCGATGTCGTAGAGTTTGCGATCATTGAAGAACAGGTCCACACCCGTTGCTATCACGGTTTTCACCAGGCGGCGGAAACGCTCGGTCGGCGAAATCGCCTCTGCGTTAACAGCCTGTTCTACCGCTGCAACGATTTGGCCCAGACAGTTTGAGCAGATCGCTTCGCCGATCGCCTGTTTGGAATCAAAGAACTTATAGATGTACGCCTTGGAAAAACCGATGGCCCTGGCCAGATCGGAAACCGTGGTTTTGCCATAGCCGTATTGGCTGAAGTGTTCATTGGCTGCCGCGACAATCTGATCACGAATGTCGTGATCGACTGGGCCACGAGGGCCGGGCGAAGATAGGGATGGCTGATTCATGGGCGTAGCTTACTCACCCTCTCGAGGACTTACAAATCGTGACCAATGAAACATATAGTCACTAATCGAACATTCGCATACCCTCAGCTCTGTGACAGCGGCACACGACGGTCCTGCAAAGACTCGACAGATCGAGCAATACGCCTACGGCAGCCACCTTGATGTCGCCAAGGTCAACTCTGAAGACCCGGTGCCGGATGTTTGTGCAGTCGTACCGACGCACATGACCTACCAGGATTTCAATCGATAAGCTCTTTGGCCGTGGCTGCCAGCAGACTGCCAACCCGATCCTTCAACGTGTCGATAAAGCGCGTGATTTTTGCATCGACGAACTGCCGGGAGGTATAGACGGCGTAAACGTTGCGCTCATAGGTGTGGTAGTCAGGCAGAACCCGCACAAGCTTCCCGGAACGCAAATCCTCGATGGCCGTGAACCCGGCCAGCAAACCAATCCCCGCCCCCTCTCGAATGGCATGTGCCATCGCATCCATATCGTTGACGCTGAAACTTGGCCCTGTCGGGACAAACGTCGCGTCCCCCGCCTTGCTCCTGAGCTGCCACTCATCCCGCACATAATCCACGGTGCCCAACAGCAGACACTGGTGATCACGCAGGTCTTCAGGCGTCTCGGGAGCCGCATGTCGGGCCAGGTAGTCAGGTGACGCCACCAGCACACAATGGCTGACACCGATCTTTTGGCTGACGTACGCCGAATCGGGTAGCGCTCGAGCAATCAGAATCGAGACATCCAGTTGGTCTTCCAACAGGTTCGGCATGCGTTGCGAGAGCAATAAATCCACCGTCACCTCCGGGAACTGCCGGCGGTACTCCAGCACCGCCCCCGTGACCAGATGCCGAGCCAGCCCGGGGACGCAATGCACACGCATTGTTCCCCGAGGCTCCAGCGCGGCATTGCTGGCTTCGGCTTCGGCACTCTCCAGATCAGCCAGAATTTTCGTGCAGCGCTCATAGAATCGTCGCCCCGCATCGGTGACCGAGAGGCGTCGGGTCGAGCGTTGCAACAGGCGCGCATCGAGCACGTTTTCAAGCGCGGAGACAGCACGCGATACGTTACCCACCGTTGAGTCCAGATGATTGGCCACGGCCGTGAAACTGCCCATCTCGACAACCTTTATGTACACCGACATGTTCGAAAGCTTATCCATCGCGACCTTCCTGTAGATCTGACGCTCACCGTGACAACCCGCTTTTTTCCGGATGCTACACGTTCGGCCCGCGGCTCGATATTACCTCTGCCGACAACAATGATTCCCTTTGGCCCGTCTAAATCGATGGGCTCTCCTTCCATAGACTGGGTTGCACAGGCCGCCCGATCAGGCGCCGGGTTTCATACGAATCTCTGACAACCAACTGAAGGACACAGCATGAAGACTTCCTACGATCCGCTTTATCTTTTCATCGGTGGTGAATGGATCAGTGCCGAAGGGCGCGATACTGCCGCCGTCGTCAATCCGGCAACCAGTCGGGAAATCGGACGCGTCCCACTCGCCACCGCAGACGACCTTGATCACGCCCTTGAAGTGACTCGCCTGTGCTTCGAACAATGGCGTCAGACTGTGCCTGACAAACGCGCCAAGATCCTCAAGCGTGCCGCTGACCTGATCCTCGAACGTGCGCCGCAGATTGCCGCGCAGATGACCTTGGAGGAAGGCAAGCCGCTGAATGAAAGCCTGGATGAAGTGACCCGCGCGGCGGAGTATTTCGAATGGTTCGCCGAAAGCGCCCGGCGTATCGATGGCCGTGTGGTCCCGTCCAATCGTCCAGGCGTATTGCAACTGGTCAAACGCCAGGCCATCGGCCCGGTGGCCGCATTCACACCGTGGAATTTCCCGGCCATCACCCCGGCACGCAAGCTCTCGGCAGCACTGGCCGCCGGTTGCAGCGTCATTCTCAAACCAGGTGAAGAAAGCCCCTCTACAGCGCTGGCCCTGGCGCGTGCACTCGACGATGCAGGATTGCCCAAGGGTGTGTTGCAAGTGGTCTTTGGCGTACCGGATCAAGTGTCCAGCCATCTGATCGCTTCGCCGATCATTCGCAAAGTGACCTTCACCGGTTCGGTGCCGATCGGGCGCCTGCTGTCTGCACGCGCTGCCGAAGGCGTGAAACCCATCACCCTTGAACTGGGTGGGCACGGACCGGTGCTGGTCTTCGAGGATGCCGACATTGAAAAAGCTGCCGTTGAGGGCGTCGCCAACCGGTTTCGCGGCACCGGGCAGGTATGTATTTCATCCACCCGGTTTCTGATCCAGCGTGGCGCCTATCAAGCCTTTGTCGATCAGTTTGTCGCTGCGACCCAAGCGCTGAGAATCGGTGACGGCCTGCATCCGGACACACAAGTCGGACCGTTGGCCAACCCAAGACAGCTGGCCAAGATGGAAGAGCTGGTCGCCGATGCCGTTGAGAAAGGTGCACGGGTATTGGTCGGTGGTGAAGCCTTGTCAGGCGAAGGCTACTTCTTCCAGCCCACGGTTCTGGCGGATGTGCCGATGAACGCCCGCGTCATGCACGAAGAACCCTTCGGCCCCATCGCCGTACTGATGCCGTTCGATGAACTGGCCGATGGACTGCAAGAAGCCAACCGCCTGCCCTACGGACTCTCCGCTTACGCGTTCACCTCCAGCGCGCGCACGGCCATTGACGTTGCCGACGGATTGGAGGCCGGGATGATCGGGATCAACCAATATCGCATCGTCGCGACCGAGCTCCCGTTCGGCGGCATGAAAGAAAGCGGTCACGGCTCCGAAGGCGGCATTGAAGGCATCGAGCACTATCTCACCCACAAATTCATCAGCCAGGTTTAAGGAACTCGCCCATGTCCAAGCTCAATTTCAAAAGTCCTCGGGAAGCCGCGCGCGCGTTCACGCCAAAGCTGTCGCAATTCGTCGACTCAACGCTTTATCCGCACATCTGGAGCGATCCGGCGCTGTCCCCGCGCGACCGTAGCCTGATCACCGTGGCGGCATTGATTGCCGGTGGTCACTCGGAGGAGTTGCCTGCTCACTTACGCCGGGCGGCTGGCAACGGTGTGACCCAAGACGAAATGGCGGCGGCGATCACGCACCTGGCGTTCTATGTAGGCTTCCCTGGCGCCATCACCGCATCGGCTATCGCCAACGCCACGTTCAACGAAACGGAGAACAACTGAATGAAAGCCATCAACATCAAAGAGTTTGGTGCGCCAGACGTCCTGGAACTCGTAGAGGTTGCCAATCCTGAAGTCCGTCCGGACGACCTGCTGGTGCGTGTCTATGCCGCCGGGGTGAACCGTGCAGATCTGACTCACCGGACCGGTGGGTACGGGCATCCGAATTTTGGCGACTCGCTGATCATCGGTCTGGAAATCGCCGGCGAAGTGATCGGCAGAGGGAGCTCGGTGACGGGGTTCGAGGTGGGAGATCGAGTCATGGGCGTGGTCGGCGGCGGTGCCTACGCCGAGTTGGCGCGCATCGATTACCGCATGGCCATGCACATCCCGGCACAGCTTGATTATGTACAGGCGGCGGCCATTCCCGAGGTCTTCGTCACAGCCCATGAAGCAATGATGCATCTGGCTCGGCTCAAGGCTGGCGATTCGGTGTTGATTCACGCGGCCGCTGGCGGCGTCGGCTCCGCCGCTGTGCAGTTGGCTTACACCACAGGTGCCACGGTGTATGCGACGACCGATCGCAGCAAGTTGGCGCGTGTCGAGCATTTGGGCGCTGATGTGGCGATCGACTACAAGACGCAGGATTTCGCTGAGGTGATCACCGACAAAACCCAGGGTCGCGGTGTCGATGTGATCATCGACTTTATCGGTGAGCCCTACTTCGCCCGCAACATCGCGTCCCTTGCACACGGCGGTCGCCTGATTCAGGT
Organism: Pseudomonas fluorescens; assembly: GCF_012974785.1. Taxonomy (GTDB): domain Bacteria; phylum Pseudomonadota; class Gammaproteobacteria; order Pseudomonadales; family Pseudomonadaceae; genus Aquipseudomonas; species Aquipseudomonas fluorescens_BT. Next base: position 2,840,851 of record NZ_CP027561.1, on the reverse strand, counting down.
GGGCATCCTTGGCGGAGGCGGCAACATGACGGTGGCGCTGGAGGACATTCTTTACCGCCACTTGCAAATCATCGGCACGGTCATGAAGTCCCGCACGCAACCGGAGAAGCACGCCATGATCAAGCGTTTCCGCGAGCACTGGCTTGATCGCTTCGAGGGTGCCGGCAGCCTTGAGCCAGTCGTCGATAGCACGTTTGCGTTATCACGGGCTGCAGATGCTCACCGTCGAATGGAGTCTTCTGAAAACGTCGGAAAAATCATTCTGACGATGCAGCCCGAAGACCTGCTTTGAGCCTGGCCATGATCCATCTGTGCCATAAGCCGGGGATCGCCAGACTGCCCGTTACGCCTCGCTGCTCCGTGCCTGCTGGTTAGTATTGAGAACCGCCCTGCGGTCAAACTCGGCCGTGCGGCTGTTGTCCTCTTATCCGGGGCCAATGACGAAAATGGCATACTCCCCTGAAACTGATCATTTCGGAGACCACTATGCTTCGCGTGTTTGAACGCAGGCTCGACCCTTTCCCACCCGACGAGGCACCGCCACCGCCCGCAGGCCTGTTGCGTTTTCTGTGGGCCTGCACCCGGGGTGCCCGGGGTTATGTCCTTGCGCTGGCGCTGCTCAGTGCCGGCGTGTCGATCTACGAGGCCTGGCTGTTTTCGTTTCTCGGGCAAGTCGTGGACCTGCTCTCGGCCTGGCAGGCCGGTGGCGCCCAGAGTGCGCAGGAGCGTCGGGTGTTGTGGGGCATCGCCATTGTGTTGCTGACCAGCATCGGTCTGGTGGCGTTGCGCACGATGGTGCAGCACCAGATATTGGCGATCAATCTACCGCTGCGGCTGCGCTGGGACTTCCATCGCCTGATGCTGCGACAAAGCCTTTCGTTCTTCTCGGACGAATTCTCCGGCCGGGTCACGACCAAAGTGATGCAGACCGCGCTGGCGGTGCGCGAAGTGCTGTTCACCGTCATCGAAATTGCCCCCGGCATCGGTGTTTACTTCATTGCGATCATCGCACTGGCCGGTGGTTTTGCCCTGAAACTCATGCTGCCCTTTCTTGCCTGGGTCGCGCTGTTCGGGTTGGCGATGCTGTATTTCGTGCCGCGTCTGGGACAGGTCGGGCAGGAACAGGCCCATGCACGCTCCTCGATGACGGGGCGGATTTCCGACGCTTACACCAACATCACCACGGTGAAATTGTTCTCGCACTCCAACCGTGAAGCGCATTTCGCGCGCGCAGCGATGGAGGATTTCAAGCACACCGGTTTTCGCCAGATGCGTCTGGTCAGCCAGTTCGAGATCGTCAATCAGGCACTGGTGGTCGGGCTGATTCTTGGCGCCGGTGGTTATGCGCTCTGGCTCTGGCACCAGGGCCAGGTCGGCGCGGGTGCGGTGGCGGCAATCACCGCCATGGCGTTGCGGATCAATGGCATGTCCCACTGGATCATGTGGCAGATGACGTCGCTGTTCGAAAACATCGGCACCGTGCAGGACGGCATGGAAACCCTGACCCGGGGCCCGAAAGTGCAGGACGCGCCGAACGCCGGCGTGCTGGTGCCTTCCGGCGGCGCCGTGACCTTCGACAACGTGCACTTCAACTACAACGGTGAGCGCCAGGTGCTCGACGGCTTGAGCCTGCACATCCGCGCCGGGGAAAAAATCGGTCTGGTGGGTCGTTCCGGTGCCGGCAAATCAACGCTGATCAACCTGCTGCTGCGCTTCTATGACGTGGACAGCGGTACGATTCGCATCGACGGGCAAAACATCGCGCAAGTAACCCAGGACAGTCTGCGCAGCGCCATCGGCATGGTCACGCAGGATACGTCGCTGCTGCACCGCTCGATTCGCGACAACATCGCCTACGGTCGCCCGGACGCCACCGATGCGCAGGTCCGCAGCGCGGCGATCAGCGCCCAGGCAGACGGTTTCATCAGCCAATTGAGCGACCGCCAGGGACACACCGGATACGACACGCTGGTGGGCGAACGCGGCATCAAGCTGTCCGGCGGTCAGCGGCAACGTATCGCCATCGCCCGGGTGATGCTCAAGAACGCGCCGATCCTGCTGCTCGACGAGGCCACCAGTGCCCTGGACTCCGAAGTCGAAGTCGCCATCCAGGAAAGCCTCGATGACATGATGCAGGGCAAGACCGTCATCGCCATCGCCCATCGTTTGTCGACGATTGCGGCCATGGACCGACTGATCGTCATGGACGAGGGCCGCATCATCGAACAAGGCACCCACGCCGAGCTGCTGGAACGAAACGGCACTTACGCACGCCTCTGGCAACATCAAAGCGGTGGGTTTCTGGGTGAAGAACAAGGGCTGGACGAAGCAATGGACCGGGCGTAAGCCCTCCTGCTTCCCTTCCCTGCAGAACGCTGCTGAAAGCCCTCGACTTGCCTGCGGCGCGAGCCGCGACCGGTTGATCGTCACCCGCGGCCGGCGCGGCGTTTTTCTCTCAGTTGATTTTAATCAAACACGCCTGCGCGTTTCTCGCCGAGATTAATCCTCGAGGTCCGCATGACCGCGTCCGCGGCCAATGCCGACCATCCTGTCTCGTGGAGGCGCGTCATGGCTACTCAACTGCAAGACGTTCAACCGGGCGCTACCCCCGCCCAGCATTCGCCACTGACCGGCAGTTTGCGCAAGAGCGAGCCCAGGCGCCTGACGCTGAGCCTGCTGGTGGCGCTGGTGGTGGGTTCGATGATCGGCAGTGGCATTTTCAGCCTGCCGCAGAACATGGCCGCCAGCGCCGGGGCCGGGGCGATCCTGATCGGCTGGCTGATCACCGGGGTCGGCATGCTGTCCCTGGCTCTGGTCTATCAGAGTTTGTCCAACCGCCAGCCGGCACTGGATAACGGTGTGTTCGCCTACGCCCGGGCACTGGGCGGTGACTTTCTCAGTTTCAACTCTGCCTGGGGCTACTGGATCAGTGCCTGGATCGGCAACGTCAGCTATCTGGTGATTCTGTTTGCCGCGCTGAGTTACTTCTTTCCGGCATTTGGCGACGGCAATAACAAGGCAGCGATTGCCGGTGCGTCGGTCGTGCTCTGGTCGTTGCACTGGATGATCCTGCGGGGCATGCGCACGGCGGCCCGTGCCAACGCCCTGAGCACCGCGGCCAAGATCGTGCCGCTGCTGTTGTTCATCGGTTTTGTGATCGCGGCGTTCCGGCGCGACACGTTCACCATGGACTTCTGGGGCGCACCGGCGCTGGGCAGCACCCTCGACCAGGTCAAAAGCACGATGCTGGTGACGGTCTGGGTGTTTATCGGCATCGAAGGCGCCAATGTGTTTTCTGCCCGCGCCGCAGAACGCGCCGATGTCGGACGCGCCACGGTCATCGGTTTTGTCATCACCCTGTTGCTGCTGATTGCGGTATCCCTGTTGTCACTGGGCATTCTCAAACAACCGGAACTGGCCGCCCTGAAAAACCCTTCGATGGCCGGCGTACTGCAGGCCGCCGCAGGGCCATGGGGTGCCGTGCTGATCAGCATCGGCCTGATTGTTTCGGTCGGTGGCGCCCTGCTCGCCTGGACGCTTCTGGCAGCCGAATCGGTGTTCACACCGGCGAAGGAAAAGGTCATGCCACTGTCGCTCGGCGTGGAGTCCACCCGTGGCGTACCGGTCCACGCCTTGTGGCTGACCAACGGATGCATCCAGCTGTTTCTGCTGCTGACGCTGTATTCGAGCGCCAGTTACCTGGCACTGATTTCCCTTGCCACCTCGATGATCCTGCTGCCCTACCTGCTCAGCAGTCTGTATGCACTGAAAATGACCTGGCAGGGCGAAACCTACGCCGGTCATCGCGCCCTGCAAGTGCGAGACCTGACCATCGCGCTGGTCGCCACGCTGTATTGCGTCTGGCTGCTGTACGCCGCCGGCCCCAAATACATGCTGCTCAGCGCCTTGCTCTACGCCCCCGGCTCACTGATCTACCTGGGCACGCTGAAATCCCGTGAGGGTCAGCCCCTTGGTGGTCCCGAGACAGGTCTGCTGATCATCATCTGGGCCGCAGCGGCCTACGCCGGCTGGATGCTGTGGTCCGGGACGTTGACGTTGTAAGGAGTTCGTTCAGTCCGCGCGGTTCGCCGACAGGACGTCCGGCGCTGCGCCTTCCATCCGAGAGGAGTACCGAAAATGAGCAATTCCGTGAAAAAAATGCAGGAACATGCGGACGCAAAATCGAACAAGGTGCCCGTGACGACCGATCTCTGGCACCCATTGGAGAAGCTGCGGCAACAGGTTGACCACCTGTTCGAGGACTTTAACCGCGGGTCATTGATATCGCCCTTCAGTCGTGGTCTGTTCGATGTCGAGCCGTTCTTCTCGCGTGACTTGTTCTCCCGCAGCATGCCCGCGGTGGACATCACCGAAAAGGATAAAAGCTTCGAGATCACCGCCGAACTGCCCGGCATGGATCAGAAGAACATCGAGATCAAACTGTCCAACGGCAGCCTGATCATCAAGGGCGAGAAGAAGGAGGACAAGGAAGAAAAACGCAAGGGCTATCACTTGAGCGAGCGTCACTACGGTTCCTTCGAGCGGGTGTTCAACCTGCCCAAAGGGGTCGACGCCGAAAAGATCGATGCGCACTTCAGCAAAGGCGTATTGAGCATCTCGCTGCCGAAAAAACCCGAAGCGATGAAAGCGGACAAGGTCGTGCCGATCAAGGGCGAATGAATCCGCAGACGTATGCCCCTTGCCGGGAAACCGGCAAGGGGCTTTTTCTTGGGCCTCAGCCTCTGAAAATGTCGAACGGCTCGATCTTCAGCACCTTGCGAATGCCCAGGTAGCTGGAAAACCCGGCAATCAACAGCACCAGACCAAACGCCAGTCCCAGATTCCAGAAAGTGACGATCGCAGCGTAGTTGGGAAGACAGGTTCGTGCGATGACGATCATCAGAGTCACCAGTCCGATGCCCAGACCATAACCGGTCATCGCGGTGAACATGGCCATGAAGAAGATCATGTAGACCATCTCCCGGTTCTTGGCGCCGATGGCTTTCAAAGCGGCAAACTTATCCAGGTTTTCCAGAATGAAACTGTAGAACGTCTGACCGGAAATCGACAGGCCGACCAGAAAACTGATGATTGTCATCATCAGAATATTGGTCCCGACACCGGTCTGATAGATGTAGAAGTCGGCAATACGCCGGTTGAACTCATCCCTGGTCAGGGCGATGTAGCCCAACCGCGCCACTTGCTGCTTGATGGCTGCCTCACCTTGCCGGCTTCTGGGCTTGAGCAAGATGTATGACACGGTGAAGCGTGTCGTAGGGATGTATTCGATGGCACGCCGGTAGGTTGTGTAAAGCGTCGGCACTCCGGTCAATCCACCGACCAGAACCCTGGCGATGCCGACGATGATGCCCCGGTGGTCGTTGAGCTCGAACGAGGTACCGATGGCAGGGTTGCCCAGTTTTGCGAATTCAGCATCGTGAACCACGATGAACGCGTTTTCGGCGTAGATATCCTCGATGGCGCCCTGCTCCAGGGCCGGACGACCGAGCAGGCTGGTGTCGTCCAGACCAATCACGCTAACCCCTTGATATGTGCCATTTTCCAGGCGCACCTGGGCGCTGCCAATGAATACCGGGACGGCGTATTCCACCTGCTGCATGCTGCGCACTGCGTCCAGCAGGTAGTCCGGCAACGGGATGGCAATCGTCGGGGTGTTGACCGCCGGATCGATGATCCACATCGGTGCTCCGACATTGGTGACCGTCGAATAGGCGCGGTTCAGGATGCCAGCGAACATGGCGGTCATTTGCATCATCAGGAACACCGAGAAGGTGATACCCACCAGTAACGCCGAGAATTTGGCGCGATCATTGACTAGGAGTTTGTACCCGATGCGCAGAATTCCACTGTATTTCATGCCTAGTTTCCGCTAATGCCAGTATCGGGCCGGTTCCACCAGCCACCGCCCAGCGCCACGAACAACGCAACCGTGTCCTGATGCCGCTGCGCCAATGCTTGAAGGTAAGCAATATCGACCTGATGCAACTGCACGTCGGCCACGAGCAGATCCAGATAGGTCACCAACCCCGAGCGATGGTTGGCCTGCAATAATCTCAAGGCCTCTCGGGCAGCGGCCTGCGCCTCGGCCTGCTTCTGTAACGTTTGCGCATCGAGCTCTATTGCCCTGAGCACATCCGCCACCTGCGCGAAAGACTCCAGCACCACTTGTCGGTAGTTCGCCGCTGCTTGCTGATAGACGTCAATTGCCGACTGGCGGCTGTACCACAGGCGCCCTCCCTGAAACAGCGGAATATCGATCGACGGCCCGAAGTTCCAGAATCGTCCGGCACCGGCAAACAGTGAACCGGTGTACGACCCAGCCGCCCCGTAGGTACCGCTCAAGCTGAAGCTGGGAAACATAGCCGCCGTGGCGACACCGATTTGCGCGCTGGCCTGATGCAATTGCGCCTCGGCGGTGAGGATATCCGGACGCTGGCGCACTAGGTCGGAAGGCAGACTGACCGGCAGATCGTGCGGTAACGAAAGTGCTGTCAACCGAATGTCGGGAAGTTTGAGTTCTGCAGGCATCACGCCTTCGAGCGTGGCCAGCAAGTGCTCGCTTTGACTGACTTTCTGTTTCAGCGCCGGTAACGAGGCCTCGTTAGTCGCGATCAGGCTCTGCAGGCTCAATGTCGCCGAATAAGGCACCGTTCCGCTGCGCACCTGAACTTGGGTGGATTGCAGCTGCTGGCGCTGCAAACCGATCAATTGTTCCGTGGCCTCGATCTGCGCGGTATAGGCTGCCCGGGCAATGGCCGTATTGACGACATTGGCCGTTAGCGTGAGATAGGCCGCCTGAGTCAGCCAGGTCTGGCGATCGACCTGGGCCTGCAAGCCCTCCACGGCACGTCGCTCGCCGCCAAAGACATCGAGGGTGTAGCTGATCGTGCCACTGAATATCATCACGTTAAAGATCGAGCCTGCCGTCGTCAGCCCTTGCTGGACCGGCGCGCTGCGCTCACGACTCGCGCTGAAGCGGGCATCGAGCTGCGGATAGAAGACCCCGTGACCGGCTCTGAGCGCGTTCTGGCTTTGACGCAAACTGGCCTCGGCCGCCTGCAAGGTCATGTTATGGGTGATCGCCTGGCGCACCAGTGCATCAAGCGCCGTCGAGTGGAAAAAGCGCCACCAGTCCGGTGTGACCTCACCGCCGGGCACGAACTGTTGAGCCTGGCCCTGCGCAGCAACAGTCCCCGACAGCGGCTCGTTCAGATAGCGCTCTGACACAGGCGTGGCCGGAGGCGAAAAATCCGGGCCGACCGTGCATCCGCTGCCCAGCAACAGGTTCAGTGCAAGGTAGAAGCGCCCAGTGCGGCGTAACCGGTCTACCCTTTCCATTACTTCTGACCTATGAACACATCCACCAACTGCCCCGGGTAGACGTTCGGCAGATCTTTCTTCTCGAAGCGAAAAATCACCGCCAGCACCCTCAGGTCGACTTTTTCCCGGCGCTGGTTGGACAGCTCGATTTTCGGCGATACGTAAGGCTGCACCCGCACGAAGGCCAGCGGCACACGGATGTCCGTGCCGTGAATCAGCATCTGCGCCTGCATGTGCTCGGGCGCTGGTAAACGGGCGATCAGAATCTCGTCCACATAACAGCGCACAGCCAGATGCGCCTGATCGGCGCTCATGACCAGCAGCGGCGCGAACCCTTGGGTGTAAACGTCATAGGCCCCCTGGGGCGATACATAACTGCCCACTGCGCTGTTAACAGTCATCACCACACCGTCCGCTGGCGCCTTGATGAGGTATTGCGCCAGCAACGCCGCCGACGCCTTGAGGGCAGCCTGCGCCTGGGTCACGGAATTGCGCGCGGTGTCCAGGGTATCTTTGCTGATCGATTTCGGATCAATGTTGTAAGACGCCAAGCGCTTGTTGTACTGGTCGCGGGCGGTGGCCAGACTGGCCTGGGCCAGTTCGAAATTGGCGCGTGGCACCGCGTCGTCAAGTGTGACCAGCGGCTCCCCGCGGTTGACGGTCTGCCCCTCCTGCACCCACACCCGAGTTACCGGCGCGGCCACCTGCGGATAGATCACGATATTGCTGCCACCGGGCTGCTCGCCCTCGATGATGCCATTGGCATAGATCGCGCTGGCATCGTTGCTGCTCGCTGGTGCGAAGGCGGGCGGCAGCGGCTGCGGTGTCCGCCCGAGCAGATAGGCGGCGATCAGCCCCCCGAGAACACCGACTACCGCCAGCGTAAACAGCAGGGACTTTTTCACGATATGGCATGCCCGGTTTCGCTGATTCGGCCGTCAGCCATGTAGATGATACGGTCGGCGTACTCGTTGATCCGTGCATCGTGAGTGACAATAAGGATGCAGCGTTGCTGATTGAGTACTCTCTCCTTGACGAACGCGATGATCATTTTTCCCGTGTCCCCATCCAGAGATGCCGTGGGCTCGTCCATTATCAAGATTTGCGGCTCCCCCACGATGGCTCTGGCAATGGCAACGCGCTGTTGCTCCCCTCCGGAAAGCTTCATGGGCAAGATGTTCCCCCGATCCTTCAGGCCCACCACCTCCAGACTCTGGCGGGCCTTCGAAAGCGCATCGTTCCATTTTTGATGCCGAAGGATCAGGGGGATGGCGACGTTCTCGGCCGCCGTCAACCGCGAAAACAAGTGATAGTCCTGGAACACGAACCCGATGTGATCCAGGCGCAGCTCGGCCAATCTGTCGCTGTTCAGGCTCCAGATGTCCAGGCCATTAATCAGCACCGTTCCTGAGTCGGGTCGCAGGATGCCGGAGAGGATGCTCAATAATGTGGTCTTGCCGCTACCCGAGGGGCCGATGACAAACACCATTTCGCCGAACTGCGCGACCAGCGCCACCTGGTCAACCGCTTTCATGCGCGTACTGCCTTTGCCAAACCACTTACACAACCCGCTCGCAACGATGGCCGGGCGGGGGGGCATTATTTGCGACTCGCCTTTTCAAGCATTCGGCTGGCGCGTTCATTGGCCTCATCGGCGGTGCGTTGTGCCTGACTGGCCGCGGCCTGCGCCTGTTCCGCTTTTGAATACGCGGCATCGGCTCTGGATTGCGCAACAGCGGCAGCGCTTTGTGCCGAATCGATACGAGCATTCATTTCTTGCACATGCTTATGACTGCACCCAGCCGTCATCGCCAGAAGGACGCTCAGCACAACAACAGATAAACGCTTGTTCATGGTGGTTCTCCTCAGTTGAGTGAGCCGGGAACACGCCGGCACCCTTCAAAGTATCGGCCCCCCCTGCGCCGGCACTGTGATTTTTGTCAATGAATGGCCAACCCGGCGTGCCGGTTAATCACTCGTCGCAATAATGTGCGCGTGCCCGCTCATCCGGATGAATGCTCAGCGGTGCATCAACCAATCCAGCGAATCTCTGGTGCCTGATGGGCAACAGGCGCCGGCGCGGCTTTCGGATGGCCGACGATGATCGGTGCTACCGGAACCCACGCCTGTGGAAGATTCAGCATTTGCTTGCCCTGTTGAGTATTGAGATACCGCTGGGCAAAACCGATCCAGCAAGTGCCCAGTCCTTCTGCACAGGCACTGAGCATCAGGTTCTGGGCGGCCAGCGCACAGTCTTCGACCCCCCATTGCCCAGGTGCGTCAGCCGAGATCAGGATCAGTACCGGTGCGTGATAGAAAATCTGAAAGTGCTCGTCATCGAGCAACGCGTGAAAGCGCTCTGATTGTGATCCCGGTGCCAGCGTCTTGAGCATGCAGGCTTTCGCCTCGCGTGAAATTCGATCCAGCAACGCTTGGTCGCGAACCACGGTGAATCGCCAGGGTTGTTGGTTCATCGCACTTGGCGCCAAGGTGGCGGCACCGATCAAGCGCAAAATGACCTCTTCATCGACAGCCTGCGCGGTGTATTCACGTGTCGAATGACGGCCAGAAATGGCCTGGTCAATGTTCATAAGCATTCCTCCTACAGGGACCTCCGGCGCGGTGCTACACAGCCAGAACGTTGCAAGGGACCTGATACAGAATGTGTTCGGTGGTACTGCCGAGCAGCTTGTCCAGACCGTGGAATTGCACGCGCCCCATGACGATTACATCCACCTGATGCTCGTCTGTGAACTCGCTGAGCGCTGCAACGGGGTGCCCCACCGCAAAATGCCGGCGATCAGCCGGTACGCCATGCTGACTGGCCCAGTCGAGGTAGGTCTTTTCAAACTCACGGCGCAAGCCTTTAGTCAGTTCGGCGATTTTCAGGCCATCGCCCAGTTCTGCCAGGTATTCCTGCGAAACGTCATAGGCATACAACAGATGCAATTCGGCATCACACTGGATAGCCAGCGCAGTGGCCTGCAGGATGATGCGCTCGTTCAACCGATTATTTTCCAAGCCGTTCGTAGAGACGTCGACCGCGGCTACAACCTTGCACGGTAATGCATGGGCCGCGCCGCCAAGCAGGTACACCGGCACTTGGCATTGGCGCAAAAGATACCAGTCCAGTGGGGTGAAGAATGCACGTTTGAGCAGTGACTCGTGTTGCACTTCCTTAATAAGCAAGTCGGGATTCAACTCTGTAACGTGATCAGAAATCTCCTGTTTTATGTCGTCCGCCCAAGCGACTTCGCAGGTCACTGCTACGCCTCGGCCAGACAGTTTCTCCGCCTGGGACTTCAACCAGTCGCGTTGGTTCTGAAGATAGCTTTCCCGAACCTGTTTCCTGCTGCCCTCGTCAAGTAGCCACAGAATGTCCAGCGTCTTGACGAGGGCGACGATGTGCAATGTCGCACCACTGGCCCTGGCCAGCGCGCCGGCATGGTTGATTGCCGGAGAGCGACGCAGGAGCGGGTTGATGATCAGCAAAAGGCGTTGATATTGGCTCATGATCTGTCTCCCGTCAGGCAGGTCGTGAGACCGGCCTTGCTCAAACGCCCGGCGACACTGCCGGACCTCATTCGCTGAACCCTGGCGGGATCGGCGACTCTTTCTCCGGAATATCCGTCAATATTGCCTCGGTCAGCAGCAGGATGCTGGCCACCGACACTGCATTTTCAAGGGCGATCCGCACCACTTTGGATGGGTCGATGATTCCGGCCTCGTAAAGATCGACGTAGCGATTGACCGACGCGTCGAAGCCAATGTTGCCAGGCTCAGCCAACATCCTCGCGACAACGACGCCGGCATCGACTGCCGAGTTTTCAGCGATGACCCTGGCCGGCGCCTCCAAAGCGCGCCGCATGATTTGCAGACCCGTGCGGGCATCCCCTTCATACTGCATCTCCTCGGCGGCAATCTTCGGGACGGCCTTGAGCAAAGACATGCCGGCACCTGGCACAATGCCTTCGGCGATGGCTGCACGAGTGGCGGAAATGGCGTCATCCAACGCATCCTTGCGGGTTTTCATCTCGGCTTCCGAAGGCGCTCCGACCCGGACCACCGCGACGCCGCCCGAGAGCCTGGCCAAGCGTTCCTGTAGCTTTTCACGGTCGTAGTCGCTGGTGGTTGTCTCCATTTGTGCGCGGATTTGCTGCATCCGCGCCTCGATGGCCTCGCGATTGCCAGCCCCCCCGATCAACGCCGAACTGTCCCTTTGCACCACCACCCGATGCGCCCGGCCCAATTGACTCAACTCGATCTGTTCGAGGGCAAAGCCCAGGTCATTGGAAATCACCGTTCCTGCGGTCAGAACGGCCATGTCCTGCAGCATCTCCTTGCGCCGGTCACCGAAGCCCGGAGCTTTGATCGCCACCGCTCGCAGCACACCGCGTATCTGATTGACCACCAGCGTGGTCAACGCCTCCCCTTCTATGTCATCCGCGATCAACACCAGGGGCTGGCCGCTCTTGGCCACGAGCTCCATCAGGGGCAGCAACTCCTTGAGATTCAGAATCTTGTGGTCGCAAAACAACAGGTAAGCGTCATCGAGTTCCACCTGCATCTTTTCGGTATCGGTGACGAAATATGGCGAGACATAACCTCGGTCGAAGCGCATGCCTTCCATGACCTCGACCACCGTTTCAGTGGTTTTTGACTCCTCGACGCTGACCACTCCTTCAATACCAACCTTCTCCAGGGCATCGGCTACCAGTTGGCCAATGACCGCATCGTTATGCGCGGATAGCGTCGCGACCTGGACCTTTTCCCTGGGCGTACTCACTGGTCGCGACAGCGTCCTCAGCGACTCCACAACCAAAGCGAGTCCGCGATCGAGCCCGCGTTTGAGGTCGATCGCACTGGCACCCGCCACCACATTGCGGATACCGTCCGCGAGGATGGCCTGGGCCAGCACCGTTGCAGTGCTGGTACCGTCCCCCACCGCGTCACCGGTGCGCTCGGCAGCCTGACGCAACATTTGCGCACCGAGATTTTCTTCCGGATCCAGCAGGTCGATGCGCCTGGCGATGGTTACACCATCATTGCAGACTGTTGGATTGCCCCATTTATTCTGAATCAGCACCGACTTGGACTTGGGGCCCAGCGTCACGCGCACGGCATCCGCCAACTGAGTGGCACCGCTGAGAATCCTCTCGCGGGCGGCGCCGCGAAATACCAGCTTGCTGTGAGCCATCGGATCGCTCTCCTGACAATTCCACGTTCAAGCAGGGTCTATTAACCACTCCCGGCGACGTTGACTTTTATCAACAAAGCCCTGAGCAGCCCGGTCCTCCTGTCGCCTCATGCATAAACGCGGACCATTGGCTCGAGCCGCCTCCAGCGCTTGCATCGCAGTTGATAAAAATCAACCTGCTGGAACCCGGATCGCGTCGAAATGAGCGGGTGCGCTTCAGCAAGCGTCAGTTGTTCTGATCATCTCTGGAGAAACATCATGGACAAGTTTCAGCAAAGCCAAAAAAACAAACTGTTCAAGAACGTCTCGCATGACCCTTATAGCGCCCCACGCACGGAGGGCCCTGCCGTTTGCCCGAAATGCGAGGCCGTGTATGCCGCAGGAACCTGGAGCTGGAAACGCCAGGAAAACACCGTGGTTCACGGTGCGCAAACAACGATCTGTCCAGCCTGCCGGCGCATAGAAGACAACAGGCCTGCAGGTATCCTGACCCTGTCCGGCGGCTACGTGCACCAGCACCGTGGGGAAATCGTCCAGTTGATTAAACACACTGAGGAAAAGGAAAAGGCCGAGCATCCCCTTGAGCGCATCATCAAGCTCGATGACGCAGCCGATGAGCTGGTCGTGACCACTACTGGCATTCACCTTGCCAATCGTCTGGGGCACGCCCTGAAAGGTGCTTTCAAAGGCAACTCTGAATACCACTACAGCGATAGCGAATATGGCATGAGCGTGCGCTGGTCCCGTGAGGAATAACCCGGACAGCGGAGTTGTTGTACATCCCCGACTCGACTAACTGCCTGCTCAAGGTCAACGGCCATGCCCATCAATGAATCAACGAACCCTTATGTGGCCAACAGCGACGCCATCAAACACTGCCAGGCACTGTTTCTTGAAGCTGATCGTCTCAGCGATCAAGCCTACTCCGTTCTGGATGAACCCTTTTCCTCCCAGACCATGCTCAAGTTCTCGCTCGCCAAAAAATGTGCAGATGAGAAATATCGGCAGGCTTGGCAAGCATGGCTGCTCGCAAGAGAAAACGCTCAATAGGCTGCTTGATCTGCACGAAGCCTGGCGGTCGCGGCATTGTTTTCAGCGGACTTCAGTCGGGGGGCGAACGCCTGGGACTGACGATGACCGCAGCTGGCAGTCATCGCCAGTTCCCAGATTCTGAAAGGCTGAAGCTCTCGGGACTTGATATAAATCAAACGTCACCCTCGGCGAACACGCGCAATAGAACACTCAGGCCGCGTGCCGAGAGGTGTCTGCCACTCATTTATTCAAACGTTGCGATCCATCTCGAAACAAATCAGCGAATGCAGCCAGCTGAGCCTCAGCGGCTTCAAGCGCGCGTGATGAGCCTTTGAGCCAGGTCTTGTGCAAGGGGCGCAAATCAACTTCAACGAGCGCTTGTTGGCACCATTGATATTGATCGTGCCACTCGCCTAAGGCGAACTGTAATGACTTAAGCGCTCCGGCGGCTTCGCAGGACAAAGGAGAAAACTGCGGAAAGGACTCGGTCAGATAACGAACGCGCTTGACCATCGCCCTGAGCTGATGGCGATCAAACTCTGCATCCTCTAACGCAGCGAGCAAGCGTTTCAATTGCCGGTTAAGGGTTCTCCTGATTCGGGTGGTCAAATACTTCGACCCCTTGTCTATCTCCACGCTACGAAATGCAGAGGGCCAGCAATCCAGCTGGTTCAATAAATTCGCAACGGCGGTGCTTCGAATAATCGTGGAGTAGTGAGATTTCAACCTTGCTTCTCTCAAATTCGCTTGCGAGTGAAAACCACGGTTTTTTAGTTCCTCAATCATTACTTCCAGATCACGTACTGGCGTGGTCAACGCTCCAACCTGTTTTGCAGCATCGATCAAACACAGCACTTCTGGAATGGCGCGAAATGGACGCATCAAGCTTCTGATACGTCGCACAGCAATACGCAGATCATGCAACGCCTCATGATCGGTTCGCGCCTCCAGTCGTGCCATGGCCTGATAGATCCTTACTTGCAAGGTCAGTACCTGCGCGACGATGTCGTCTACAGCTGACATAAGCTTTGATCCCTTTCTGTGTGCCCGCCCCCGCCCCCGTGCAAAAACGACTTGAGCGCTGGAAGTGACCTTGTGTTTAAAACGTTGTGGGATTCCAGCCAGGCTCGACGTGCCTGTGCGACCCCAAAACGCAAATGGGAGAAATCAGCTGCTTGATGCGCATCCGAATTGATGCTGACCAGTACCCCCTGATCCTTGACGTATTGGCATTGCAGATCGGACAGGTCCATGCGTTGCGGTTGCGAATTGAGTTCCAGACAGCAACCTCGTTCAGCGGCGGCCTTGATGATGGCTGAGAGGTCCAGGTTTATGGGGGCGCGCTCATTGATCAACCGACACAGCGGGTGCGCCAGAATCGTGAAATGACGATGGTTTATCGCTCTGAGCAAGCGGCGGGTTTGCTGGCGCCGAGTCAGATTGAAATGGCTGTGGACAGCACCCACCACCAGATCAAGGCGCCCCAGAATATCGTCCGACAAATCCAGGCTACCGTCTTCGAGGATGTCGACCTCGACGCCCTTGAGCAAGGTTATGCCCTGCAATCGATCATTGAGCGCATCGATCTGGTCCATCTGCTTCAGTAACCGGTCCCCGTCCAGACCATGGGCTACCCTGAGGGACTGGGAATGATCGGTGATTGCCAAATATTGCAACCCCGCTGCCTGCGCGGCGAGCGCCATATCTTCCAGGCTGTTGACGCCATCTGATTCAGAGGTATGGGCATGCAAGTCACCTTTGAGATCGCATGACTCGATCAGTCTGGGCAAGCGATTGGAAAGCGCCGCTTCGACTTCACCGCGATTTTCGCGAAGCTCAGGCACTATCCAGGGCAGATCCAGCGCCCGATAAACATCGGTTTCAGTGCTACTGGCTAACCGTTGACCACCTTTGAATACTCCATACTCACTGAGTTTGAGCCCCTTGTTCTGTGCTCTTTGGCGAATAGCGATGTTATGCGCCTTGCTGCCAGTGAAGTACACCAGGGCCGCCCCATACACAGCCGGGTCAACGACCCGTAAATCGACTTGCATGCCTGAACCCAGAACAACGCTGGTACGTGTCTGTCCCTGAACCAGCACAGTGGCAACATCCGGGTGTTTGATGAATTGCTGGCAGACATCAACGCGAGCAGCAACAAGAATATCTATATCGCCGACGGTGTCCCTCATGCGTCGCAGGCTTCCGGCCACGGTCGCTTGTTCGACACCCGAGATCTGCTTCAAATAGCGCGCCAACCGTTCTGCCAATGGCTCGACATGTGCGAGCGGAACACGGCGATCTTTGCCGATTCCTTTCTGCGCTGCACTCAATAACCGGGCCTCCAACTTTTCACCGAAGCCTGGAAGATGGCGAATGCGCCCCTTTTCAGCGGCCTGGCATAACTGTTGTACGGTTTCGATACCAAGATCGTGATAGAGGTGCCTGACCCGCTTCGGTCCCAAACCGGCAATAGATAGCAACTGGGCCAGTCCTTTCGGCGAAGTACTCTGCAACCGTGAAAGCAACGCACAATCGCCAGTGGTAACGATTTCGTTGATCTTGCCCGCCAGGTCGACACCGATCCCAGCCAGTTTTGGCAACGGCTCACCACGCGCGATGATCTTCGCCAGATCGATTGTCAACGCCCTCAGCGTTCGCGAAGCATTACGATAGGCCCTGATCCGGAAAGGGTTGGCATCGTCCAACTCCAGCAAATCGGCAATATCGTCGAAAACCCTGGCAATCTGTTCATTCACTGTGCCCTGGCCGAGCGATGAAGACGGCAGGGTTGCCAATGGCGCGTGTGAGACTCTGTCCGACCGGGGCATGGAAAATCCCGCTGGTGTGGCTATCGATGTCGACAGTGTTGCCAATCCCGATGTGAGTTCGTTGATGTAGATCAGATACGCCCAATGAACGGTCGGACGGCCGGATGTCCGGTTGAGGCCAGGCTGTTTTCATGGTGCAAACGTTTGTAAATTGGCGTTGGGGGCTGCCTGCCTTTCAATGATTAAAGAACTGCAGCCTTTCATTCAACGGGCAAGCGCCTGGCCCATTCAGCATCATGCTTCCACAGAGCATTGATGCAGGCTTCTGCATCTTGCTTTGTTACGGGCTCAAGTGACTGCGGAGCCAGTAAGTGGCTGTCGACCAAGGCAAGTCGCACAACTCCGTTTTTTTTGAGCAGCGCTTTTGCCTGACATTCGCACAAGGATCGCGATAGAACTTCGAGCGAAGGCTCTACTTCGGCCTGTTCGAAATCTACTTCAAAACGCGCGGTACAAAAGTTTACCAACTCCCTCAACGTATGGGCAGCAAAGTGATACGCAGTGAAGTATCCAACCGGCAACAGCAGCAAGATTATCAACAGGTGGGTTGCGTCACGTTTCCAATGCCCTTTGCCCGGTTGGCGCAGATTTCCTGCTGTTGCTCCCCTGCTCCGCCGCCAGTCTTGCACCGCGTGAATCCCTATTGGTTTGTTGGTGTTCATGACCCGGCGCCAATCTCCGCATGTGACCAGAGCATGGAACCGATGACAGGCTGCCCATTGATTTAGATCAACCTGATGCATGCAGCTTACTCATGTTCAGTAATCTGCAGGCTTAAGCACTTCGGGTTATTAATAACAAAAGAAACATGTGCTTTTGATCAATCAAAGCAACGCTGTTGAACAACTGTGGTTGCACGCGTATGGGGCCCGACGTCAATCAGCAAACGCTCGACTTAAAATTGATAAAAATCAATGTTGGCCCCAATAAGTTGCCTCTCAATACAGTCGAGGAGTCGGTCGATAGTCTGTTCCAGTTGTCTTCCTTTGCACTCAATTGAGTCTGATGGGGATCGAGCATGCACTTCCTTGCCTTGGCAGTAGACTACGACGGGACCATTGCCGAAAACGGTAGCGTTCCTGCTCAAGTCTGCGCATCGCTCAGCGAGGTGAAAAAAAGCGGTCGCAAGTTATTGCTGATTTCAGGCCGGGAATTGCAAGCGCTCAAGCATCATTTTCCGCATCTGGATCTTTTTGACAGGGTGGTTGCGGAAAATGGCGCGCTCTTGTACGACCCGAGTACTGATACCGAGGAGCTTATTGCAGATCCCGCCTCAACCGAGCTGGTTGGTCACCTGCGCGCCAAAGGGGTGTCACCGTTGTCGATCGGACAGTCGGTCATCGCTACTTGGCAGCCATTCGAAAATGAAGTGATCAGTAGCATTCACGAGTTGGGTCTTGAACTGCAGATAACCTTCAACAAGGACGCCATCATGATCCTGCCGCCTGGCGTGAACAAAGCGTCCGGCCTTGTTGCAGCGTTACGAGATTTAGGCATATGCGAATTGAACGTGGTCGGAGTGGGCGATGCGGAAAACGACCACTCCTTTCTGTCGATCTGCGGCTGTGCCGCAGCGGTCAGCAATGCCATAGCCTCCATAAAATCCAGCGCTGACCTATGCCTGACGCGTGACCATGGTCAAGGGGTGTGCGAGCTGGTCGAGATGCTTCTGGAAAAAGATGCCGCACTGGTTGGCGTCGAACGCATCGGGGTTCAGTTGGGGCAGTCCACCGATGGGCACCCGTTATGGCTGCCTCCAGAATCGGTGATGTTGGTTATTGGCAATTCCGGGGCCGGAAAATCCAGTTACATCACTTGGCTGACAGAAAGAATGGTCCAGGCTCATCAGGGATTCTGCATCATCGATCCAGAGGGCGACTACCTCACGCTGGAAGACGCGGTGACCATCGGCGGCCTCACTGCGCCCCCGACGACAGAAGATTCCGTGCACTATCTTTTGCAGGCGCAGCTCAATGTGGTGGTCAATGCCCTTGCCCTGGATCTCTCGGCGCGCGTGCAGTTGTTTGGCGACCTGCTGCCTTTTCTTCAGCATTTGCGCAGCACTTCAGGTCGCCCCTACTGGTTGATCGTCGACGAAGCGCATTACATGCTTCCCCACTGTTCAAGTTGGCCGCCCGGCTTTCTCAAGGACATCGGTGCAATCATCGTAGCCCTCGACTTCGACCAGGTCTGCCCGGAGCTACTTGATGGGGTCGACGTGCTGGTGACGCTTGGCAGCACTGCTCGGGAACTGGTCGAGCAATTCGCCAAGCGCATGCAGCGAACTTCCCCTCGGTTTCCAGAGCGAACGCCAGGTCTGGAGCATGCCTGTCTCTGGAGTTTGCACGGAGACGACGAGGTATACCTGATCGAACAGATGCAGCCGCATCAAAAGCACCATCGTCACAGCGGCAAGTACGTTGCGGGAGACGTCGGTGCATGGCGATCATTCTACTTTCCTGCGCTTGGCCGGAGTGCCGCCAACCTGACTGAGTTTTTATCCTGTTTAACGCAAATTGAAGAACCCGGCCTTCGCGAGCATCTCGATGCCGGGGATTTCTCCAATTGGTTTCGCAAAGTGATCCGGGACGATGTGCTTGCCAATAAGACCCGCCTTATCGAAATGGACAAAAGCATGGTCCCCAAAAAGGCGATGGATCAGATCAGACGCATCGTCCAATCGCGCTATCACCTCTGAATCGGCCGGAGTCAGACGCTCAGCCGGTATGCACAACGTTCGTTCAGCGTGCGTCAAGGAAACGGAACAGCTCCTCCTCTTGGTCAAAGTGCAAGCGCACCAGGGTATCGAGCCTGATCAATTGATGCTGAATTTCGTCGGCATCGGCCCTGGCCGGTTCGGCATTGAAGTCACGACTCATGCGCGCCAGCAAATGGATCAGGCGAAAGATCTCTCGGTGGGCGTGACTCATGGCCGACATAGGGTCCTCGCCTGGCAACCGTTGCGTTAAAAGCGGGTAAAGCAGCTGTTCATCATCATGCTCGTGGTGCGCCAATGAGGTTTGTAACTTGTCGACCAGCTCCTGCAGTTCGGTTCGTGCCTGTACAACCGGGCGCCGGGCGAAGTCAGCGGCCAGGTGGTGCAGGTCACTCAGCACGCTGGACAGTTGCCGGTGTTCATCCTGCAGCCGATCAATATGCTCTGCAGTCAGCATGCCCTTTCGACGCCCCCACAGTGGCCCCAATGCCCGCAACGCATTGAGGATAATCAGCACATCAATGCCCTCCTGCACCACAGCGCCGATGAGTGGCGCAAGAAAGCCGAGCGCCGCCGCGACCATGGCCAGCAACGATAGGCCCATGCCGGCCAGCACACCGACGACAGCGATATGACGGGTTCGCTGAGCGATGTCCAGGGCCTCGACCAGACGATCCAGGCGATCGACCAGCAGAACGACGTCCGCGGCTTGTGCCGAAGCGGTTGCACCGCTGGCCCCCATTGCCACACCAACGTTAGCCGCCGCCAATGCGGGCGCATCATTGATGCCGTCACCGACCATCAGCGTGGGGCTGCGCAAACAGCCCTCCTGCACAGCCCGCACCTTATCCTCGGGTGTCAAACCCGCGCGCAGCTCGTCGATTCCGGCAGACATTGCGATCATCTCGGCAGTTTCCGGGCGATCACCGGTGAGCATGACGATTCTCTCGATCCCTTTGCAGCGTAACCGGCGCAGCGTTTGTGGAGTTTCGCGCCGAACAGTGTCAGCGAGGACCAAAAGGCCCGCCAGTTTCCCATCCACTTCGATAAAGCTTCCGCTACAGGCCAGATAATCCATGTGGCGAAGCATGGCGACAGCCCAATCGGTTTCGTAAGCGTCCTGATGAGCAAAAGACAGTGTGCCCAATCGCACCTGCTTACCGTCGATGAGCCCGCAAAGCCCCTCGCCCGGACTCTCCTGCACCTCGGTTGGCAGGCTGAGGGACACCCTGCGCTGTTGCGCTGCCTCGACAATGGCCTGAGAGATGGGATGCGTCGAAGCCTGTGCGAGCGAGGCCGCCAGGCCAAGCAATTGCTGCGGATCGGCCAGTCCATTGACTTCGATCGACTGCAGGCGCGCGTGTCCACTGGTCAGCGTGCCGGTTTTGTCGAAAAACACTTGTTTGATCCCGGCCAGCGCTTCCAGGGTGGCGCCATCCTTGATCAATATTCCGCGCCGCGCGGCTCGGGATATACCCGACATGATCGAAATGGGCACTGCCAGAATCAGAGGACAAGGCGTGGCCACCACCAGCACCGCCAACGCTCGCAAGGGGTCGCCGCTCAGATGCCACGCCAGCGCCGCCACCAACAAAGTCAACGGGATAAAAAACAGTGCATAGCGGTCAGCCAAGCGCACAAAAGGAGCGCGTGAACGGCGCGCCGCCTCGGCCAGCCGCACGATGGCAGCGTAGGTGCTTTGCGCAACCGTTCGCGTAGCGACCAGCAGAATGGGGGCGCCAACGTTGGAGACTCCGCTGGGCAACTGCTCACCTTCTCTTCGGGTCACGGGCAAGGATTCACCGCTGAGTGCCGACTCGTCCAGAATCGCTGTCGGGCTGAGCAAGCGACCATCGACCGGTACAACCTCTCCTAGCCGTACCAGCAATGTCTGATCTGGATGAATCTGTTCAACGGGAATCTGGCGTAAGCCCCCCTTCTCCTGCAACCAGGCAAAACGCGGTGCCCGATCGATAAGCGCACGCAGTTCACGCTCGGCTCGTTGACGGGTAAAGAATTCCAGCGTGCGACCGGTCGCCAGCATCAGAGCGATCACTGCTGCGACCAAAGCCTGCTCGAAAAACAGGGCGGCGCTGATCGACAACAGTGCGATCAAATCCACTCCTGCCTCACGTCGGGCCAATCGCCCGGCAATCTCGACGAGCAGAACCAATGCCATCGTCAGGCTGCCTGCGGCCCAGCAATACGATGCCCAATCATTCTCTTGCGCATGATGTGCAACGACACCAGCCAGCAATGCCAGCGTTGTAAGCAGCAAAAGCATGGGGTCCAGCCATTTACTGAACATTGCTCTTCACGCCTCTGAACCGAATGTAGCCCCGGCTGTTACCGGAGCTCTGCACCCGGGAGTTGTGGTCTTTTTGATTTAGCTCAATGTCTTTCTATCGCTCCAGCGTAGAAAAAAGACATGGGCTTTGCCGGCCCATGCATTTCAGTCACCTGGAAGAGGACAAGATCATGAGCGACATCACCCTGCGCAATACCATTTTGGATGAGCTTGACTTTCAACCCGACATCGATGCCGCCCACATTGGCGTCAGCGTGGAAAATGGCATCGTCACACTGTCCGGCCACGTGAAAAGCTACGCTCAAAAAATCAGCGCCGAGCGCGCGGTCAAGGCGATCAAAGGAGTACGTGCCGTGGCTGAAGAAATACAGGTTCGCCTGGATAAGGGTGCAGGTACGGACGATGACACCATCGCAAACCGTGCCGTCAATATCATCTCGTGGCGTTCCGACACACCCGCCGGCGACATCAAGGTCGTCGTGCAAAAAGGCTGGGTAACCCTGGAAGGCCAGGTGGACTGGCAGTATCAGAAAGAAGTCGCTGAAAGTGCGGTGCGCAAATTGTCAGGCGTTGTCGGGGTGGATAACCGAATCACCCTGCGCCCGAGAGTGAAGGTCGTCGATATCCAACAAAGTATCGAAGAAGCCCTCAAGCGCAATGCCGAAGTTGATGCCAAGGGCATACGGATCAAGGTCGATGGCAGTGTTGTAAAACTCGAAGGCAAAGTGCACTTCTGGCGTGAGCGTGAAATCGCCGAACGAGCAGCGTGGTCGGTGCCGGGCGTCAGCAAAGTGGAAGACCAACTATTGATAGCCTGAATCATGGCCCCGTAAATTCCCTGAATATCCGGGGCTGTCCATGCTACTCCGCCTCCATCGGGGAATCGTGTGTGATCACGACATGCTGATGCTGCCGGGCAACATGAATGAGGAAATTGGCATCTACGTGGACCTGTTTTTTGAGTCCATATGCAGATCAAGTCCGGTGACGGCCAACAGCGCAAGAAAGAACTTGAGCGTTTGGGATTTTTTCGCGTCAAGTGACCGCCGGATGGAGGGCTGAACGGTGAACGCCCCTGAAAATTCCTGGATTGATATTCTCAGCAACGGCCGCCCGGTGTTGATCAGATATGTCACGCAAGCAGATCAAGTTCGTGAATACGCTCTGGTCCGGCATTCGGCGCCTGAGTCCCGGCATGCGCTTTTACTCAGGCAGCAGCACGCCCCCCACCAGACCCAAGCCTGCATCGCGCTGGCCCACGAGAATGGCCGCTTGGTCGAAATTGGCGCCAGTCGCTATGCCGCGATGGGCAAATACCAGTGCGAATGCGCCGTGACCATCGCATCTGGCTGGAAACGCCTCGGTCTGGGAACGTTATTGTTGGAGTACTTGATCGACGCTGCCCGCAGCAATGGCGTCCACCACTTGTACTCAGTCAGCACCTCCAGCAACGCGCCCTTTCGTGAGTTGGCCAGATGTCTGGGTTTTGAAACCCACGACGATCCTTTCGACCCCCATAAGGTCATTCATCGCCTGTACCTGTAACGCCTGTGCAAAGTTTCAAGCCGACGCATCAACTTCTGGTATGACCCGAGCGCCTTGCCGCCACCAGTTGCTCGCCATTCGGAGGACGACACTCATGAACTCTCATACGCACACATTGCTGGACAAATTAATCGGCCAGCGACACTTCCATGACACATCGCACATACCGCCAGTGTTGCGTCAATACGCCGAGCCGCTACCAGACCTGGACTCCCCCGCTTTCGGGGACCTGTTTGATCGCTACGCTGACGCGCGGGTGGTGATGATTGGCGAAGCAAGCCATGGAACCGCCGACTTCTATCGAGCCCGGGCAGTCATAACCCAAAGCCTGATCGAGCGACACGGTTTTAATATCGTCGCAGTGGAAGCCGATTGGCCGGACGCCGGCCACGTAGATCAGTATGTCCGAGGTCTGGCGCACACGGCGTGGACACGCCACATTTTCAGCCGTTTCCCCACCTGGATGTGGCGAAACGGCGAAGTAAAAGCCTTCGCCCACTGGCTGCATCAATTCAACCATCGGCAGAGCCCTGAACATCGCGTCGAGTTTCGCGGCCTGGATGTCTACAGCTTGCGCAACTCCATCCATGAGGTACTGAGTTATCTGGATCGGAATGACCCGAAATTGGCCCAAGAAGCGCGTCGGCGCTATGGGTGTCTGACCCCATGGCAGGATGATCCTTCTTTGTACGGTCATTTCGTCGAGCGTGGCGGCGTGATGCCCTGTGAGCAACCGGTGATCGAGCAGCTCAGTGCCATGCTGGCTGACCAACTGACGGGGCTTGTCCAAAACAACGAAGCATTCTTCAATGCGACGCAGAATGCCCGCGTAGTGATAGCGGCCGAGCAATATTACCGCGCGATCTATCGGGGTTCGGCAGCCTCCTGGAACCTGCGAGACCGGCACATGTTCGATACGTTGCGCGCAGTACTGGAACATCGGGGTCCGCAGGCCAAGGCTGTGGTCTGGGCCCACAACTCCCATATCGGCAATGCCGCCGCCACGGAAATGGGCTGGAAGGGGCAGTTCAATATCGGCCAACTGTGCCGCAATGCCTTTGGACGTGATGTGGTCCTGATTGGTATGGCTACCGACCGTGGTCAGGTCGCAGCGGCCGATGACTGGGACGGCGAGATGTTGATCAAGGACATTCGCCCTTCTCGACCAGACAGCTGGGAACATCAATTTCTCAAGGCCGGGGTTGCAGCATCATTGACGGACTGGCGTGCTCCGCAGCAAAAGGAGCTTCGCAGTGCTCTGTCCGCGGTCTTGCTGGGACGCGCCATCGGGGTGATTTACCGTCCCCAGACTGAACGCTTCAGTCACTACTTCGAGTCAATGCTGGCGGAGCAATTCGATGCCATGATCTGGTTCGAGCAAACCAGGCCGATCACCGCGCTGCCGCTGCCGAAAAACCAGCGACTGGAAGCAGAAGATGAAACCTATCCGTTTGGCGTGTGATGAACCTGAAACGATGTCCAGCGTTATGGTTGACGACTATCGCGAGCAATTGAGTGTTGGCAATCTGCTGCGATAGTAAGAACGACCCACTACGTCGTCCGCAGGTGCTGCTCAAACCAGTCGCCGGCGAGCCTGGCGACTTCTTCCAGCGTGCCAGGCTCTTCAAAAAGATGCGTGGCACCCTCCACGACTTCCATCCGTTGCTCACACCGCAGGATTTGTGAGCTCCGGCGATTCAAGGCCAGTGTCATAGGGTCTTGTGCGCCAACGATCTGCAACGTTGGCGCCTTCACTCGGGCCAGGGCCGGCCCGGCCAGATCGGTTCGCCCACCCCGGCTGACCACTGCCCCTACCACCGACGCCCGCTCGGCGGCAGCCACCATTGCTGCCGCCGCACCGGTACTGGCGCCGAACAGACCAATGAGCAAAGAACACAACTCACGGTCCCGCCCGACCCAATCGATCACATCGATCAACCGTCTAGCCAGCAGGGAAACATCGAAGCGCAGGACCCCGCTAAGATTATCCAGGCGCTGCTCCGGTTCCGTCAGCAAGTCGAAGAGCAGCGAGGCCAAGCCCCGAAGGGCTAATACATCGGCCACGTATTGATTGCGCGGGCTCAATCGACCACTCCCGCTGCCGTGTACGAAGATGACCAGGGCGCGCGCGTTCTCCGGCAAACGCAAATCGGCGGACAATTCAACGCCAGGCAGATCCAGGCATCTAAATTCAGCTTCAGGCATCGCGATGTTCCGTGCAGGAAACGCTCGGCAATTTTCGCTCCCAAGCGCGTTGCAAGAGATCGATGACTTCTTCGTCCGAGGTCTGGGGAAAATCCAGATACCAGTAGCCGATCGACATCATCCAGTCAGGAATGAGCGGACAGATCACTTCGTCCACTTGCATCGATAAATCCTCGACTGTTTCCCGAGGAGCAACCGGTACCGCAACGATGACGCGCTCCGGCGCCTGCATCTTTACCGCCTGGATCGCAGCCATCATCGAAGAACCTGTGGCAAGACCGTCGTCGATCAGGATGACCACCTGGCCCTTTACTTTCGGTGGCGGGCGGGTTCCCCGATACGCTTTTTCACGTCGCGACAGCTCCTGCGCTTCCCTGGCGACCACCGCCTCGAAACCGGCTCGATCGATCGGGTGCGCCCGCAGCGCATCCTCGTTGAGGATTTGTACACCGCCACTGGCTATGGCGCCCATGGCGTATTCGGGGTGCGAAGGGACGCCGAGCTTGCGTACCAGTATCAGGTCCAGCCGCACACGCAGGGCGATGGCGACTTCATAAGCCACTGGGACACCGCCACGGGGCAAGGCCAGGATGATTACCTCAGGCCTGTCAGCGTATTTGAGCAAGGGTTCGACCAAGCGCCGACCGGCTTCGGCGCGGTTAGGCAAGGTCGTTTGCAGTGAGGGACTGTGGATCACGTTAACCTCCTGGGAAGTTGAAGAAGGAAGCTGAACAATGGCGATTCATGACCGCGCTAAACGGCCAGGATGCTGCACGTCACCTGGTACAGGACATGCTCGGTGGTGCTGCCCAACAGTTTGTCCATGCCGTGGCGCTCGACTCTGCCCATCACAATCACGTCCATCTCTCGCTCATCGGCGAACGCTTGCAGCACGGCCACGGGATGCCCCTCGATGAAATGCCGGCGGTCAGCCGGCACGCCATACCGACCAGCCAGGTCGAGGAAGGATTTTTCATGGCCTTGGCGCAACTGACTGTAGAGATCCGGGAGGGTCAGGCCCCCGCCGCCCATATCCCCCAGGAACAGCGCAGATGCGTCGCAGGCATACACCAGGTGCAACTCGGCCTGACACTGGATAGCCAAGCTGGACGCCTGCTGGATGATTCGCTCATTGAGCCCGTCCTCCTGTTCCAGGGTGTCGGCCACATCGACCGCTGCCACTACCTTGCGCGGCAAAGGATGATCACCTTCGCCAGGCAGGTACACCGGTACCGGACAATGACGCAACAGACGCCAGTCCAGTGGGGTAAAGAAACCGCGCTTGAGCGCGGGCTCGCGTTGCACCTGCTTGATCAACAGGTCGGGCTGCATTTCCGCGACATAATCGAGAATGTCTTGCTGCAGGTCATCGGCCCATTTCGCCTCCGCCGTTACCTCAAGCCCCCAGCTGCGCAGGTGACCGGTGTGGTATTCGAGCCAGTTGCGCTGGTCTTGCAGGTACTCTTTGCGTGCTTTTTCCCGATCGCCTTCTTCGAGTAGCGACAAGAGCTTCCAGGTTGGGATCAAGGCGGCGACGTGCAGGCTGGCACCACTGGCCTTGGCCAGCGCGGCGGCATGATCCAGGGCTTTGGACTGGCGCAGGGCCGGGTTGATGATCAGCAATAATCGTTGATACTGGCTCATGATCGGACTCCACGAAGCTTGCTTGTCGCTGCCCGCCACCCTGAACGAACCGCTTGCTGTCCGGTGACCAGGCACCTGTATGGATTTCAGAATCCACCGTGAAGGCGGCCTTGACGTTGATTTATGTCAAGTGCCTGTACCAGCAGGCGACTCGTGGTCAAGCGCTACACCGACAACCTGCAAGTTACCGCTTCAGACGGTGTCGAATGCAATGTGCCGCCCTTCGAGTCGGTAGAGGTCGTGCGCCACGGTGCCACTCGCTGACGGCGATGACGTCAACGCTGGCGGATCGAGGTGCACACCCAAAGGTGCTCACGAGCTTCAATCTGCAGGGGTCAACCGATGACCGCACCGCCCCTCGCGCAGCGCTGTGGTGATCGTTGGCGGTGATAGAACACACGCTTCGCGCCTTCGGCGCATATCGTGTACAGCAGACTGATCGCCAGCACTGATGCCAGGATCGGCAACGGCAAGGGCGCCAACCCCAGCGAAGCGGCCATCGGACTGTACGGCAGTCCGATGGCCAGCAGCCCCACCGCCAAGGCACTGACCATCAGTAGCGTCGCCGGGCGACTGCGATAGAACGGTTTGTAGGTGCGCACAATGAAAATCGTCAGCAGCTGGGTCAGCAGCGACTCCACGAACCAGCCGCTGCGAAAAACCTCGGGCACCATCTGTGACAGCAGGTACAAAGCCGCGAACGTCATGAGGTCGAACAACGAGCTCACCAGCCCGAAGACCACCATGAAATTGCGGATCTGATTGATGTCCCAGCGATGCGGGGTACTTTGCCATTCCCGGTCAACGTTATCGCTGGCGATACCCATGGAGGGGATGTCCGCCAGGAAGTTGTTGAGCAGGATCTGCTTGGCGAGCAGCGGCAGAAAGGGCAACGCCAGCGATGCGAGGGCCATGCTGATCATGTTGCCGAAGTTGGCGCTGGAAACGATGGAAATGTACTTCAAGGTGTTGGCAAACGTGTGCCGCCCCTCTTCGATGCCCTCACGCAGCACGTCCAGATCATGTTCCAGCAGCACGAAGTCGGCGGCCTGCTTGGCCACGTCGGCAGCGTTGTCCACGGAGATCCCGATGTCCGCCACTTGCAGCGCCGGGGCATCGTTGATTCCGTCGCCCATGTACCCCACCACATGACCGGTCTTCTGCAGAGCGCGGATGATGCGCTCCTTCTGATTGGGGTCGACTTCGGCGAACAGGGTCGTGCGCGCTGCCAGGTGCATCAGCGCCTCATCCTTCATCGCCGCCAGCTCGGCGCCGGTCATGATGCGCTCCACAGGCAGACCGACAGCCCGGCCGACATGCCGCACCACCAGGTGGTTGTCGCCGCTGATGATTTTCACCTGCACGCCGAGCCTGTCGAGGGTGGCGATGGTTTCCGTGACGCCCGGTTCCGGCGGATCAAAGAACAACAGGAAACCGCGAAAGCTCATGTCTCGCTCATCCTCGCGGCCATAGTGCATCTGTTCCGGCAGCTCACGCGTGGCAAGTCCCAGGACGCGGAAGCCCTGCTCGCTCCACTCGCCGAAGCGTTGCGCGATCAGTGCCCGTTCAGCGCTGTCCAGTGCCAGGCTCTGGCCCCCACGCCGCACATGGGTACAGACTTGCAACACGTTGTCCAACGCTCCCTTGGTGATCATCAAGCGGGGAGCCGGCGACTTCTGGCTGACCACCACACTCAGGCGCTTGCGCACGAAGTCATAAGGGATTTCATCGATTTTCCGCACCCCGTCGTCCGTCCCCAGGTCTTTGCCCGCCAGGGTGATGGCATCGTCCATGGCATTGCGCATGCCGGTCTGCAGGCTCGCGTTGAGCACTGCCAGTTGCAGAACGCTCGGTGCCGCGATGCCTTCGACATCCATCGCTGCGTCCAGAACAACCACCCCACGGGTCAGGGTTCCGGTCTTGTCGGTACACAGAATGTCGATGGTCCCGAGATTTTCAATGGCATTGAGGTGACGCACGATCACGCCCTTGCCGGCCATGCGCTGCGCACCTTTGGCCAGGGTGATACTGAGGATCGCCGGCAACAGTTCCGGCGACAGTCCGATGGACAGAGCAATCGCAAACATCAGCGTGTCGAGGGGTGGACGATGCAGCAGGATGTTGATGCCGAACACCACGATGGTGATCACCAGCATCACGCGCAGCAGCAGGCCGCCAAAGTGCCGCAGGCCTCGCTCGAACTCCGTTTCCGGAGGGCGTAACGCCAGGGTTCTGGCGATATGACCGATCTCACTGTCCTGGCCGTAGCGGGTCACCAGGACTTCGGCCGAACCGCTGCGCACCGAGGTGCCCATGAACACACAGTTGTGACGCTGCGCGAGGGTGGCTTCCGGGGCGCAGTCCCCCGGTGCTTTCTCCACCGGGTAGGTTTCGCCGGTCAGCAGGCTCTCGCCGATGAAACAATCGAGTGCCTGCAGGATACGACCGTCGGCCGCGATCAGGCTGCCGGCGCTGAGCACCAGAATGTCCCCGGGCACCACATCGCTGGCGGCCACATCCAGCAAGTGACCTTCTCGCCGCACGGTCGCGCGCAAGGCAATCTTGCTGCGCAACTGCTCAACCGCCCGGCTGGCACGATTCTCGTACCAGGCACTGAGCACCGCGCTGATCAGCACAATGCACCCGACGATTGCCGCATCCAGCCAGTCCCCCACCCACACGGCAATACCGGCGCCGGCGATCAGAATCAATACCAACGGCGTGCGCATCTGCTCCAGTACCAGCCTGCCCAGTCCTTGGGGTCGATCCTTGATTGGGGTCGGGGCTCGACGCCGTCGTGCCCTGGCTTGAGCGTGACTCAATCCTGCCGGCCCACTGTGCAAGGTACTGAACAATTGACTGACCGCCGGACTCCAGTAATCCGTGTTGGCCGCAGGGCCGTGCCCGTGGGCGGAGGAATGCCATTCCCGGTGCGCCAGCCAAAGACCGGGAAGCATCGGCAACCAGAACGTCAGGCCGCGAAACAGCAAGGTCGCAGAAAGCGCCACCGCTACATCGATACCGGCCCAGTGCATGGTGACGACGGCAGCCGCCTCGAACGCCCCAAGGCCTCCCGGCACGATGCCGATACTGCGCAAGACGCTGGCGAGCATGAAGCCTGCAAACAGGCCCAGAGGCGGTGCCGAAACACCCAGCGAGCGCACCAGAACCCACAGGGTTGTGCTGTCCAGAAGGATGATTGCCAGTTCCAGCAAGGTGATGCGCAACAGCAGAAGGTGGTTGCGCACCAGGCGCCGGTCCGCGCCGGTCAGCAAGGCAAGGCTTCTGGCAACGATCGCCAACCGTTGGCCGGGCACATGTGTCGTCAGTCGTGCATTACCCGCCAGACCCGGAGTGACAATCGCCAGCAGCAGGCTGAATGCGACGAAGATCACGCAGGTGGTCAGCACGGCCGTCGTGCCGTGCCCCTGAACAATGATGACCGGCAACGCCAGGCCCACTGACAAGGCATAGGCCAGAAAATACCCCGACAGGTCCAGTACCAGACACGCCAGCACCACCGGCCTGGCAAAGCCCAGACGAACAAACGAGGCCACGACAGCGAACGCCCCGCTGATCCCGGAGGATGGCAGCGCCTGGTCGACAAACAGCTTCATCACGCTGAGCTTGCCCGCGACCCACAGGGACAGGTCCTGGCCTGCGGCCTTGAGCACTACGCGAAACACCTGGCCCTGGGCAACGTATGTCAGGGCCTGCAGAACGAAAGCAACGATGAGCCATTGCGGCTGCGCCTGCGTCAGCAAGCGGCTGAAGGACTCGACATCGGTAAAATGCAGAGCAACCGCTACCACCGTCGCAAACATCGCGGCGCCCAGCAGCCAGGTCAGCCACAGGGCCGACCGGCTGTAATGCCGGTCAAGTTCCAGTGCAGGCCGCCGGTGGATCTCTGAAACGGGCGGTTTTAACGCCATGCCGTGCCCCTGCGCATTCATTCGCGTAACGGTTTCGTCTGCCCGTCAGGCCTTGTCTGGCGTATCACCGACAGCGGCCAGTTCGACGCTGTCGCGGTACTCCGGCACCGACACCGACCAGCCCAGCTCCAGACTGATGCGCCGGCGCAGTACGTCCGATGCATTGGGTTCGCCGTGTACCACGAAGGTGTGTTTCGGCGGGCGCTTGAAGCCGCGCAGCCATTGCATGATTTCATCGGCATCGGCATGCGCCGACAGGGTCTGCATCGGCACCACCTCGGCACGGATCGGGACCTCCTGGCCGTGAATGCGCACCGAAGGGGCTCCTGCCACGATCTGTGCACCACGGGTACCACCCGCCTGAAAGCCCGGCATCAGCAGCGAGTTCGACGGGTTGGGTGCCAACGCCTTGAGGTGGTGCAGCACCCGCCCGCCCGTGGCCATGCCGCTGGCAGCGATGATCACCGCCGGCGTGCGCTGCCTGTCCAGTTCGATCGACTCGTCGGTCGAACGCACAAAATGCGTCCCGCTGCACATCCCTTCGCAGCTTTGCGGCGACAACCGGTGTTCGCTGCGAAAGCGCTGGTACAAACGCGTGACATCCGTAGCCATCGGGCTGTTGAGATAGATCGGCAGATCGGGGATCGCATGCTGCTGCTTGAGGCGGTACAAGTGGTACATCAACAATTGCGCCCGGCCCACCGCAAATGAAGGCACCAGGGTAATACCGTGACGCAGCGCCGTACGATTGATCACGTCGGCTAATTGGTGCTCCGGGTCCTCGTCTGGATGCTTGCGATCACCGTAGGTCGATTCCACCAGCAGATAATCCGCCTGCTCGATGGTTTCAGGGGCAAACATCAACGGGTCTTCAGGGCGCCCGAGATCGCCGGAACACACCAGTGTCACCCCGTCAGCGACCACTTCCACGGTGCTGGCCCCCAGAATATGACCGGCCCCGCGCAACAGGACGCTCAGGCCAGGGACGATTTCGACCCGATGGTGCCACTCGATCGGGTGCAACAGTTTCAACGTCTGCTCGGCGTCCTGCTCGGTGTACAGCGGCAATGCCGGCGAGTGTTTGGAGAAACCGTGCCGATTGGCGAAACCGGCCTCCTCTTCCTGCAGGCGGCCGCTGTCAAGCAAGAGGATTTTCACCAGCTCACAGGTCGCCTCTGTCGCATAGATCGGCCCTCGATAGCCGTTGCGCACCAGTACCGGCAGGTAGCCGCTGTGATCGAGATGGGCATGGGTCAGGACAATCGCGTCCAGATCCTGCACAGGTAACTGAAAAGGGTCCCGGTTGTGCAGACGCAATTGCTTGTAGCCCTGAAACAGGCCGCAGTCGATCAATACATGCCGATCCCTGTGATCCAGCAGATACTTGCTACCGGTGACGGTGCCGGCCGCACCCAGAAAAGTGATTCGCATGGCCAATTCCCCAGCCTCGACAAGAGCGTCATTGATCGCTCTTTTTGCCTCGCTGCCCTTTGATTTTTATCAACTGCTCCCCTGACTGGCGCTGCCATCAGTCGAAACCGGACGTGGGTTTGACGATCATCAGGCTGCACGGTGCCCGGTTCGTCAACGTTTCGACCGTACTGCCGACAGAACCATCGACATCGCGGTGATAGGCCGAACCCAGCACCAGCATGTCGAAAGCGTTCTGGCGGGCGAACAGTTCGATCACCTTGTGGGGAATGCCGGTCAGTTGATGCCGGCACGGTTTGCCGATGGCGTAGCGTTCGGCAAGCGCATCGAATGCCTCTTGCTGGGTATCGGTGATCGCCTCGCACAAGCTGTGGTCCAGACTCAATGTCGGCACACTCATCGCAGCGTCCCCCAGCACCGACCAGTTACAGACATTCAACAGGTGCAACGTCGCCCCGGTTGCGTCCGCCAGGGTGGTAGCCAGATCGAGAATCCGGTCATTGAGGCCCTGGGTCAGCTCTTCCAGATGAGAAAGGTCGACGGCTGCCAGTATTTTCGCAGGCATGGAGTTCGCGTTTTCGCTCACCAGGTGCAGATGAGCCGGGCAATCGCGCAGCAATACCCAGTCCAGCGGCCGGTGAAAGGCACGCTCGAGTGCCGGCACATAGTGCATGTCCTTGATCACCAGATCGGCATGGAAGTCATTGATGTATTCGAGCACATGGGCGGGCGTGGTCCTGGCCCACACCACTTCGGTGCTGACGGGCAGTCGGGCGCTGCGCTGAAATCGCGCTTGCTGTTCCAGCCACTGCCGATGCACTTGCAGGTAGCCCTCCCGTGCCTGCGCCATCGCATTCGGGTCAAAGAGCCCCGCCACCGCCAGCGCCTGGACATAATCGAATGCCACGATGTGCAAAAGCGCTCCGGTTGCCCTGGCCAGCGCCTGAGCCCGCTCGAAGGCCGGTGAACGGTTCATCTCGGGGGGAGCAATCAACAAAATACGTTTGAGTTTGAGCATCACTTTCTCCGGCAATGCCTGGCCGGTCCCTGCCAGCCTCACGTCCCTGTTCCGACTCACGGATGATCTCGATTACTTGCGTGCCGCTTTTTCGGCTATGCGTCTTGCGCGCTCATACGCCTCTTGCGCCGCTCGCTGCGCCTGCTCTGCCTTGAGCAACGCCTCATCGGCCCGAAGCCTGGCGGTTGCGGCATTGTCCTCGGCGGACTCCAGTCGAGCGTCGAACTCTTCGGTCTGGCGATGACCGCAACCGCCAGTCGCCGCCACCAGCACACCGAGCACGACAATGACCAAGCGCCTGTTCATGGTTTTCTCCTCGATGGATCAATGCTGAAGATCGTGTCGGTTTGAGTATCTGGCGTTGGCCGCCGCCGGCTCTGATCTTTGTCAAACAAATCGCTCGCTTGCGGCCGCTGCAGCCCGAACAGCCATTGTTGATATTCCTCAACGAAATTTTGTCGCTCAGGCGTAGAAAAAAAACACTGGGCACCTGTTCCCTGCCCTCTCACATCGCCACGAGGAGACCGTCATGAACGACTTGAGCCTGCGCAAATGCATTCTGGAGGAACTCGAATTCCAGCCTGAAATCGACGCTGCCAACATTGGTGTGTCCGTGGAGGATGGCGTGGTCACGTTGACGGGGCATGTCAAAAGCTACGCTCAGAAAGTCAGCGCAGAACGTGCGGTAAAACGGGTCAGGGGCGTACGTGCGCTGGCCGAAGAAATCGAAGTCAGGCTCGAGAGAAATGCCGGTACCGCAGACGACACCATCGCCAGCCGCGCGTTGAAAATCATCCACTGGAGTTCCGACGTACCCGAGGGCGATATCAAGGTCATCGTGCAGGGCGGGCGGATCACGCTGGAAGGCGAAGTCGACTGGCAATACCAGAAGGAAACCGTCGAGCGCTCGGTACGCAAGCTCACGGGCGTCACCGCCGTGAACAATTGCCTGACCCTGCGTCCGCGACTGGACGTCTTCGATATCCAGCAACGCATCGAAGCCGCGCTCAAACGCAATGCCGAAGTCGAAGCCAAGGATATTCGCGTCAAGGTCGAAGGCGATGTGGTGACGCTTGAAGGCCGGGTTCACCTGTGGCGTGAACGGCAGATCGCCGAGCGCGCCGCCTGGTCGGTGCCCGGCGTCAGTCGGGTCGAGGACCATCTGCTGCTGGCATAAACCTCCTCGTCGAGCCATGACCATGAAAAACAATCACCCGTGGAACCTGTCGTATTTCCTGATCGCTTTTGTGGTGCTGGCCCTTGTGCAGTTTCTGTTCGCCGAACGCCATGCCGTGCAAAACATTCCGTACAGTCAGTTCCTGCAGTTGGTGAACGAGCAAAAGGTCAGTGATCTGCGGGTCGAGAAAGACCAGATCAGCGGCAAGTTGCGCGAACCCGTCGATGGCCGTGAACTGTTCACCACGGTGCGGGTGGATTCGACGCTGGCCACGGACCTGGTGCATTCGGGGGTGACGTTCAGCGGCGTCAATGAGAACACCCTGCTCAGCGGGCTGCTGGGCTGGTTGATGCCACTGATCCTGATCATGGTGGTCTGGCACTTTGCGTTGCGCGGTTTCGCTGAAAAACAGGGGCTGGGCGGCCTGATGAATATCGGAAAATCCCGGGCCAAAGTGTTTGTCGAGCGGGATACCGGCGTCACCTTCGCCGACGTTGCCGGGATCGAGGAAGCCAAGCTCGAACTGATGGAGATCGTTTCGTTCCTGAAGGACAAGGCCCGTTATGCCCGCCTCGGCGCGCACGTTCCCAAGGGTACGCTGCTGGTCGGTCCACCCGGTACCGGCAAGACGCTGGTGGCCAAAGCCATTGCCGGCGAGGCTGGCGTACCGTTTTTCTCGATCTCCGGTTCTGAGTTCGTGGAGATGTTCGTCGGCGTCGGTGCCGCGCGGGTCCACGATCTGTTCGAGCAGGCACGCCAGGCCGCGCCGTGCATCATCTTCATCGATGAACTGGATGCGCTGGGCAAGATGCGCGGCGCCGGTGCGTTCGGTGGCAATGACGAAAAGGAGCAGACCCTCAATCAACTGCTCTCGGAGCTGGATGGTTTCGATCCTCGGGAAGGCGTGGTGCTTCTGGCTGCAACCAATCGGCCGGAGGTTCTCGATCCGGCGCTGTTGCGCGCAGGGCGAATCGACCGGCAAGTGCTGATCGACCGCCCGGACCGCAAGGGCCGACAGGCGATTCTCAAGGTACACCTGCAGAAAATCACCGTGGCACCGAACATCGATAGCGAGCGTATCGCCGACATCACCACCGGTTTCACCGGCGCGGATCTGGCAAACCTGGTGAACGAGGCGGCCATTGTCGCGACGCGGCGCGGCGCCGACGAGGTCGACATCGTCGACTTCACCGCCGCCGTGGAACGGCTGATTGCCGGCGTCGAGCGCAAAAGCAGTGTGCTGCGCCCTGAGGAACGCCGGGTAGTGGCTTATCACGAAATGGGCCACGCGCTGGCCGCCAGCCATTTGCCGGCCATGGATCCGGTACACAAAGTCTCGATCGTGCCACGCGCTATCGGCTCACTCGGGTATACCTTGCAGCGACCGACCGAAGACCGCTTTCTGATCAGTTGCCAGATGCTCAAGGACCGCATGGTCGTGCTGATGGCAGGACGGGCTGCGGAATTCCTCGTGATCGGGGAGATTTCCACCGGCGCCGCCGATGACCTGACCCACGCCACGGACATCGCCCGGCAGTTGGTCACCCGCTTTGGCATGAGCCGCGAACTCGGCCAGGCCGTTCTGGAGCGGCGCAACGCGACCTGGCTCGGCGAACGCGTGCCGGGGCCCGGCGAAAAAGACTATTCGGAACAGACCGCGCGGGAAATCGACTTGGCCATTCGCGCCCTGCTGGACGAAGCCTGGCAGCGCGCCAAAGCGCTGCTCGAAAGGTTGCGGCCCGACCTGGATGCCGGCGCCCGCCTCTTGCTGCAAAAGGAAACCCTGACCCCCGAGGAATTCGCCCCGCTACGGCCCCTGCAGCCGGTTGCGCAACCTGTGCGGACTGACACGGCACCGTCCTGAACCGGGAGGCTGGTCAATGCTGGCAGTCACGCTGATCAACACGCTGGTGGTGATCGTCGCCGTAGTCATTCACTACGAATGCTTGCTGCGTCTGAACGATTGGTTGCCGCGCCTGAAACTGTGGCGCCGATTCAGGATTGTCGTCGGCGTGTTTGGCAGCCTGCTGGCCCATGCCATTGAAGTCTGGGCATTTGCCCTGGCGTATTACCTGATGGCGCATTCCGGTAAATGGGGCTATCTGACAGGCAACTTCGACGGCACCTTCATGGACTGCGTGTACTTCTCCTTCACCACCTACACGACCATCGGTTTCGGTGACATTTCCCCGGTCGGCCACCTCAAATACCTGACCGGCCTGGAGGCGCTGACCGGTCTGGTCCTCATTACCTGGACCGCCTCGTTTCTGTTCCT
Source organism: Pseudomonas fluorescens (assembly GCF_012974785.1). GTDB lineage: Bacteria > Pseudomonadota > Gammaproteobacteria > Pseudomonadales > Pseudomonadaceae > Aquipseudomonas > Aquipseudomonas fluorescens_BT. The sequence continues at coordinate 2,804,199 of NZ_CP027561.1, read as the reverse complement.
CGAAATGCAGAAATACTGGAAGAGCAAGTAGCCGCTCACGGGGATGACGGAGGCGTCCACTGCCAGTTACGCACCTCGGGCAGGTCCTCGCCATGCTCGATGAGATAGAGCTTGTGCCGCTCCATTTGCGACCAGTAGCGCGCCCGTGCTTCATGTACCTGGTCCTGCAACCGCGGCACGCGCTCGAACACATCGAGCATCAACCGATAGCGATCCAGACTGTTGATCACGGCCATGTCGAACGGGGTGGTGGTCGCGCCCTCCTCCTTGAAGCCACGGACATGGAAATTGTCATGACTGGCACGTTTATAGAGCAACCGGTGAACCAGTGCCGGGTAACCGTGGAAGGCGAAGATCACCGGTTTGTCGACGGTAAACAACGTGTCGAATGCACTGTCCGACAAGCCGTGAGGATGCTGATACGACGGTTGCAGCACCATCAGGTCCACGACATTGATCACCCGCACCCGCAGGTCCGGCACGCAGTCGCGCAACAGGGTCACCGCGGCCAGGGTTTCCAGGGTCGGTACGTCTCCGGCGCAGGCCATGACCACGTCCGGTGCCTGGTCGTCGCGGCAGGCCCAGGCCCAGCGACCGATACCGGCCTGGCAATGGCGTTGCGCCGCGTCGATGTCCAGCCACTGCCATTCCGGTTGTTTGCCGGCCACTATGACGTTGATGTAATGGCGGCTGCGCAGGCAATGGTCGGCCACCGACAGCAGGCAATTGGCGTCCGGCGGCAGGTAGATCCGCGCGATGTCGGACTTTTTGTTCGCCAGCAGATCGATGAACCCCGGGTCCTGATGCGAAAAACCGTTGTGGTCCTGGCGCCACACATGGGAGGTGAGCAGATAGTTGAGCGACGCCACCGGTTTGCGCCACGGTACTTCGGCAGCGGTCTTGAGCCACTTGGCGTGCTGATTGACCATCGAATCGACGATATGGATGAACGCCTCATAGCAGGACAGCAAGCCGTGGCGGCCGGTCAGCAGATAACCCTCCAGCCAGCCCTCGCACACCTGCTCGCTGAGTATTTCCATGACCCGGCCATCGGCACTCAGGTTCAAATCGTCAGGCTCCAGCGGATCAAGCCAGGTCTTGCCGGTGACTTCGTACACCGCATCGAGACGATTGGAGGCGGTTTCATCTGGGCCGAACAAGCGAAAATTGCGGGTCGCCAGGCTGTTCTTCATCACCTCGCGCAGGTACGTCCCCAGTACCCGCGTGGCCTCGGCACGTACACTGCCGGGGGTGTCGAGCGGTACGGCGAAGTCGGCAAACCGGGGCAAATCCAGTGGCCGCAGCAACAGCCCGCCATTCCCGTGGGGATTGGCGCTCATGCGCCGATGGCCCGTGGGCGCGAGCGCCGCGATCTCCGGCATCAGCGTCCCCTGGGCGTCAAACAGCTCTTCGGGACGATAACTGCTCAACCACGCTTCCAGCTGTTGCAGGTGAACCGGCTGGCTGAAGTCGGCCAGCGGCACCTGATGCGCACGCCAGGTGCCTTCGACGCGGTGACCATCGACAAACTGTGGCCCGGTCCAGCCCTTGGGCGTGCGCAATATCAGCACCGGCCAGACGGGTCTGTGCGCCACGGCATGGGCCGGCCGCCGACGCGCGTCACGCTGGATCCGGCGAATCTTCAGCAGCATCGTATCCAGGGTCTGCGCCAGCACCTGATGCACCTGCATCGGATCATCGCCTTCGACGAAGTACGGATCGTAGCCATAGCCGCGCATCAGCGCCGACAGTTCGTCCTCGGGGATTCGGGACAGCACCGTGGGGTTGGCGATCTTGTAGCCATTGAGGTGCAGGATCGGCAGCACCGCCCCGTCACGCACCGGGTTGAGAAACTTGTTTGAATGCCAGCTGGCGGCCAGCGTACCGGTTTCAGCTTCGCCGTCGCCGATCACGCACGCGACGATCAGATCAGGGTTGTCGAACGCTGCACCATAGGCGTGCGCCAGGCTGTAACCGAGTTCACCGCCTTCGTGGATGGAACCGGGAATCTGCGCCGACACATGGCTGGAGAGGCCATACGGCCAGGAAAACTGCCGAAACAGACGCAACAGGCCATTGGCATTGCGCTCGACCGTCGGACAGACCTCGGTGTAAGTGCCTTCCAGATACGTCTGCGCCACCACCGCCGGCCCGCCATGACCGGGGCCGGCAACGAACAGCATGTTCAGGTCATAGGTGGTGATCAACCGGTTGAGATGGGTGTAGATCAGGTTCAGCCCCGGTGTCGTCCCCCAGTGTCCCAACAAACGCGGCTTGATATGGCTGCGACGCAGCGGCATCGCGAGCAACGGGTTGTCCTTGAGGTAAATCTGCCCGACGGCCAGGTAATTACTCGCCCGCCAGTAAGCGTCCAGACCTTCCACTTGCTCTGCACTGAGAAACTCGCTCATGAGATTGCCCGCCGTGGCCGTTCAACAACTGTTCATCGATTCTGGAGACCTGAAACCCGCAAGACTTGATCTAGATCAAGCGTCGCCCTCTGCGAAAACGGTCATTGGGTCACCTGTCCGCAAGCGCTGTAGATGATGGGTGACATATTCCATTGGTCGTTTTTTACCTTTGCCGACGCCGGTTTGAGTGCCGACGAGAGCCTGGCGACTATGCTTACAACACAACGTGATGGGGATCACATTCATGCCCGATACAAAACCACTGCAATTTCGTCAGCTCAAGTCTGCCTGCTCCAACTGCAGTGTGTTGGAACTGTGTTTGCCGATCGGCCTGTCCGGGCAAGAGGTAGAGCGGCTGGATGCGCTGATCGTGCAGCGTTTCAAGGTCAGGAAAGGCGCGGCACTTTATCGCGAGGGTGATCCGCTGCGATCCCTGTATGCCGTTCGCCTGGGGTCATTCAAGACCAACGTGCTGTCCGTCGACGGGCGCGAACAGGTCACCGGGTTTCAAATGCCGGGAGAAATGCTCGGCCTGGACGCCATCAGCACTGACGCGCACGCCTGTAACGCCTTCGCGCTGGAAGACAGCGAAGTCTGCCCGATCCATTTCACCCATCTGGAAAAACTGGCGCAGCAACTGCCCTCGCTGCAGCACAACCTGACCAAGCTGCTGAGCCGGGAAATCGTGCGCGACCACGACATGCTCATGTTGCTCGGTACGATGAACTCCGACGAACGCCTCGCGGCCTTCCTGCTGAACCTGTCGCAACGCTTGAACCAGCGCGGCTACTCGGCGAAAAACTTCGTACTGAAAATGCGCCGCGAGGAAATCGGCTCGTACCTGGGATTGCGCCTGGAAACCATCTGCCGGGGCATCGCGCACCTGCGCGATCAGGGCCTGGTGGAAATCTCCGGGCGCGACGTGAAAATCCACAATCTGGAAGGGCTAAAACAGATGATCGCCGGTTGCCATCGCCCTACCTTGTGCTGATCCCGTCAAATCTGGAGCCTGCCTGTGCGCGCCATGGTTCTGCATTCGCCCGGACAGCCGCTGCAACGGGAAGATCGTCCGGTCCCGGTGCCCGGCGCACGGCAACTGCTGATCAAAGTCCTGGCCTGCGGCGTGTGCCGCACTGATTTGCACCTGCTCGACGGCGAACTGCCGCAAGCGGTGTTGCCACGGGTGCCAGGGCACGAAATCGTCGGTGAAGTCACCGCCGTGGGCGGCGACGTCGCCCCGGAGTGGATCGGGCGACGGGTCGGTGTTCCCTGGCTGGGCTGGACCTGTGGCGAATGCTCGTTCTGTCGCTCGGGCCGGGAAAACCTCTGCGATCAGGCGCAGTTCACCGGCTGTCAACTGGACGGCGGCTACGCCGAGTACACCGTTGCCGACTCGCGATTCTGCTTCCCGATTCCCGATACACTGAGCGACCAGCAGGCCGCGCCACTGCTGTGTGCCGGGCTGATCGGCTTTCGTGCGTTGCAAATGGCCCGTGACGCCCGACACCTGGGGCTGTACGGGTTTGGCGCGGCAGCCCACCTGGCGATCCAGATCGCCCGGGGTCGCCACCAACAGGTGTACGCCTTCACCCGGCCCGAGGATCACGAAAGCCAGGCCTATGCCCGCACGCTGGGGGCCGTATGGGCCGGTGGTTCGGATCAACTGCCGCCCCATCCGCTGGATGCCGGCCTGATTTTCGCCCCGGTCGGTGCGCTGGTGCCTATGGCGCTCTCGGCAACGGTCAAGGGAGGCTGCGTGATCTGCGCCGGTATCCACATGAGCGACATTCCCGCCTTCCCCTATCGTCTGCTCTGGGGCGAACGCAGCCTGCGCTCGGTAGCCAACCTGACCCGTGAGGACGGCACCGCGTTTTTCACCGAACTGCAACACACGCCGGTGCACTGCGACATCACCCGGTTTGCGCTGGATGACGCCAATCAGGCCCTGGCCTGTTTGCGCAGCGGCCGGTTCAACGGCGCCATCGTGCTCACCCCCTGATGCTTTGCCGCACCGCGAGAATACTGCCCGGCACGCTGTACAGCGCCCGCTCGGTGTTGCTGCCGATCAAGCGGTCGATACCCACCCGGTGCACGGTGCCCATCACCACCACATCGGCCTGATACTGTTCGACAAACTCGCTGATCACCGGCACCGGCAACCCCATGACAAAGTGCCGGCGCTCCGGGGGCACGCCATAACGGTCGGCCAGACTGACGAAAGCCATGTGCAACGCCTGGCGCAACTCTTCGGCAAAATCCACGCCCCAGCCGCCACCGACCAGCGGCGCGTCGCCGTTGAACGCAGCCGACAAATCGTAGGCATACAGCAGGTGCAGCGGCGCATCGCACTGCAAGGCCAGGGCATTGGCAGTTTGAATGATGGTGTCGTTCAGGCCGCTGATCTGCGTGGCCGGATCAAACGGATCGACCGCGGCCACCACACGGTGCGGCACCCCGTAACGCGCCTGATTCACCAGGTGCACCGGCACCGCGCACTCGCGCAGCAAGTGGCAATCGAGCGGCGTGATGAACACGCGCTTGAGCGCCGGTTCCAGGGTGACGTCCTTGATCAGCAGATCCGGCTTGAGGTCTTCGACGGCGCGCAGGATGTCCGCCAGCGGGTGCGTGGTGAACACGACCTCGACGGTGGCCTCGATGCCCAGGTCGCCCAGACGCTGTTCTTCATCCGCGACCCAGCGGCGATAGCGACGCAAATAGCGCTGGTAGCTGGCGTCGTCGGTTTTCTCTTCCCACACATGCACCACCGGCACGGGATCGGCAAACGCTCGCACATGCAATACCGCGCCACACGTCTTGGCCAGCGCCACGGCGCGTGTCATCGCCGCAGACGGATGCAGGTTCGGGTCGGCGATCAGTAATAAACGTTGATATTGGCCCATCACACACCTCGGTTCGGACATATTCACCCATGCCAATGAGCCAAGACTGCGCCTGCCATGCCCATGGCCGGGTTGATTTACATCAGAAAGGCGCAAATCAGCGCCACACATCGACGGTCTCTGATCCAGATCAGATTCCGGTCGCGCCAGCGGCGTAGAAAGGACTCAACCGCGAGGTGCATCACCCCGCGCCAACCTGAGAAAAAGCGCCAGGAGGACCACCCCATGCTCACTGTCAAAGACCACAACGAACGCGCTGCTGCGGCCTATGCCGCGGTGTCCGGGCAATACTGGATCGAAGCACTCAAGGATGGTCGCCACATTCTGATCCGCCCATTGGCGCAAAAGGATCGCGAGCGCGAATACGCCTTCATCAAGCGGCTCTCTCCCGAGTCACGGCACATGCGTTTTCTCGCGCAGATCAACGAGCCGGGCAAGGCGATGCTCGACCAGTTGATGGACACCGATAACAAAAAGCGCATGGCTTACATCGCTCTGGTGCACGAAAACGGCCAACTCATCGAAATCGGCGTCAGCCGCTATGCCGCCACTGACGAACACGAATGTGAATGCGCCGTGACCGTCGCCGATGAATGGCAGCACCTGGGGCTGGGGACCTTGTTGATGGAACACCTGATCAAGGCTGCCCGCCGCAACGGTTTTCATCGGATGTATTCGGTGGACGCGTCCAGCAATGCACCCATGCGCGACCTGGCCAGAGAGCTGGGTTTCGAGACGCACCATGACCCCGAAAGCAGCAGTCAGGTGATCCATAGTCTCCACCTGTAAAAAATCACCCCGCGATGTTCAGGCCAACGGTTCATCGCGGGGTGATCCAGCTTCAGCTCTGCGACTGCCCGCCCGGCTTGATCGCAAACACACTGCAGGGTGCGCGATGCAGGAGTTGCTCGGCGGTCGTGCCCAATAACTTGTTCAAGCCATTGTGCTGCACGGTGCCCATGACGATCACGTCCGTGTCATGTTGGCTGGCGAACTCGCAAATGTTCGGCACTGGCGCGCCCTCGATGAAATGGCGCCGCTGCACCTCAACCCCGTGACGCTCCGCCAGCGCGGCGAAGGCTTCATGTTGAGCCGTACCCAAGGATTCATAGAGCCCGGTCGCCAAGGGCAAGGCGCCCACACCCATGTCCGTTGCGTACACCGCAGCCCAGTCATACACATGGACCAGATCCAGGTCGGCGCCACACTGCTCGGCCAGCTTCACCGCCGCATCGATGATCTGATCGTTGAACACCAGATCCTGCTCCTCGCTGCGCAGCACATCGACGATGACCATGATATGGCGCGGCCGAGGGTGGCGGTCATTGGTCACCAGATGCACCGGCACCGGACAATCGCGCAGTAACTGCCAGTCCAGCGGGGTGAAGAACACGCGCTTGAGGGCCGACTCTTCCTGCGCATCCTTGATGATCAGCGCCAACGACTGTTCATGGACGAAATGCAGGATTTCCTCATAAGGGCGCTGCACCCAGAGCACCTCGCTGGTGACCTCGATACCATGCTTGCCCAAGTGTGCAGCCTGCTCCGCGAGCCAATCGCGATGGCGCTGCAGATAACTTTCCCGGGCCACGCTGATTTCTTCGGCGGCAAACAGCCCCGCCACTGCCAGCGCCTGCAAGTAATCGAACGCGACAATATGCAACGGCAACTGCATGACCTGCGCCAGTGCGCCGGCGCGTTCGAACGCCGGTGTGCGCGTCATGGCGGGGGGAGCGACCAACAATAAACGCTGAGTCTGTGACATGGGACACCTCGGCATGCAGCCATCTGAAAGAACACCAGTACAGATTGAGCCATGCAGCCGCAAGCCATTTGATCTTTGTCAGCTTTGGCTGTTCTGCCGGGCAAACCCGTAGATTCCAGACACGCTTCAATGCAGCAAGGTGCCCGCCCACATGGCCAGCGTCAGCAAAAGCTGGCCGGGAATGACATACGCAGCAAACCGCCGGCCGCCGCTGACCCAGGCCACCAGGCACTTGCTCAACGAATTGCTGCTGAAGGCAATCAGCGCTGGCGGGACGATGGCATCGACGGGCAACAGCCCGGCCCTGGCCAGAGACGCGATGGACGCGATGGACGAATGCGCGTCGGCAAAACCGCTGAAGGCTGCGGTCAGCATCACCCCGACCTGGCCAAGGTAGTTGAGCATTACCGATGACACGAGCGTGATGGCGGTCATGGTCAACGTCACGACCACGGCGAGCTTGAGATTGAACGCCCCCCCGCCCTCAAGGGGTTCGTCGGCACCTCCTTGCGACCCGGGAAACATCAGGCATGCGCCATACAACGCGGTGGTCGCCAGCCCGCAGCCCAGCGGTACCCACAGGCTGCGCAACAGCGAGGGGTCCACGGTACCGACAATCAGCGCCATCTGAATCACCGTGGCCAGGTTGGACACGATGGCGGCCGCCGCGAAGGTTCGCACCTGCCCGGGCGCCCTGGCGACGCGCTGCCCCATGGACGCGATGGTGACGGTACTGGAAACAAAACCGGAGGCAATGGCACTGATGGCATAGCCATAACGACTGCCCAGAATTCGCACGGCGATGTGCCCGATGGCCCCCACCAGCATCAGCAATACCGTCAGTGTGCAGAGGGTCCGCAGGTTGATCGCGTGATAAGGCCCGATGTAGCGGTCCGGCGCCAGCGGCAGGATGACCAGTGCCGCCACCAGCAGGACCAGACCGTCGCGCATTTCGGTCTCGGTCAACTGGCTGTTGGCAAAGTCATGCAGTTTTTCCCGGTACGCCAGCAACCCCGCCACCACCACGCCTGTCGCCACCGCCAACCCTGTAGCAGAACCGCACCAGGCGCCGAGCAGCAATACCGTGAGCAAAGCCACTTCGCTGGTGACGCCCGGGTCGTCGCTCAGGCTTCGCCAGTACGCCACGGTGATCAGCGCGGTCAGGCCGAGCGCCACAATCCCCAGCAGCAACGCGCCACCGACCTGCATCGCCACATACCCCAGCAACGCGGTGATGGCGAAAGTCCGCATGCCTGCAAAATCGCGGGTACTGTCGGTACCTTTGTGCCGCTCGCGCTCCAGTCCGATGAGCATACCGATGCCCAGCGCGGCCGCCGCGCCCGCCAGGTCGAGGGATTCATTCACGCTCTGCCCGCCTCTGCTGGCCGCAACCAGTCAACGCTTGCCGCCAACGGCCGCGCGGCGTCCATCGGGACGCCAGCCTTGCACCACCGGCTGCGGCCAGGGATGTGGTGCGTCGATTCGGGCCTGGAGCTGGTCGACGAATGCCCGGGCCTGCTCCAGGCTGTTGAAGCGCACTTGCAGCCGATCCATGTGCACCACCCAGCCATCGGGGCTGTGTCTCTGGATAATCTCGATTTTCATGGACGTCTCCGCAAACCGGACATTCAAGGCGTGATCGCGACTTTCATCACGCCGTTGCGCTGATGGGCAAACAGCTCGTAGGCGGCCTCGATGTCGTCGAGTTTGAAACGATGTGTGACCAGCGGCGACAGATCCACCGCCCCGCTCTGCACCACCGCCATCAACCGGCGCATCCGTTCCTTGCCGCCCGGACACAGGGTGGACACGATGCTGTAATCGCCGAGGCCGGCGGCAAAGGCGTCGAGCGGAATGCGCAGGTCGCTGGAATACACCCCGAGGCTGGACAACCGCCCGCCGGGCCGCAGCACCCGCAACGCCGATTCGAAAGTGCCCTGGGTGCCCAGGGCCTCGATGGACACATCGACGCCACGCCCGTCGGTCAGCGCCATGATCTGCTCGACCACGTTGCCGTCCTTGAAGTTGATCACGTCGGTTGCCCCCAGCCGACGAGCGACATCCATTCGCTGCGGCACGGCGTCAACGCCAATGATTCGCGTAGCGCCCTTGAGGCGCGCGCCTGCCACGGCACACAGGCCGATAGGCCCCAGCGCGAACACCGCGACGGTATCGCCAATATTGATCTCGCCGCGCTCGGCCCCGGAAAATCCGGTGGACATGATGTCCGGGCACATCAGCACCTGCTCGTCCGTCAGGCCCTCGGGAATCGGACACAGATTGGCCAGCGCGTCCGGCACCAGCACGTACTCGGCCTGGCAGCCGTCAAGCGTGTTGCCGAACTTCCAGCCGCCGATGGCCTTGAAGCCGTGCCGGGTGTCCGGGCCGTCCTGGGAGCCGCAGCCGCACAAGCAGGCGTAACTTTGCCCACTCGGCGTGATTGCCCCGGCAATCACCCGTTGCCCTTCGACGAAACCGCGCACCTGCGAACCCAGCCGCTCGATGATGCCCACCGGTTCATGGCCGATCGTCAGCCCTTTGGCCACGGGGTACTCACCGCGCAGGATATGCACGTCGGTGCCGCAGATGGTCGTGGTGGTGATGCGGATCAGAGCGTCCAGCGGGCCGACCTCGGGGATCGGCTTGTCTTCGAGCACGATACGGTTCTTTTCAACGAAAACTGCAGCTTTCATGGTCGCCATCGTCGATCCTCCGGGCCAGCCGTGAACGTGGGGTCAGCATTGAAAGCAGACTGCGCCCGAGGGACACGGCAAAGATTGATAATGGTCAACAATCGGTGGATCAGTCCGCCCCTGACCGCCGATCCGGCCAGATCGGCGGCCACTCACCGGGTTGACAAAAATCAAGGCCCTCCCCACCAGCGTCGGCAGGATAGGCACTAAGCGGTACAGCCCGAGTGCGCGGTCGCTCTCGAGTCCAGACGTTCCTGCATTTGCCTACGGGAGATCTGCCATGTCTGAGCAATCACGCTTCATGCTCGTCGTCTCACCCCTGATGGAAAACAGCCCGGCGTTCGACCGTGCGGCGGCACTGGCCAAAGCCGCGGATGCCGCGCTGCACATCGTGGCATTCGATTATCTGGAGGGCCTGGCAACTGCCGGTCTGGTCAATGAACAGGCGCTGGAACAGATGCGCGTGGGCTATGTCGAGCGGCATCGGCAATGGCTGGAGGATCAGGCCCGCCCTTTGCGCAAACTCGGCGTGCACGTGACGACGGAAGTCGTGTGGGTGGCAAACCCGCTTAAGGAGATCCTCATTCACCTCAAGGAGCAGCCGATGGCGGCCATGATCAAGGCGCTGGAGCACGAATCAGCATTGTCGCGCCTGATGTTCACTCCCCTTGACGTCCACCTGCTGCGCGAATGCCCGGTGCCGCTGCACTTCGTCAGCCACGTACTGCACGCTCTGCCGCGCCGTATCGTCGCGGCGGTCGATCCGTTCCATCGCGATGACCGCTATGTGGGGCTCAATGACCGGATTCTGCGCGAAGCGGCCAAACTGGCGAGCATCTGCAACGCTCAACTCGATGTGATCTACGCCCACGACCTGTCCTCGATAGGCGCAGCAGAATTCGGCTTCGATAACGCCTCGGCGTTCTTTTCCTCGAATGCCGCCAAAAAGCTGTTCGATGCCCAGGGTGAGGCCTTCCGTGATCTGGCTGAACGCAATGACATTCCCGCCGAGAATCAACACATGATCCTCGGCGACCCGGCCAAGGTTCTGTCCAGTTATGCCGATGCGTACGACGTCGATCTCATCGTCATGGGTCGTGTGGCCCACCGGGGAATCGGCCGGCTGGTCGGCAGCACCGTCGAGCACCTGCTCTACAAAATGCCATGCAGCGTGTGGGTGGTAGCCCCGGAAAGCCAGGAGGGCTGAGCCCTCGCCGTTGCACGCAGTGCAGTCCTCAACGTTCGGGACTGCACTGCGGCCCGGACGCCCGCAGTCGTACATGGTTGGGACATGCCGCTCAATGCGATCAACCCACGCGTGGGCGTCGGAATTCTGCTGACGCGCTCTCAGCGATCAGGCTGAACTGCATTGCTACACAGCGATACATAACCCCCCGTTGCACGACACATCCCCGGTACATGCCAATGCAAAAGTGTGGGCCATCGGAGCCTTACCTCCGACTCCACCACTCACACAGGCAGGCATTCTCATGATCAATCAAATCGACACCGTGCTGTACACCGGCAAGACCCGCACCACCGGCGGACGCGATGGCGCCTCGCGCAGTTCCGACGGCAACCTGGACGTCAAACTGTCGCCACCGGGCTCCAATGGCAGAGGCACCAACCCGGAACAACTGCTGGCGGCTGGCTGGTCAGCCTGCTTCATCGGCGCCATGGGCAAGGCGGCAGCTGCGCTGAAGATCAGGCTACCGGCGGATGTGGCGGTGGAAACCGAAATCGATCTGGGCAAGACCGGCGACGCGTTTTTCCTGCAGGCACGCTTGAATGTCAGCCTGCCGGGGCTGGAACCTTCGGTCGCCCAGTCGCTGGTGGAGGCCGCGCACCAGACCTGCCCTTACTCCAAGGCCACGCGCGGCAACATCGACGTGACCCTGCGCCTGATCTGAATCCCGATCCTTCCTATACGCCCGAGGCACTGCCTCGGGCGTTTTGTTTGACTGGGACAGAAGAACTCGCCTGCCCATGCTGACGCGTGGTCACCAGCCCGATAAAGGAAATCGCCAGCGCCAGGCCAATGGTCGAAGTTACTTCCAGACGATGCTCCGGCGTCAGCATCATCACCGCGAGGGCGGCGCAGATGAAGGCCATCACCAGATACGTGAGCCACGGAAACAGCCACATGCGCAAGGTCAGCTCGACATTCTGCCGAAGCAGCATCCGGCGCATACGCAGTTGAGAAACCGCGATCACCAGGTACACCAGCAGCGCAATGGCCCCGGAACTGGCGAGCAGGAATTGAAACAGGCCGGCGGGCATGAAGTAGCTGAGCAGTGTCACCCCGGCGCCGATGACGCTGCTGGCAATCACCGCCGCCCTCGGCACGCCTGCGCCAGAAGTCACTTTCAAGGCCTGCGGTGCATCGCCGCGAAGCCCCAGTGAAAACAGCATGCGCGAAGCGATATAGATCGACGAGTTCATGCAACTGGCCACGGCGATCAGCACCACCACATCGACCATGAATTTGGCGTGGGGAACGTTCATCAGTTCCAGTGCGCGCTGATAGGAACCGACGGACGCCAAAAGCGGATCGTTCCACGGCACCACGGAAATCACCACGAAGATCGACAGCAGATAAAACACGCCGATGCGCCAGATCACCGAACGCGTGGCTTTGGCGATGTTCTGTGCCGGGTTGTCCGATTCGGCAGCGGCGATGGTCACCGCCTCGGTGCCGATGAAACTGAACATGATGGTGATGAACGCGCCGACCACCGCCGACAAACCATTGGGAGCGAACCCGCCATGTTCCTCCATCAAGCGGCTGAGGCCGCTGACTTCACGCTCGGGAATCCAGCCCATCAGCACGGCAAAACCCACACCGATGAAACCGATGATCGCCACGACCTTGGCCATGGCGAACCAGAATTCGAACTCGCCGTATTTGGCGACACTGAACAGGTTGGTGATCACCAGCAGGATGATCGACACCAGCGCAAACAACCACGCATCGACGTGGGGAAACCACTGATTCAAGACATGCCCGGCGGCCAGCGCCTCGATGGGAATGACCAGCACCCAGAACCACCAGTAGAGCCAGCCGATGGTGAAGCCGGCCCAGCGGCCGATGGCCTGATCGGCATAGGTGGAAAACGATCCGGTGTCCGGTCGGGCCACCGCCATTTCCCCCAGCATGCGCATGACCAGCACCACCAACAGGCCGGAAAACAGATACGCCAACAAAACCGCCGGCCCCGCCGCTGCGATGGCGTGTCCGGAACCCACGAACAACCCCGCGCCGATGATTCCCGCAATTGACAACATGGTCACGTGGCGAGGCTTGAATCCCTGCGCCAACTGACCGCTCGATTCCTTCGAATTCAGGCTGTTCATTGTTTTCTTGTTCTCTGATGGACGCTTCACCTTACGTGGCTGAAGTTGAACGCAAATAGCTCGTGTGCGGCATGCCGATGCCTGATTTCGACATGCCCGGTTGACCGTCAGCGAGAAAAACGAGCCTTAGAACTGCTCACGAACGCGGAGCCGATCCCGGGCCTCCCGTAGCACAATCGAAGCGACCGAGGATGAACATACGTTCACCAAAAACATCGTCGGATGCGTCTAGTCTGGGGGTTCCAACATAGTGACTACAGGAGTAACCCACCATGTTCTCGCACGAAAGCATCCCGCTGATCATCCTCTTCATCATCCTGCTGCTTGGCGTGCTGACGGCCGTTCTGCATCCGGTGCATGCGTTTTTCAGTTGGCTCAAGAGGCGCAAGCAAAGGGCATCTGCCGGGGTTGTGAAAGAGGTGGATGTGCGCTGAAGTTCTTTCAGTCTGAGTCGGGCGGCATCGGCCTGCATTGAATCCGCCGACAGCAAAAAAGGCCTGCCACATTGGCAGGCCTTTTCAGTATCCCGGGAGTTATTGCTTGAGGATCAACAACGGCTCACCTTTCTTGACGATGTAAGTCGCCAGTTCCGAACCCTTGTCATTGCCGACGTTCTTCGCGATGTGCGCCACGCCTTCGGGGATGAACAGGGAATCGCCGGCCTTGAGCGTCACCGGCGCACGGCCTTCGAGCTGGTATTCGAAGGTGCCGCTGATGACGTAGGCGACTTCAACGCCCGGATGGGCGTGGCGTGGCGAGGTGATGCCCGGTTCGAAATCGACCCGCGCCTGGATCACTTCGCGGTCCGCAGCACCCAGGTCCTGATGGACCAGATCCGTGCGGCTCAGGCCTTGTTGCCAGTTCTTGGCGGGAGCCGCAGGCTGGGTGTCGGCGGCGTGTGCGAGGCCGGTCATTGAAACCAGTACGGCGGCTGCGGTCATCAGGAGTGTGCGGCGCATGGTGTTGCCCTCTTGCAAGTAGTGAAGTGACGCCTCTACTTTGAAGAGGGCGTGTACCGGGAATGTGTCCCGATACCGGCGCTTGTTGGCTCACTGTGTACGAGGGCGGGATTGATACACGCTCATACAACTCTCACCACCTGCGACAGCCACTGCCTGAACGCCACGACTTTTTTCGATTCGGCGTTCTCATGGGGGGTGACGAAGTAGAAACCCGAGTCGGACTTGAGCCGCAAATCAAACGGCGCCACCAGCCTCCCCGCGCGCAAATCGTCCTCGACGTAGGTCGAACGACCGATGCACACGCCCTGCCCGTCAATCGCCGCCTGCACCGCCATCATGGCCAGATCGAAGGTCAGGCGCGGGCCTTTGGCCGAGGGTGGCGGTTGACCTGCAGCGTTCAGCCAGGCGCTCCAGTCATCGGCAGTCTGCCCGCTGACGTGCAACAAGGTGTGCCGGGCCAGATCGGCCGGCGCTTTGATCGGATCCGGTCCGGCGAGCAGGCGCGGGCTGCACACCGGGAAAATCTCGTCGGCCATCAGCCAGTCGGCGCGCAGTCCCGGCCAGTTTCCGTTGCCGTAGCGGATCGCTGCATCGATACCCCCCTTGCGAAAGTCCACCAGCTCGGTGGATGCACTGATGCGCACATCGATTGCGGGAAACGCCTCGCGAAAGGACGGCAGGCGCGGCAACAGCCATTTGGACGCCACCGACACCAGCGTACTGATCGTCAGGACGCTTTGATTGTTCGCCTCCAGCAAGCGCTCGGTCGAGTGGCGCAGTTCCATGAACGCCGAACGAATACCCGGCAAATAAACATTGCCCTCCTCGGTCAACGCCAATCCGTCCTTCAAACGCATGAACAGGCGAACGCCGAGTTCATCTTCAAGGCGACGGATCTGATGGCTGATTGCGGTTTGGGTGACATTCAGTTCTTCAGCAGCGCGGGTGAAGCTCATGTGGCGGGCCGCGCATTCGAAGGCTCGCAATCCGTTGAGCGACGGCAGTCGGGTGAGCATAGGGCCTCTTCAATCCATGAGATTTTGTCATACGCTAGCACCGCAGATGTCCTTTGCGAAGCGCCGCCACAATGCCGGATTCTGGGCTCTCATTTGAAGGAGATCCCATGAAACTGTACTTCGCCCCCATGACCTGCTCGCTGGCCCCGCATATTGTGCTTCGAGAACTGGCGCTGCCGTTCGAACTGATCCGGGTCAACAACCAGACCAAGCGCACCGCCGACGGCCGGGACTTTCACGAGATCAATCCGAAAGGCTACGTGGCGGCGCTGATGCTCGATAACGGCGAGGTACTGACCGAAGGCCCGGCCATTTTGCAGTACCTCGCCGACCTTTTGCCCGGTCAAACGCTGGCCCCGGCCAATGGCACCTGGGAGCGCTCGCGTTTGCAGGAATACCTGAATTTCATCAGTTCGGAAATTCATGGGGGCAGCGCGCCGCTGTTCAGCCGCGAAATCCCGGAATCCACCAAAACGATCTTCAAACACAAACTCTTCAAACGACTGGATTACCTGAACCGCCTCCTTGCGACCCAGCCGTTTCTGATGCAGGCGTTCGGCGTGGCGGATGCCTATTTGTTCACGGTGCTGAAGTGGTTGCCGACATTCAGTATCGCCATCGAAGACTGGCCGGCGCTGGCGAACTACATGACGCGCATCGCCGAGCGGCCCGGTGTGAAGGCTGCGATAGCGGAAGAGGAAGCCACGCAACCGGTCTGAACGCCCGGTTGCGTGGTCGCTGTCCGGGGCCAGATTCGGCGCGGTGCAGCGGCAGATCAAAGGTGCATTTCGGGATGTGACAGTTGTCGGATGCCCCAACGCGCCTATATTGAAGAAGGTTCAGCCCTCCTTCCCTCGAGCGCCCCATGGCCACGACTGATCACCTGATCATCTGCGAGCATTGCGATTGCGTGTACGAAAAAGCCACGCTCGCCCGCTACCAGAAATCCCTCTGCGCTCGCTGTGGCGGCGTGCTCCAGCGCCACAACAACCTGAGCGTGGAGCAACGTCTGGCCCTGAGTTTCACTGCCGCCATGCTATGGCTGTTCGCCAATTTCTATCCGGTGATGAGCATCAGCATGAAGGGCCTGAAAAACAGCGCGACCCTGTGGGATTCGGTGCTGGCCCTGAGTCAGGGGCCGATTACTTTCATGGCCATGGTCGCGGCGATCTCGATCATCATCGCCCCGGCCTTTCAATTGGTTTTGCTCATCTGGGTATTGAGCTTCGCCCTCGCCTCGCGCCGCTGTCCGGCCTTCAAAGTGTGCATGCGCTGGCTGGAAACGTTACGGCCGTGGAGCATGCTTGAGGTTTGCCTGCTCGGCGCCATGGTCGCGGTGTTCAAACTGGCGGGCATGCTCGATGTGATCCCCGGCATCGGCCTGTTCGCCCTCGCTGTATTGAGCCTGTTGCTGATCCGCATTGCCGGGCGCGACATACGTGACTTGTGGGACATCCTGTGAAACGACCACCGACCGCCAGCGAACTCAATCTCTGCCTGTGCCACAGCTGCGGACTGGCCTGCGACATGACCGACGAGCCGCACCAATGCCCACGCTGCGACGCACCGCTGCACCGGCGCAAGACCAACTCGCTGGCCCGCACCTGGGCCTACATGTTCGCCGCCCTGGCGCTTTACGTACCGGCGAATCTGCTGCCGGTAATGAACACCACCCTGCTCGGCAACGGCGCCGACAGCACCATCATGAGTGGCGTGCTGGAGTTCTGGGACCACGGCGCGTGGGACATTGCGCTGATCATCTTCATCGCCAGCATTGCGGTGCCGGGAGTGAAATTCGTCGCGTTGACGCTGCTGCTGGTCACCGTGCAACGGGACAGTCACTGGGCGCGCCGGGAACGTTCGAAGCTGTATCGATTCGTCGAGCTGATCGGCTATTGGTCGATGCTCGACGTGCTGGTGGTCGCGCTGGTGGCGGCACTGGTGAAGTTCCAGGCGCTGGGAGATATCGAGCCGCGACCGGGAATTCTGTTTTTCGGCCTGGTGGTGGTATTCACCATGCTCTCGGCCATGAGCTTCGATCCGCGCCTGATCTGGGACAAGGCACCGGCCGAAGAAACGGATGAAACAGACGAGCCCCGGCACTCGAATGAACAAGTGCCGGGGCATTGACTGACGCCAGTCAGATCTGCGCGGTGCCGCCGTCGACGAACAATTCGATGCCGTTGACGAAGCTGCTGTCATCCGAAGCGAGGAACAACGCTGCCTTGGCAATCTCGTTCGGCTCACCCAGACGCCCGATCGGCACCACCGACGCCAACTGGTCGAACAGCCCCTGAGCGTGTTCGGCTGGCACCAGCCCCGCCAGACCTGGCGTGCGCACCGGACCTGGGCTGATGGCGTTGACGCGGATGCGCCGAGGTTTCAAATCCAGCAGCCACGACCGGGCGAAGTTGCGCACGGCGGCTTTACTCGCGCTGTAGACACTGAAGTTTTCCGTGCCTTGCACTGAAGTGGTCGATGAGGTCAGCAGGATCGATGCGCCATCGCGCAGCAGCGGCAGTGCCTTTTGCACCGTGAACAACGTGCCTTTCACGTTGGCGCCGAAAATCCGGTCGAAGTGCTCTTCGGTAATCGAGCCCAGCGGCAGCATGTCGCCGCCACCGGCATTGGCGAACAGGATGTCGAGGTGGCCGGCCTTTTCGGCGATTTCGCGGTAGATGCGATCCAGATCGTCCAGTTTTGCCACGTCGCCCTGAATACCGATGGCCCGTGGGCCGATGGCGGCGACGGCTTTGTCCAGCTCGGCCTGACGCCGGCCGGTGATGAACACCGTGGCGCCCTGGGCGACGAATTCCTGCGCCGAGGCCAGGCCGATGCCGGTGGTGCCGCCAGTGATCAGGGCGATTTTGCCTTCAAGTCTGTTGCTCATGATGAATCTCCAGTGACTGTTTCAAGGAAGGTGACGGGTCGCAGGTGAGCCGTTGGAAGCGACTTTAGGCCGATGGATTGATTTGAAAAATCCGCAAAATCGGTTTTGTTTGTACACAGACATGCACAATACTCAGCCCTGTCTTCGATCCATGAGTGCAGCCTGATGAATCAGTTACTGGCGATCCGCGTCTTTGCCCGCGTCGTGGAAAGCGGCTCGTTCACTAAAGCCGCCGACTCGTTGAACCAGCCGAAAACCACGGTCAGCAAACTGATCGGGCAACTGGAAAGTCATCTCGGCGTGCGCCTGCTGCAACGCACCACCCGGCGCCTGACCGTGACGGCCGACGGCGCTTCCTACTACCAATTGACCCAGCAACTGCTGCATCAACTGGACGACATCGATCAGGGTTTCAGTCAGGCCCAGGGACTGCCGCGTGGCAGGATTCGCGTGGACATCGGCGGTTCCACCGCGACCATGCTGGTGATTCCCGAACTGCCGAAGTTCTTCGAGCGCTACCCGGACATTCAGGTCGATCTGGGCGTCAGCGACCGCCCGGTGGACTTGATCAGCGAGCGGGTCGACTGCGTCATTCGCGGCGGCCCGCTGACCGAACAGGCCCTCGCCGTGCGCCGCCTCGGCGAAGTGTCCTGGACCACCTGCGCCACGCCCGATTATTTGCAGCGCCACGGCACGCCGATGCACCCGCTGGAGCTGGCCCGACATCAGATGATCGCTTACCGCTCGGCCTCCACCGGGCGTATCCTGCCGTCGAACTTCCAGCGCAACGGCGAACGCCATCAGATCGAAGGCAAAGGCCTGGTCAGCGTCAACGAAAGCAACGCGCATCTGGCGGCCGGTCTGGCGGGGCTGGGGATCATTCACACATTCAGCTACACAGTCAGGGCGGCCATCGAACGCGGCGAACTGGTGCCGATCCTCACCGACTGGCGTCCGCCGGCGTACCCGTTCCACCTGCTGTATCCGCCGAACCGGCACCTGAGCAACCGCGTGCGGGTGTTCATCGACTGGCTGGTGGAGCGCTTCGCGCAGGTGGACTGAGCCTCGCTGTCGCGCCGATTCGTCTAACCTGACGTTGCAGCCGACGACGTTTTTCCGCAGGCTACGCACCGATCCTGACGCCCATGAAACGGAGATTCCCATGCTCAAACGCACCCTGGCACTGACTGCAGGTCTGGCCCTGTCCTTTTCCACCCTGCTGGCCCAGGCCGCCGACGTGTTGAAAGTCAGCGCGATTCCCGACGAGGCCCCGACCGAACTGCTGCGCAAGTTCGAACCGCTGGGGGCTTATCTGGAGCAGCAATTGGGCATGAAGGTGCAGTTCGTTCCCGTGGCCGATTACCCGGCGGTGGTCGAAGCGCTGGCCACCGACCGCCTCGACATGGCATGGCTGGGCGGTTTCACCTTCGTCCAGGCACGGCTGAAAACCGATGCCACCACTCCGGTGATCCCGCTGGTGCAGCGTGAGCAGGACGCGCAATTCACCAGCAAATTCATCACCGCCGACCCGAACGTGAAAAGCCTCGCCGACCTCAAGGGCAAGACCTTCGCCTTTGGCTCCGTGTCGTCCACCTCCGGCAGCCTGATGCCGCGCTACTTCATGCTCAAGGACGGCATCAAACCGGAAACCTATTTCAGCCGCGTCGGCTACTCCGGTGCCCACGACGCCACCGTTGCCTGGGTCCAGGCCGGCAAGGTCGATGCCGGTGTGCTGAACGCCAGCGTCTGGCAGAAACTGGTGGACGCCGGCAAGGTCGACACCAACAAGGTCAAGGTCTTCGCCACCACCCCGGCCTACTTCGATTACAACTGGACCGTGCGCGGCACCCTCGACCCGGCGCTGGCGGCGAAGATCAAAAAAGCCTTCCTCGCCCTCGACCCGGCCAACCCCGAGCAGAAGAAAATCCTCGACCTGCAAGCTGCCAGCCGCTTCATCGAAACCAGCCCGGACAACTACAAAGGCATCGAGGAAGCCGCCCGCGCCGCCGAACTGCTGAAATGACCCTGAGCCTCAAGCAAGTCTTTCTGCACCACGCCAACGGCGTCGAAGCCCTGCGTGGTGTGGATTTGCAGATCAACAGCGGCGAGCAGGTGGCGATCATCGGCCCGTCCGGCGCCGGTAAATCCAGCCTGCTCAACCTGCTGGCCACCGCGATTCGGCCCAGCAGCGGCGACATCGAAGTGCTGGGCCAGCGGGCCTGGCACTTGTCCGCCCGCCAGCGCCAACGCCTGCGCGCAAAAATCGGCCTGGTGCATCAGGCACCGCCCCTGCCGCCCCGGCAACGGGTGGTGACGGCGGTGCTGGCCGGCAAACTCGGGCAATGGAGCCTGGGCAAAAGCCTCATCAATCTGCTGTATCCGCTGGACATCCCCGGCGCCCGCGCCGCTCTGGCTCGGCTGGATCTGGCAGAAAAACTCTTCAGCCAATGCCAGCAACTGTCCGGCGGCCAATTGCAGCGGGTCGGCATCGCTCGCGTGCTGTATCAGGCGCCGGAGGTGTTGCTGGCCGATGAACCGGTGTCGGCCATGGACCCGGTTCTCGCCGGGCACACCCTGACGGTCCTGTCGCGCCACGCCCGGGAGCACAACGTCACGCTGGTGGCGAGCCTGCACGCGGTGGAACTGGCACTCGCCCACTTCCCGCGCATCATCGGCTTGCGCGAGGGGCAGATCCTGTTCGATTGCCCGTCCGATCAAGTCAGCCACGACATGCTCGACACCCTGTACGCCAACGAACAACTGCATTCCCCGGCGCCGGCCCTGACGCCACTGATTGTGCAGATTCCACGATGCTGACCGCCGACACCCGCGACCCCGCCGCGCTGCCACGGTTGCTGCTGACACTGCTGGCGATTGCCTTGCTGTGGCCGGGCATTCAGCTCAGCGAACTCGACCTCGGCGTATTGCTGCACGCCGACAGCCAGAGCGAAATGGGCCGCTTCGTCTCGACCTTCTGGCCGCCGGCCCATGATCGAGACTTTCTGCAACTGCTGCTCAAGGCCACCCTGCAAACCCTGGCCATCGCCACGGCCGGCATGGCGTTGGCGCTGGTATTGGCGGTACCGGCCGGCCTGCTCGCCAGCCGCGCCTTGTCG
Organism: Pseudomonas fluorescens; assembly: GCF_012974785.1. Lineage (GTDB taxonomy): Bacteria > Pseudomonadota > Gammaproteobacteria > Pseudomonadales > Pseudomonadaceae > Aquipseudomonas > Aquipseudomonas fluorescens_BT. Next base: position 2,783,092 of record NZ_CP027561.1, on the reverse strand, counting down.
TTGTCCGCCGCTTCCCACGGTGGTCGTCCGAGCCTGTTGGGCCGACTGCTGCGCTGGCCGGTGCGCGGGCTGCTGATCTTCCTGCGCAGCGTGCCGGAGATCGTCTGGGCGCTGCTGTTCGTGCGCGCCGTCGGCCTCGGCCCGGCGGCGGGCGTGCTGGCGATCGCCATCACCTACAGCGGCATGCTCGGCAAGGTCTACGCGGAAATCTTCGAATCCACCGACCAACGCCCGGCCCACGCCTTGCTCCAGGCCGGCAGCGGACGCCTCGCGAGCTTCGCCTACGGCGTACTGCCCAACGTCGCGGCCGAACTGCTCTCCTACACCGTCTACCGCTGGGAATGCGCCATCCGCGCCTCAGTGGTGATGGGCTTCGTCGGCGCCGGCGGCCTCGGCCAACAGATCGACCTGTCGATCCGCATGTTCGCCGGCGGCGAAGTCGCCAGCATGCTCCTCACCTTCCTGCTGCTCGTCCTCGGCGCCGACCAACTCAGCCGCCTGCTGCGCTGGAGGCTGACATGAAGCGTCTGATCAACCCGTTGCTGATTGTCGCGATCATCGCCGCTGTCATCGCCTCATTCGCCTACCTGGGCCTCGACCTCGAAGAACTCGGCAGCGCCACCAGCCTGAAACAAATGGGCTCGTATGTGGGCCGCTTCCTGAGCCCTGACTTCAGCGCCGGTTACCTCAACGCCATCCTCCACGGCGCCATGGAAACCTTGGCCATGTCCGCCCTCGGCACCCTCCTCGCCACGGTCCTGGGACTGTTATTGGCACTCCCCGCCGCCGGCCGCTTCGGCTGGTTTTTTCAGAGCGCCGCCCGCCTGCTGCTCAACGGTTTGCGTGCCATCCCCGAACTCGTCTGGGCCGCCCTCATGGTCTTCGCCGCCGGCCTTGGGCCTAACGCTGGCACCCTCGCCCTCGCCCTGCACACCACGGGCGTACTGGGGCGCTTGTTTGCGGAAGCGCTGGAAAACACGCCACCGGAACCGGCGGAGGCGATTCGGTTGCAGGGCGGGAATCCGGTTTTGGCGTTCTGCTACGGCACGCTGCCGAACCTGGCGCCGCAGTTGCTGGCGTACTGTTTGTATCGGTGGGAGAACAATATTCGGATGGCCAGCGTGTTGGGGTTTGTCGGGGCTGGGGGTTGGGGCAGATGTTGTATGTGAGCTTGAGTTTGTTTCAGGAGGCGCAGGCGGGACGGTGATATTGGCTATGCTGATTTTGGTGTGGGGGTGGATTGGTTGAGTGGTTGGGGTCGGGGGCGGTGGGTTAAGGCTTAGACTCAGGTGACTCCCACGTCGGAGGGTCAAGTGCCATTTTTCATTGATTGCTGCAGCCAGCTGCTACATTTGATTGCAAACTGACATTCCTCAGGTTTTCAGGGACGACCCATGCGCATTCAGCACGTAGAGATATCTAACTTCCGAAAACTGCTTTCTGTGCGAATTGACTTCGCTAATGAGACCACTCTACTTGTAGGTGCAAACAATAGCGGTAAGTCCTCGGCCATGCTGGCACTCCGAAGATTTTTGGTATCGAAGGCATCCACATTTCGACTACAAGATCTGACTCTTTGTCATCTCGCCAAGCTGGACGAGATTGGTAAGGTGTGGGAGAAACCACCAGCAAATTTTGAGATTCCTACAGCCAACGAATGGGCCGATTGGCTCCCTACTCTGGATATCTGGGTATCGGCGGATCAAGGAGAGTTTCACTTCATCCGCGATCTCATACCCAGTTTTGCATGGCGCGGCGGGCTTGTAGGAATGCGTTTCCTGCTTGAACCAGATGATATGAACGTTTTGTACACGGACTATCGCAAGGAGCGCGCAAGGGTTGCAGAGCTTGAAGATGCCATAGGGAAAGAAGATCCACCTGGTAAACCGCTGAAGCTATGGCCTCAAAGCCTTCATGACTATTTGAACCGTCGCTTGGGAAGCAAATTTAAGGTTCGTTGGTATCGCCTAGATCCAGAACAACTTAAGAACCCTGATAAGTCGACTCGAATGGCTCTGATGCAGAAATTGAGTGCGACTACTCTGCCTCTGGAAAGTAATCCTCTCAGCGGACTAATTCGAGTGCACGAGATCAACGCACAGCGGGGCTTCGGAGACTATTCGGAAGACAATCAAAGCGATAACACTAGACCCAGCGGCGCTCAAAAACTTTCGGAACAACTCAGATCCTATTACTCCCAACACCTTGATCCTGGTGACAGCCCAGATATCTCAGATCTAGAAGCATTACGAGCGATAGAAGCAGCCCAATCGGCGTTTGATATTAGGTTAAGTAGCAGCTTCGAACCTGCTATCAGGGAGGTCGAGGGATTGGGCTACCCTGGCCGCAATGACCCACGTATCAAAGTCTCAAGTCGTCTAGCAACAACTGATGGTATGAATCATGAAGCAGCCGTCCTTTTTGAGTTGGATTCTGTTCAGGGCGCCCCTGGAGCTCCTCCTCTACACTTACCAGAGACAGCAAACGGGCTGGGATACCAAAACTTAATATCTATGATTTTTCGGCTAATGGGTTTTAGAGATAAGTGGCTAAGAAAAACCAGGGCAGCTACCACCGAAACAATAGACCGCATTGAACCCATTCACCTTGTACTCATTGAGGAACCTGAAGCCCATCTCCATGTTCAAGTGCAACAGGTGTTCGTGCGGCACGCCTACCAAGTTTTATGTCGAGACGGATTACTTGAACGCTACCCAAATCTAAAGACCCAGCTCTTAGTGAGCACGCACTCCAGCCATGTAACTCATGAAGTGGAGTACCAAAATCTTAGGTATTTCAGACGACTCCCTGCTGGGATGTATGACATCCGTGTACCGGTGTCGACAGTCAGTAACCTCTCAAACGTGTTCGGTGACGGAACAAGAACGAAGGAGTTCGTGACTAGATATTTGCGGGCACAGCATGCAGACATTTTTTTTGCCGATGCCGTAATACTGGTAGAGGGTTCAGCAGAGCGAATGATGCTACCGCATTTTTTGCGGAACAAGTTCCCATTCCTTGACCGCTGCTACATCACAACTCTTGATATCGGTGGTAGTCACGCCCATCGATTAAGGCCGTTAATTGACGCTCTCGGCATTCTTACCCTAGTTATCACAGACCTCGATGCTGGACTCGATAAGGCTGCGAAACCGGTGCAAAGAAACGCAGACCAAAACACGAACAATCCGACATTGCGGAACTGGATGAAGCTGATGCAATTGGGCAGCACAGTGGATGAACTTCTTGAACTTCCAGCTAGCCAAAAAGTGCATCAGATCGATGACCTATACTCGGTACGCATAGCCTATCAAACACCTATTCCCCTTCGCCTACCCACTACTGGCGAAGGGATAGAAACACTTCCAAATACCTTCGAAGACAGCTTTGTGCTTAGCAACGTTGAACATTTTGCAAAAAGAACAGACAAGGCTGGCCTTATGAAAGCTTTCGTAAAAATCTTAAATGAAGCGCAAACAGCCGCAGCCATTGGGGAACGTTTTTTCAACGAATTGCGAGAAGGGAAGAAAGCAGAATTTGTGTTGCTAGTGTTGAGTGACGAAAATTTTCCCGATCTCGAAATCCCTAAATACATAAGTGAAGGTCTCGAGTGGTTGGAGTACGGATTGCGAAGTAAGCAAAAGGAGCTGCTCGTAATTCCTCCTGAAAGTACGGGGGTGACTCATGATTAATGCTGCTGTCGCAGATGCCGACACCATCATGCAGACATGTCTAAACTTGAAAGACCCGAAAAGCTTTTTTCTTTACGCCGGTGCTGGCTCAGGAAAAACGCACTCTCTCGTCGAGGCTATACGTGAACTTAAGCACCGTGAGCGTGAACGCCTGACGTTTGAGGGTCGACGAGTTGCAGTGATCACATACACAAACGCGGCCTGCGACGAAATTCTTCGAAGGTTAGAGTTTGATCCACTCGTAGAAGTCTCGACAATTCACGCGTTCGCTTGGCGTCTAATTCAAGGTTTCGACAACGAAATTAGAGAGTGGCTTAGGATCAAACTTGCTCAGGACATTGAGAAGATCGAAGGTGAACTGGCACGCTCGAGAGGCGACAATAAAACCTCTAGAGGGAATAGACGCAAATTACAAAGCAAAATAAGCAGACTTGAGTCGCTCGACGAGATTACGAAATTCATCTACAGCCCTACCGGTGACAACAGAGAGCGGCAAGCACTCAATCACGATGAAGTTATCAAGTTAACTGCCGCATTCGCGCCTACCCCCCCTTTGCTTGATGTTCTAGTAGATCGCTATCCAGTTGTATTGATCGACGAAAGTCAAGACACCCACGCTCCCGTTATGGAGGCCTTTCTAAAAATCCAGCAGTCCACAGAGTCACGTTTCTGCCTGGGACTATTGGGCGATACGATGCAACAGATTTACGGCCATGGAATAACACGCCTCGACAAAGCGATACCGGATGATTGGGCTAAACCCGAAAAGATAGTTAATCGCCGATGTTCTCGTAGGGTAGTAGAACTTATTAACGTGATTCGAAGCACTGCCGACACTCATCAGCAGACCCCAAAACCCGATGCCCTTGAAGGTGTAGTACGCATGTACTGCATCAGTCAAAACCAAGAGCAAGCACCGAACCTTGAGGAAGACATCGCTCATTCGATGGCTGCAATTACCGGCGACAGCGAGTGGGATACTGGTCCTGAGGGCCGGAAAACTTTGATCCTGGAACATAAGATGGCTGGACGCCGGATGGGGTTCGAGAAGCTGTTCAGCCCCCTGTACTCGGTCGAGCACCTTCAGACAGGCCTACTGGACGGCACACTGCCCGCACTTCGTGTTTTCAGCGAAGGTGTTCTTCCCATCATCTCCGCAAAAAACGATCACTTCCTTCTACTTGAAGCCGTACGCTCTCGCTCTCCCTTACTCAGTAAGGATTTTATGCAATCAATAGGGGATCAATCCGCCCACTTGCAGCGCGTAGAGGACGCGACATATTCCCTACTCTCTCTTTTCGATGACAACGATCCAACGCTGATCGAGGTAGCTGCGCTTCTGTTGCAAACTCAATTACTTGATGTTCCTGAAAACCTGTTGGGAGCAATGGTGTTGGAAGTACCTGATGAGGTTCCAGATCCTGAAGATACGAACGCGTTCACCAACTACGCATACCGGTTATTCCTTGAGCGTCCATTTTCGGAGCTAGCAGCCTTTGCGAGTTATACAGATGGTCTTTCACCGTACGGTACACATCAAGGTGTTAAGGGACTGGAGTTTCCACGTGTCATGGTAGTTATTAATGATGAGGAGGCCGGCGGCTTCTTATTCAGCTACGACAAATTATTAGGTGTAAAAGAACCAACAAAAACGGACCGGGACAACGAGCGTGACGGTAAAGACAACGCACTAGCACGTACTCGCAGGCTCCTTTACGTGACTTGCAGTCGAGCCGAAAAAAGCCTGGCGATTGTCGTATACACGCCTCAACCGGCATTGGCCAAGCGGAACGTTGTTGCTGCTGGCTGGCTTCAGGAAAGCGAGGTAGAGATTCTGTAAGGCGCTTTGCTCAGAAAAATGGACGAAACAGCTAAGGGACAGATTTATTTTGAAGAAATAATATCCACCCCCTTTCTCTATCGGATGTCTTGTATTTACTAAAAATCAAGAGTTCTAAAATATGGTATTAACCGACGCATCTTTAGAATTTGCACGCAATCATATAACGTCATTTTACGACACCGATTTTTATCCAAAACCATTTGAGTTTCATGCATTGTGGCATTCGTGGTCTGAAGTCAAAAGCTACCTCCTAGGGACACCGCTCGCCAGCGCACATACAACAAATCCTAGAGTGCTCCCTTGGGCTAAAGCTCGCGGAGGATATAGAATTGTTCATCAGCTAGAACCATTAGACTCATTAATCTACACCGCACTTGTTTACCTAGTGGCTGAACAGGTAGAAGCTGCACGAATGCTGCCATCTATCGCCTGTTCTTACCGAATTGAGGTTGATGACAATAGCTATTTCTCAAAGGGCTCTGGTTTTCCTGCATACAGAGAAAGTTGTGAAAATCTTGGAGACGTGTACGAATACGTACTTTCTACAGACATTAGTGACTTTTACAACCAAATCTATCTTCATCGAGTTGGTAACGTTATTGATTCAGTTGGCGGGCCGGACAACACAGGACGGGAAATAGAAAACTTCCTATCTCGCTTGAACAACAAAGCATCGCAAGGAATACCAATAGGGCCAGCAGCTTCAATTATTTTGGCAGAAGCAATCTTGCTTGACGTAGATCAATTCATTTCAAATCATCATGTCGAACACGTTCGCTACGTTGATGACATTCGAATTTTTTCAGACTCAGAAGAGCAACTATCGGAGATTCTTGAGGATCTTGTTGTTTATCTTCACGACCAACATCGACTTGGATTAGTTTCAGAAAAAACCTCCATCAGGTCATCTGCTCAATTTCTTCAAGAGGAGCTTCAGAATCAGTTTCAAATGGAAAAGCTTGATATATTGAACGAAATAGAGGCTGGCAATCAGTATGGGGCCTACGAGCCTGAACGAGACGATTACGATGATGACTATCAAGAATACGATGAATATGAGAGCTATCCTGAATTGGATGCTCAAGAGGATGATGACGAGGGCGAAAATTTAGGGGCATCTCTTTTAGATGCTCTTATAAGAGCACGCAATTTCGGATATTTAGACTTAGCCGTTTTAAGAGCCATTATCAGAAGAGCTAAGCATGGCCAAATAGCAGAAATCGCAGAAACTATACTCGAGGATATTGAGTTTTACATACCAGTAATTAACGACATCTGTTTATATCTTGTGTCGCTACCTCCACCATCAATAAGAAAAATAATTCCGCAACTATCTTCACTATGTCAAGAAAACAGAATTAATAAACGAAGCGTTCGAGTCTGGATGGAGTGGCTTTTTACTCGAGATACATTATTTTTAGCCGATCAACATATTCGCCGGTATGTTTATCAAGGCGCAACTGCATCCGCTGCCGCTGCCGCATTACTGGAAGGAAACATCGCTTGGTCAAAAGAAGCCAAGCAAAAAGTCTTGACGTCAGCGTCGTGGGACAGAAGAGCCTACATTTATTCGCTCAGAGTCCTTTCAAGGGACGAAGCTGAGAAATATCTAAATTTTGTTAAAAAAAATCCATCTTTAACGCATACCGACAAATGGGTATGCAATTGGGTGCTAGCCGGATGCCCGACATAATAAATACGTCGGCTTGGACAAAATAGAGGACAGGTTTTTTGCAGATAAAGAGGCTCCCTTTTCTTGGTCAGCGAAGGCATTGTGATGGCACGCTTGCGCCTCCCCCCGGAGAGGGGGATTTTTTCTACATTCCGCAAGGAATATGCCCCGTGAAAGACTTCGTCATCAGCGTCAACAACACCGTCCTGTATCTCTCCCTGGCATTCATCTGGCTGGTCGCTATCGTCGCGATTTTCACCAGCGGGTTCTTGCCGGCGCTGGGTATCTTCGTGGCCGGCACCCTGTGCTGGTGCATCATTTCCGGCTTCTGGTTCGTCCAGTCGGCGACCTACGAAGAACTGCGCAAGCTGAACGCTAGCAAAAACTGAAACATCAGGGTGGAACCGCAAGTGCCCCGCCCTACCCTGAGCGCTTGGTTCCGTGCCAAGCGCTCTCGCCCACTGCGAATGGCTCGCATAAATTCCGCATTCTCAGAAGTCCTGAAAATCCCGCCATTCCTTTTTTGCCAATAAAGCCCAGTACTATCTTTCAAGAAATATCCCCGTCTCTTGTCCTCATCCACTGAGTGACTAACTAAAGGAGTTTTGGTTTTGGGACATCTTCTGAATGAGCCGCAGCTGACTGACGTCAGAGCTGCACTCTCCTGGCCTTTCAACGATTTGCCGGTCGAATACGATTATTTAGCGGCGGAGGTCAGAGGCATCGATCCCGATGTGCTCTACGAAATCCTTTATTCAGAGGTCGCACCGGTGTGCTTCACCAACCTTGTGGCCGCTGTGCCTCCAGTATGGACTGGCTTTGATCCAGACTCGCTCAGGGTAATGATCGAGGAAAGACTGGCTGCGAGGGAGAACAGCTGGTTTCGAAGGCAGTTTGATAAGGCGTTGGTTCGTTGGCTGCAATACAACTACGGCTACATCTGGAACGAGATTTCTTCCAGGCTTTGAGTGCTTAAACAGGTTCGTTTAAAGCAACCCGCCGTAACCTCCCCAAGGCTACAACGCCTTGCGTCATTGCCTACGACTACGCCAGAATCCGCCGGCTTGTGCGTCTACGACGCGGGTCTTATTGTTTCCTGGTCACTGAAAAATCAGTGACGGGGTTTGGTAGCCCCGGATTATCGTAGGTTGCATAAGCATCATGATGTGCAGTGTCTGAAAGACTCCGCGTTATGGTGGTCATGCACAGGGCGTCTTCGGGCGCGCCGGTTTCCTATGTCCCGGTCTACCAACCTGAGCATGGCCGCCACCCATCGTTTGGTAGCGAACGTGACGGCTCCCATTGATGACGTAGGAGTTACACCATGATCAAACCAACACCCAACCCACCCGAAACCGACCCAACCTCCCCTTACGAATTTCCCGATTCGAAGAAATTCCACGACGCCGCCGAGCGTGCTCTGGATCACTACCTCTCCCCGTCTTCCCGGGTGATGTCGTGCTGTGTCGATCCCGAGCCGATGTTCCGGGCCAATCCCAAGTACAACACTGAATCCCTGTTGGCCAACGCCAGCGAATCCCTGGGTTCGGCCACCGAGATGTTGAATAACTTTGCGTCCACGCTCGAACCCTCGCATCGCAAGACGGCGTTGGGGATTGCGCAGGTGGTGATGGTCGCCGGGTTGGCGGTGAATCAGGCGCTGGATCACGTCGAAGTGGCGTAAGCGGCTGTCGCTAAAAACAGCCTTGAGCACCTGGCATCGCGCCAGGTGCTTTCCTTCAGGGCCAATGACCCGCCCCCTGCCCTACAGCGCCCGCACCGGAATGCAGATGTCACAGCTCATTTCACCGGTGCGCGGATCGAAAACGGTGGACGCCGTAAACCGCTCGAAGAATGGGCGGTCGTCGCATTGCAGGCCGCTGGACGGCATCCATTCGCGGATCAGCCATGTCCACGCGTTGGCCATGCCTTCGGCTTTCCCTTTGAAACTGGCGACGGCATACCACCCACCCGGCAGCGCTTGCGTATCCACCTGGCCGCTGGCGACGAAATCCGCCGGCACTTCGACGCAGGCGTCATAGCGGCATTTGTCGGGTGGCGTGATCGAGGGGTCGTCATGACCGATGCCGTAACAGGTCCGGTCACCGAGGCCATGGGAATACATCCATGGCGTGATGGTGCTGCGCCAGAATTCGCCGATGGCCGGCCCGTAAGGCCCGATCAAACGTTGATACGCGACGCGTGCTTTGGGTAATTCAATAATGCGTACTTCCATGGCATTGCCTTCCGATAGCCGATTAGAACCGTCAGCTTCGGCGAACGGCCACTCGGCCGCCTGATGGCGATTGCCGAAGACCTGATCAGGATTGCTCTCCCGGCTGCCCGATGGCTGCCTGATCGCGGCCGCCTGAGCCTTCAGCCGCTGAGGCGTCGTGGCGCGCCAGGCCGAGGGCGTGCAGCCGAACTTGAGTTTGAAGGCCCGCGCAAAGGCCTCGCCCGACTGAAAGCCTGTGGCCAACGCGATTTCAAGCACGGTTTCCCGAGTGCCACAGGACAGCCGCAACGCTGCCTTCTCAAGCCGTCGACGCTGCGCATAACTGCCCAGCGTTTCTCCCATCCATGCGGCGAAAATGCGATGAAAGTGAAAACGCGAGAAATTGGCGATGTCGGCCAGATGCGCGCCGTCCAAAGGTTCATCAATGTGCGCGTCGATGTAGTTCAGTACACGATTGATCCGCCGCGCATACTCGGCGCGGGAGGCTTGCGCAGAGGGTTGGTTGGTCATTCCCGAGGCACCGTCCATGTGGCTGTTGAGCCATTGAGTTTCTGCGGCAATCCCGCACCGCCATCCACACTGGATTTACTACGCCGACAACGCTCCGAGCAGTAGCGCACGTCCTCCCAGCAGCGAGCCCATTTCTTCCTCCATGTGAATGGAAGGCCGCAGGTCGCGCAGGTTTTGATGGGGAGCTCGCTTTTTTTCACAGCGACTCCCCATCGTCCAATTGCTTGAGCAACCACTCGCCGCGTTGCCAAAGCGCCTGTTGTCTGGATTCAGGCATGCGGTCGAGGTTTTTGTAGATGATGCTCATGCGTTGGTTGCCGCGCAGTCGGTCGCCATGACGCATTAGAAAGTGCCAGTAGAGCGAGTTGAACGGGCAAGCGTCGTCTGTGGTGCTTTCGCTCACTTTGTAGGCGCAGCCACGGCAATAGTCGGACATGCGCTTGATGTATTGGCCGCTCGCACAATAGGGTTTGGAACCGAGATAGCCGCCATCGGCGTGCATGACCATGCCCAGCGTATTGGGTAGTTCCACCCAGTCGAAGGCGTCCATGTAGATCGCCAGATACCACTCACATATTTCACTCGGTGCGATACCGGCGAGCAGTGCGAAGTTGCCGGTCACCATCAATCGTTGGATGTGGTGCGCGTAGGCATGTTCCAGGCTCTGGCTGATGGCCTGGCGCATGCAGTTCATCTGCGTTTTACTTGTCCAGTAGAACTCTGGAAGCGACCGCGTATTACCAAAGGCATTTCCCTGGGCATAGTCCGGCATCTTCAGCCAGTAGACCCCTCGGACATACTCACGCCAGCCGATCAGTTGTCGAATAAAGCCTTCGGCGGCGTTGAGTGCAATGCTGCCGGACCAATACGCAGACTCCACATCACTGCAAAGCTGGCGAAGATCCAGCAAGCCGATATTAAGTGCCGCGCTTATACGAGCATGAAACAGAAACGGCTCATCGCTGGCCATGGCGTCTTGATAGTCGCCGAAGGCTGCCAGGCCCCAATCGAGAAAGTAATCCCACAGGGTCTGAGCTTCGGCGTGGGTGACCGGATAGTCGAACGTGTCGAGGGCGCCATAGTGACCGGAGAAGTGTTTGGCAACTAACGCCAGCACATCCCGGGTGATTGCGTCTGGCGTAAAACGGGCCGGCGAAGGCGGCCTGACGCCCTTGGGCAAGGCTTTGCGGTTTTCCGCATCAAAGTTCCAGGCGCCTCCGACCGGGGTGCCGTCACCATTGAGTAACAACTTGCTCTTGCGGCGCATCTCTCGATAAAAGTACTCCATGCGCAGCTGTTTTTTGCCCTGCGCCCAGTGAGCAAAATCGGCACGTGAGCAAAGAAAGCGACGATCGGAATGCCACTTGATCGCCAAGCCACAGTCCCTGATTGAATGCTCCAACCGCCAGTCACCGCACTCCGTGATGTGCAGTTCATCCGGTTGCAGGCGTGACTGCCAGCGGCGTAATTCGCTCGGCACGGAGCCGGTATTTTCCGGATCATCGAGCGTTACGTACTGCACCCTGATTCCCCTCTGCCGCAACGCTTCGGCGAAATGACGCATAGCGCTGAAAATCAGCACAATCTTTTGCGGATGATGAGGAACATGGCTGGCCTCTTCCATCACCTCGACCAGAAGCACCGTATCGCGCTCTTGATCCAGCCCCTGCAGAGAGGCGAGGTCGAAAGATAATTGGTCGCCCAGGACGAGGCACAATCGGCGAGTCGTATTCATCAATCAGGTTCCAGTTGATGGGGGCGTACAGGCCCAATGACTGCGTAGATGTGATCCACAGAACGGCTTTCAAGAAGTGAGGGCTTGAATTCTTATACAAGAAATCAGAAATGTACAATTTTATTGCAGAGTATCGACTGCGACACGCCAAGCGCTTCACCAAAACCAATACGGCAAAAACTTCGGCGTAGGCTCGATCATGAGTTCCAGGTGGTAGGTGATGGGGTTGAAGAAGAACATATCCAGTATCAGAAACGCCCCTACCCCAAACGACAGTGTCATGAACTCACGGTAGCGATGCCCGGCGAAGTACTCGCGCCTGGCATGGTAAAAGCTCAACAGCGCAAACAGCCCTGAGCCTGCACCCAGGTAGTTGGGCTGCAATGGGACTTGGGCGAAGTTGTTGTATACCAGCACCGACAACAGCAGGCCCAAACCCAACACTGGCAACTTGAGACAAAACTGCATCAAGCCGTTTTTGGCGCGTACGAATGTCGCTTCATGGCTGACAAAGAGGTAGGCCGCCAACAGGGAAATGGCCGGTGTGATTGCCAGTATGTAGCGTGCTTTCTTGGAGCTTGGGATCGTGAACAGTACGAGCAGTACCAACAGCCACCCCGTTAAATAGAGCAGCAGGTCGATGTCTTTATCGCGGGTCGAGCGGAAGAACAGTTTGTACTTCTTCAGCATCACGTTGATGGCGTAAAACACCGTAATGCCATAGGTAAACAAGCCTGCGGAGAAGTAGAAGTAATAGCGCGGCGCGTGGTCGGAACCGAAGCGTCCGATGCCCTGCATGTTCAGCACTTCTTCCAGGAACGATGGCCCCCCTTGTGCGTAGGCTGCCCATGCCAGCAGCACAACGCCAACGGCAAGAATCAGGCCCGATAAAAATGAAAACAGCAGCAACATGCGCCATTGGCGGCTCAGAACGTAGTAGGCGCCAATCACACTTGCCGGCCCGATCAAACCGATCGGCCCACGAAACGCAAAACCCAACGCCAGGCCCACGAACAGAAACGCCAGGCGCCGCGGGTCTTTTTTTATTTCGGCCGAATAGGCCACGTAGAAGCACATCACCGTAAACAGCGCCGGATAGATATCCAGTGCCAGCGAGTTCACGCCATCGAGAAAGGCCCAGGTCAACAGGCTGAAAAGTACGCCGTAGGCGCCCCACTTCTTGCTGTGCAGCGCCCCCAAACGATAGGTGAACACCAGCATCAGCGACGCGGCCACACAGGACGGAAATCCCATTGAAAGAATGGACACCCGGCCGAACGGCAAGGAAACCAGATAGACCAACAAGGTATTGAGGACGGTGTAGTCGGGATAAGGCTTGAGGTCGTCGGCAATGGGGAACAGCGTGACGCCGTGCAGCAACATGTACTCGGCAAAGTCGACAAAACGTGTGGTGTAGTTGAGAACAGCCGGTTTGTACTGCAACACCATGAACATGGCCAGTGTCATGAAAAAAATGCTCAGGCATGGATTTCTTGCAATCAATCCTTTCAACATGCCTGCCCGCCAAGTGCGCTCTACAACAAGCGGGGCATCATATCGATCCATCGTTAACCCTTTAGTGAAGTTGTTCTTTTTGGCCAGAATCCTGAAGTTCCGATAACGCAGATATTGAAGTTATGTTTTCCGGAAAGTTGAATTTGAGCCTAGCCCACGGCGGGGACTATTCAAGCATGACGCGCCCCAACACTCCCTGAACAAGACGGATGAAAGTCAATAAAAAGCCCGGCCAGACACCTTCGTCATTGACGAAGAGTATCCAGCCGGGCTTTTGGCTGTTCAGTTACTGGTTATTGACGGTGATGTAGGGGTCCCAGGTGTGGTCCGGGCCAATCTGGTTAAGGTCACGGTCGTACAGGGCAAACTCGATGGTGTACCAGAGTTTGCCTGGACTCAGAGCAGTGGCTTGCCACATGGAATACGTTACATCGGTTTTGGAAATGCCGCCGGGAGCCCCCTTGTTCAGATAGATCACCACACCCGGTACGTTGAAAGAGACCGGTGACGAGATGGTGCCTTTGTAATCGCCGCCCTGATGAGGATCGCCGGGCTGGACGTTCTTGATCTGGGCGATGCGGTCGAAGTTGCGCGACAGCGTAGTGGCACGCCAGCGGATGTTGTCGCCGGTTTTGACATCGATCCACAACTCGTTGCCGCCTTCGCCGGTGTTGCCACTGGCATGGGGATCGACGGCATCGCGCGTTACCAGCATGGAAATCGCACCGCCGACGTCACCGGGATGGGCAATCAGGTAATCGGCATCGATATTGACGAGCACGTCGTAAGTATTGGTCGCACTGGACATTTTGCTGCTCCTTGTTGGAATGGCAGAAACGACCGCGCCCGTAAAGGCTGTCCGGCTCATCCGGTCCCTGGATGCGGTCTGCGGAGAACGATAGGAGATGGCTTTGTGATGTCAACGTGCGATCAGTTGACGCGGGGAAAACGCAGCGAAACACGCCGTGACCAAAGTGTTGATCCAGGGCTGCCCGGGGCGATCCCCTCATCGACTACAAGGCAATTTCTGACAGATTGAACTGCAGAAGACGTACAGACTTTGCTGGCGTTTGCCGGGCAACAGTTCCCTTCAGCCTTCATCAGCCTTTTTTGTCGCTGCCTTTTATGTTTTCAATCAGGTCAACCACATAGTCCTGGTTGAAACCCGCGACAAATGACCAGAACAGCAACTTGGCGTAGGCCGCGTACCCTTCTGCATGTTGGCAAAAGATGTCATTGAAGATTTGCTTCAGACATTGTGGATCCTCATCCGGAACGATCACCGGAAACAGATCGCCCCGGATAACGCCGGAAAGGAACAAGAGGTACAACAGCCCCGCCAGTATCCCGCCTATGAACGAAGGCAGGATCAGCGCGAACCATGATCGGGAGAGGTTTTCGATTTCCGGGTCGGTGAGTATCGACAGTCGTCGGTGAAACCCTACATAGCCTCCAACGTTCCCGGCGATACAAACGATAAAAGGCACTTTGTAGTCGGGCAGACTGTAAGTGACGGCAATCGCCAGCACCAACAGGGCGATGAAAATCCAGAATATGCGCTTCCAGATAACGTTGAGGTCTTCCTGACGATTCATGATCAGCTCCCTGATCCTGGCCGTGTACTGATTTTCTAGACGATAGACGAATCCTGTCGCGCACAGGGGGGGGATCAAACCGGAAAATGCCTCGAAGGCCCGCTTCCGAAGCCAGACGCACCCTCGCGGGAGGCCCGATAAAGCAGTCGATATGCCGTCACCAATTGATCCTGATTGAACGCCAGATTGCGGCCGCTGGGGTTGGGCAGGATCCACACATTTGCTCCGCCGAACGTCCTGTCCTGCGCGCCCCATCCAAACGTTTTTTTCCCGGACAAACCGGCATAGGCAGCCTTGCCGAGAAACGCCACATAACGCGGCGCATAACGTTTGATCTTGCGCTCAAAGTCCCCCGCCGCTGCGGTGAATTCCTGCGCCGACAGTTGATCCGCCCGTGCCGTCGGCCGCTCGACCACGGCCGTCAGCCCGCAGTGAAACTGCAGGATCGAGCGATCGTCCTGCGGGCTGAGCTCGTGGGGCGTGAAACCGGCCAGGTGCAAGGTGCGCCAGAAGCGGTTGCTGCGTCCGGCGAAGTGATGTCCCTGCTCTGCCGCCAATAACCCCGGATTGATTCCGCAGAACACCACGGACAGGCCTTCGGTCAGGATGTCCTCAAGCCCGTTCAACCGCAGATCACCTTCACCGCATCGCGCGCCTGACCCGCCAGTTCTTCGCGGGATTTACCGGCGCGGGCGCGGATCGAGATGCTGTGCAGCAGCGATGATGCGAGCATGGCCCGCGCCGCTGCATCGACATCGCCGGTCAGTTCACCGGATTCGATCGCCCGTTGCAGACGGGCTTCAAGATCGGCATCGAGCTGGCTAAGGCGGCGGGACAGCACGTTGCGGATTTCCGGGTCTTCGACCGCTTCGGTGGTGGCTGTGCCGATGGCGAAACAGCCGCGTGGCTGGCCGTCGCCGGAAAAGTAGATCGCCAGTTGCCCTTCGTAAAATGCGATGAGTGCCTGTTCCAGGGTCAGGCTGCTGTCGTTCAGCGCAGCCTGCATGGCGGCGTGGGCGGAGGCCCAGTATTGGTCGAGCGCCTTGATGTAGAGCGCGTGTTTGTCGCCGAACGCGGCGTACAGGCTGGGACGGTTCATGCCGGCGGCGCTGGCGATGCTGTCCAGTGAAGCGCCGGAATAGCCGGTGTTCCAGAACACGCCAAGGGCCTGCTGCAGCGCGGTTTGCGGGTCATAGGCCCGTGGCCGGCCACGGCCTTTTCCTTCTGTCGGTTTATTTTGTGCCATGTCGTACAAATTCCTTGCGGGGAAATGAAGTCGCTCATATTCTTACACCATCGCACAAAATTAAGGAATCAGAAATTCCTTGATCGGCAGGTTTGTTGTAACAGCGCTCGAACCGGGTCCGGCGACGACGAAAACAGCGGCACGGAGTGATCCTCCCCCGCCGCGAATGGATTTGATGACTCACGCATTCAATGCCGTCCAGGCGCCCAGCCTTTTGGAGAGCCGTTCATGACTCAGCAATTCGATCTCACCGCAGAACAAGCCCGCGCTCACCCCATCGACGCGCCGCCGAAAATACCGCTCAAGCAGAGACTGCGTCCGGTCTTCATGTGGGGCCTCCCCGCGCTTTGCGCCGCGATTGGCTACGGCCAGTACGTGGCCAACGAGCCCTTCGTCTCCACCGATAACGCCTACGCCCGCGTGGCCAAGGCCTCGATCAACGCACGGATTTCCGGGCAAGTGGTCGAGATCGCCGTGGACGACAACCAGCCAGTACGCAAAGGCCAGGTGCTGTTTCGCATTGACCCCAAGCCGTTGCAGATCGCCGTCGACCGGGCCGAAGCGCAACTGGCCAACGCACGCCTGCGCATCGACGGGCTCAAGGCCAGTTATCGCCAGCAGCAAGCCGAGCTGCAATCGGCGAAAGCCTCGGCGGATTACGACCAGAAGGAGTTCGCCCGCAAGAAAGCCTTGATCGCCACCGAATTCGTGTCGAAGGCGCTTTTCGAGCGCGCCGAAACTGACCTGAAAGTCTCGCGTCAGCGCATCGCGTCCATCGAGCAACAGATCGCCAACACCGTCGTCGCGTTGAACGGCAACCCGGACATCGCCCTCGACAATCACCCGACCGTGCGCGAAGCCAAGGCTCAGCTCGATGAAGCGCAGTTGTATCTGTCCTACGCCACGGTGACGGCGCCGGACGACGGCATCGTCGCCAAGGTCGATGATTTGCAGGTGGGCAACTACGTCAACAACGGCGCGCCGGCGTTTGCGCTGATTTCCGACCGGGAAATCTGGGTCGAGGCCAACTTTCGCGAGACCCAGTTGACGCACATGCGCCCCGGTCAGACCGCGACCGTCACCCTCGACACCTACCCGGATCTTCCGCTCAAGGCGCACGTGATCAGCATGAGCCCCGGCGCCGGTGCGGACTTCGCGCTGCTGCCGCCGGAGAACGCCACCGGCAACTGGGTGAAAGTGGTGCAGCGGGTGCCGGTGCGTCTGGAACTGGACGAGGCCGACTCTGCCCTGCCGCTGTTCTCCGGCACCAGCGCCACGGTCAAAGTCGACACCGGGCATCGCTCGCCCTGGTGGCATCCGCTCAAGTCGTTGTTGTCTGCGGGTAATTCGTGATGAACAGCTCAACAGCCGATGCGCGGGCACTGCGGTTTGTCGTCCTGCTCGCCACCTATATGCAGTCAGCCAACCTGCCGCTGCCGAACGCCGCGCTGCGCTTGATTCAGGGCAGTCTGTCGATGACCGACGATCAGGCCGGGTGGATTTTCACGTCTTATCTGGCCGCGAGCGCGATCACGATGCCGGTCGCGCAATGGCTGGCCGGACGCTTCGGTTTGAAACGGGTTTACCAGGCCTCACTGCTGCTGTTCGCCCTGGGTCTGTGGCTCGGCACATTGGCCGGCACGCCGCTTGAATTCATCGCTGCCCGCATCCTGCAAGGTCTGGCCAGCGGCGTGATTGCGCCGTTGTCGATGGCCATCGCCCTGGAGACATTGCCAGCAGAAAAGCGCCCTGCGTTCGGGCCGAAATGGACGGCACTGGTGCTGTTCGGCATCGTCAGCGGTCCGAGCATTGGCGGTCTGATCTGCGAGTATTTCGACTGGCGGCCGATGTTCTACCTCAGCCTGCCGCTGACGGCGTACATCTTCATGGTGGTGACTTTGTTGCTCGCCGAGAAGAAAACGGACCAGCGCCCGACGTTCGACTTTTTCGGTTTCGCCAGCTTCACCGCCGGCATGATCGGCCTGCAGATGCTGCTTGATCGCGGCGAACGGCTGGACTGGTTCGACTCGCCGGAAATCTGGATCGAAGCACTGACCTGCGCACTCGGCCTGTACCTGTTCGTCGTCCATACGCTGACCCGCAAGACGCACTTCCTCAGCAAAGGCTTGTTCGGCGACCGCAACTTCATGCTCTCGACTGTGATGTTCTTCGCCTTGGGCTTCGTGCTGTTGTCGACCATGGCCCTGACCTCGCCGATGCTCGATGAAATCCTCGGTTATCCGCCGGACACCACCGGGTTGCTGACCGTCCCCCGTGGCATCGGACTGGTGGGGGCGTTTCTGCTGATGATGCGCGCGCCGGCGTGGATCGATGCCCGGTTATTCGTCGCGGCCGGCATCGCACTGGTGGTGTACGCCAACTGGCTGATGCTCGGTTACTCGCCGCTGATGGACTGGACGCCCGTGGCGGTCAACGGGTTTATCCAGGGCGTCGGTCTCGGCATCCTGATGCCGGCGCTCAGCAAGACCGCGTTCAGCACCATCGACCCCAACTGCGCCCGGAAGCCACCGGTTTCTTCAACCTGATGCGCGTCTACGGCAGCACCCTCGGCGTGGCCGTGGTGCAGATCTTTTTCTTCAACAACACCCAGACGGTGCACTCGGCGCTGGTCAGTCAGCTGACGCCTTATCGCGTGGCCCTGCCGACGTCGTTGCCGGCGCTCGAAGGCCTCAACCATCTGGTCACCCACCAGGCGGCGTTCGTCGCGGTGATGGGCCAATTCAAGATTCTGATGCTGGCGATGCTCGTCGTGAGTCCGCTGGTGATGTTCCTGCGCAAGCCTGTTGCGGCCAACTGATGACGTGGAGTCTGAACCATGAAAGCTTCTATGCGCTTCACCCCGCTGGCAATGCTGGTGATGTTGTCCGCCTGCACCGTCGGCCCTGATTTTCAGCGGCCTGCCGAGAGCCCGTCGCAGCATTACGATCAAGCGGCCGAACAGCATTTCGCCATGGGCCAGCGGATCAACGGCGACTGGTGGGCGGCATTCCGTTCGCCAAAACTCGATCAAGTGGTACGCCGCGCCATCAACGGCAACCTCGAACTGGCGGCAGCCGATGCCACCCTTCGCCAGGCCGCCGCTTCGGTCGCGGCGGCGGAAGGTGCGTTGTATCCGCAGGTGGATTTCGCTGCTTCTGCCGGGCGCCAGCGCACCCACAATGGGCCCGAGCCGGTGGTCTCCAATTTCTACGGGATCGGGCCACGGGTCGCGTTCGATCTGGACGTCTTTGGTGGCAACAAACGCGCGGTCGAGCAACAACAAGCGCTGACCGATCTGCAAAAGCATCGCTACGAAGCAGCCTGGCTGACCTTGACCGGCGACGTTGCCAGTCAGGCACTCGTGCTGGCGTCGGCCAACGCGCAGATCCAGGCCGTGGAAACCCTGCTGGCCAACGACGCGAAAAACCTCGATCTGGTGCGCAGGGCTCAAACGAGCGGCACCACCACCCAAATCGACGTGTCGCTGGCCGAAACCCGCCTTGCACAGGATCGCACGCTGTTGCCGCCCCTCGCCCAACAGCGCGATGCGGCCCGTCACGCATTGTCGATTCTGACCGGCAAAGGCCCGGCGGACTGGATCGCGCCGGACTTCAGCCTCGATGAGTTCGCCTTGCCGTCGAACATCCCGGTCAGCCTGCCATCGGCCATGGCTCGTACCCGGCCGGACATTCTCCAGGCTGAATCCGAACTGCACATCGCCAGCGCGGCGGTGGGCGTCGCGACTGCCAATCTGTACCCGCATGTCGAGCTGTCAGCCTCGCTGATGCAAGCCGCGTCGGGTAATGGCGGCGCCGCACTCTGGGGATTTGCCGCCGGTCTGACGGCGCCGATCTTCAATGGCGGCACGCTCAAGGCTGAACGCGAAGGCGCCGTCGAGGGCTACAACGCGTCGCTCGCCCGCTATCAACAGACGGTGATTCAGTCCTTCGGCCAGGTCGCGGACACCTTGCAGGCGCTCAACCACGGCGCCGAACAAAACCTGGCGCAGGACGACGCCTTGCGTGCCGCCGACACCAGCCTGCGCCTCAATCGCCAGGCCTACGCCCAAGGCGAAACCAGCCTGCTGCAAGTGCTGGAAGCCGAACGCGCCTATCAACAGGCGCTGCTCGGGCAGATTCAGGTGAAGACCGCGCGTTATCTCGACTCGGTGCGCCTGTTCGTTGCGCTGGGTGGCAACTCGGTGGGTGTGCTCGATCAGAAGCTCGCCGCCCGCAAAACCTCAACACTTCTTTAACGGCAGATACCGGAGACGCAACATGACTTACGAAGCTTTCCACGATGAACTTCGCGACACCCGCATGCCGTTGAACAACGGCGCAGGCTCGATGCCGGCCGTGGGATTCGGCACGCTGTTTCGCGACTTGAGCACCACCACCGAAGCGGTCAAATGCGCGCTGGAAGTGGGCTTCCGCCACTTCGACTGCGCCGAGCGCTATCGCAACGAAACGCAGATTGGCGAGGCTTTTGCGCAAGTGTTTTCGGTGGGCGAGATCCGCCGCGAAGACGTGTTCATCACCACCAAACTGTGGAACACCAACCATCGCCCCGAGCGGGTGAAACCGGCGTTCGAAGCCAGTTGCCAGCGGTTGCAGGTCGACTACCTCGACTGCTACCTGATCCACACGCCGTTTGCCTTTCAGCCCGGTGACGATCAGGATCCGCGGGATGTATTCGGGCACGTGATCTACGATGGCGAAACCCGTTTGATCGACACTTGGCGTGCACTCGAAGCGCTGGTGGATGAAGGCCGCTGCAAATCCATCGGCCTTTCCGACATCACCCTCGATGCGCTGAAGGACATTGTCGCCGCCGCGCGGATCAAGCCGGCGGTGGTGCAGATCGAATCCCATCCGTACCTGCCCGAGTGGGAGATGCTGGAATTCTGCAAGGAGCACGGCATTATCCTGCTCGCCTTCGCCCCACTGGGGCATGGCATGGAGCCGAATGTGCTCGAGGATTCCGTACTCACCGGGATTGCCCGGCACGTACGCAAAACCCCGGCGCAAGTGGCCCTGGCCTGGGCGGTGCAGCGGGGTACGGCATTCCTGACGACCTCGGCCAACCCGAGCCGGATTCAGGAAAACTTCGATATCGCGACCTTGCCGCATCGGGCGATGCGCGAGATCAAGGAAGAGATCACGACGCGAATCCGCTTCAACTCGGTGGTCGAGACGGGCGTACCCGGTTTTATCCCCCGCAAAAAGTGACACATGGCAAAGGGGCGGCCTCCTGCAAGGCCGCCCCTATACTCTTTCCACTCTGACTGTTGAGACGACACCGATGGACGTCTTCCAAAGCATGCGCTTCTTCATCGCCGTCGCCCAAAGCGGCAGCTTCACCGCCGCTGCCGAGCTGCTGGACACCAACACCACCAACGTCTCCAAAGCCATCTCGGCTCTCGAAGCACGCCTGCACACCCGGCTGATCAACCGCACCACCCGCCGTCTGGCCCTGACCGAAGCCGGTGTGCGCTATCTGGAACGCTGCGAAAAAATCCTCGATGACGTGCGCGAAGCCGATGAAGAAGCCGGCACCGCCCGGACCCTGCCCGTCGGCCGCTTGAAGATTCACACCATGTCGGCCATCGGCAACCACTACGTGATCGACGCCATCGCTCGCTATCGTGACATCCACCCCACGGTGATGTTCGACCTGACCCTGACCAACCGCGTCCCGGATCTGCTCGAAGAGGGCTTCGACATGTCCATCGTGCTGGCCCGTGATCTGCCGGATTCCGGCTTCGTCGCGCAACGCCTGGGCATCACCTACAGCGTCCTCTGCGCATTGCCTGCCTACGTGGCAAAGCGCGGCCTGCCGCAAACACCCGGCGAACTCTGCGAACACGAGTGTCTGCGCATCGTCAACACGGTGATGCCGGTAGAAAACTGGACGTTCGAAGGCCCCGAAGGCATGGAAACCATCACCATTCCCGTGTCGCCCTTTCACATCAACACCGCCGACGGCATGACCATCGCGATCAGAAAAGGCATGGGCATCGGCATTCAGCCGATTGCTTCGGCCGTGGACGGTTTGAGGGCGGGAACACTGGTGAGGATATTGCCGGAGTACCGGCTGGAGGAGTTGAACCTGTTTGCAATCTATCCGTCGCGCAAGTTCGTCGATGCGAAGATCAAGACCTGGGTGGAATTTCTGAAGCAGTCGATCCCGCAATTGCTGGCATCGGATGAAGACGTCGTTGGAACGAAAGCATTCTGAGCGTGGCTGGCATGGAGTGTCGACCCTCCATCCCTTGCACCGGGCTCAACTGGAACAGCCAGTGCCCATCACTTGATATTGCAGAACGTGGCGCTCGCCATGGGAGTCTTCGTAGGTCATCTGCACCGGCACCGGGGCGCATTCGTTGGCCGGTTCAGTGATGGAAATGACGTGTTCGATGTCCAGATTTGTCGAAGAGCTGTAGGTCTCGACCGGGAGATTCGCCGCGTCCGCGTTATCGGCGTAAGCGTGTGCACCGAAGCTGCCAAGCATTAAGACCAGCGCGATTTTCTTGAGGCTCATGATGTTCACCGTCTCGTTGAGGACCGTGTTTG
Source organism: Pseudomonas fluorescens (assembly GCF_012974785.1). GTDB lineage: Bacteria > Pseudomonadota > Gammaproteobacteria > Pseudomonadales > Pseudomonadaceae > Aquipseudomonas > Aquipseudomonas fluorescens_BT. The sequence goes on along the minus strand of NZ_CP027561.1, from coordinate 2,760,476 downwards.
TTCACGGATTGGAGACGATGCTAAGGGTTGGAGTGGTGCTGAAAAATCGGCTGGCTGGACAAACACTGTTGCTGGATTTCGTATGAATCAGCGTTACGAATGCTCTTGGCGCTTCAGCACTTAAACACCAACGTTTAAAAATCTGAAATTCGATACTTGAGCCTACAAACCCTTGCGCAAGTACCTACAAATTTGCCAGAAAGCGCCGGCTTTCAGAGTTCGCCCTCAAACCGTATGCTTTTTCCGTCACTGCCCATCGACTGAACGCAGAAGACATTCAGGATCGAAGGTTATCCCTTGATCGACTCAAAGAGTGAACGGTTGACGCCATCGTCATCGCTCCCTAATCTGCCCACATCCCGCCCAAGGCAGTAAGCCGTCCTAATCATCCAGGACGTGCCAAACCCTTGGGCGTTTTTGTTTTCAGGAAGAACGCATGCCCACAGCAGTTTTGGTTGACGGCGCCTACTTCATCAAGCGATTTCGAAGGATCGAGCCCCACAATGCATTCAATGCTGAACGGGCCGCTGATCTCGTCCACCGATGGGCGACGGCGCATCTGATAACCAGGATGCCATCTCGCCCAAACTGCCCGGCTTCAAGGCTGCAACAGCCCTCCAGAAAAGACCTTTACAGAATATTCTTTTACGACTGCCCTCCTCTGGACACCAAGCAACACAACCCCATCACAAAAAAACTCGTCGATTTCTCCAAATCAAGAGAAGCCGTGTTTCGAAAAGAGCTGCACATTCGGTTGCGAAGCAAACGAAAACTGGCATTGCGTCTGGGACACCTTTCCAAAGATGTGAAATGGACAATCAAACCTTCGAGGATTGCCGAGCTACTTAAGGGAAAAATCCAGATAGCAGACCTCACCGAAACCGACGTCAGCATCGAGACCCGACAAAAAGGTGTTGATATGAGAATTGGTGTCGATGTCGCATCACTTTCTTTCAAACAACAGGTCGATCAAATCGTCCTGATTGCAGGTGATGCGGATTTTGTACCTGCGGCGAAGATGGCTCGGCGCGAAGGTGTTGATTTCATACTCGACCCGATGTGGCAGAGCATTCCAGATAGCTTGATGGAGCATATAGATGGACTGCGTTCAACATGCCCCAAGCCCGCGCTTCGACCGGTATCAAACGATAACACTGCAGCTTTGAGTTCATCCGAGTGATCCATCCTCTGGCGGGTGGCCAAGGGGATGAAGCTGTTTTGGCCAGGGGGCAGCGGCTACCTTTCCTGAAGCGGTTGCCAAATTCCAGTCTACAAACCGACCTGTGCCCATTTTTCACACTTCAGCGACAACAAATCCGTCTACGCTCCAGCCACCCCCTCTGGAGTGAACGCCATGATCCGCGCCCTGCTCACCGCTTCCCTGCTGCTGGCTATGAGTGTTCCGGCCCATGCGGACGTGACGCCCTTCCCCGCCTCGTTCCGCACTCAGGACATCGCCGTCGACGGTGCGAAAATCCACACGCGCATCGGCGGCAAAGGCCCGGCGGTGGTGCTGTTGCACGGTTTCGGCGACACCGGTGATATGTGGGCGCCGCTGGCGGCGGATCTGGCGAAGGATCACACCGTGGTGGTGCCGGATTTGCGGGGCATGGGCCTGTCGTCGATCCCCGCCGATGGCTACGACAAGAAGACTCAGGCCGGTGATATCCGCGCGGTGCTGGCTTCGCTGGGCATCGAGCATTCGGTGGTGGTCGGCCACGACATCGGCACCATGGTCGCCTTCGCCTACGCCTCGCGGTATCCGCAGCAGACCGATCGCCTGGTGGTGATGGATGCGCCCGTTCCGGGGATTCCGCCGTGGAACGAGATCGTTCGCTCGCCGATGCTCTGGCATTTCGACTTCGGCGGCCCGGACGCAGAAAGACTGGTGGCAGGGCGTGAGCGTATCTACCTCGACCGCTTCTGGAACGAGTTCGCCGGCGACCCGAAAAAAGTCGACGAAGCCACCCGCCAACACTACGCCAAACTCTACGCCCGCCCCGGCGCCATGCACGCGGCGTTCGCCCAGTTCCGCGCGATCCGCCAGGACGCGGTGGACAACGAAGCATCGATGAAGACCAAACTGAAAATGCCGGTGCTGGCGGTCGGCGGTGAGAAATCCTTCGGCAACAACGAAGCCATCGTGATGCGTAATGCCGCCGACAACGTCACCGAACTGGTGATCGCCGGTGCGGGTCATTGGCTGATGGAGGAAGCGCCGGTGGAAACCACTCAAGCGATTCGCAGGTTTATTGCGCAGTGACTGGCAAGCGAATTGGTGTCATCGGTGCGGTTCAGCGCATCTCAGGCCACCGAGTTCAATTATTGACTGCATCAATAACAACCATTAACTCAATGAAGTTCTCATATCGAATCCAAAGCGTAGGATCTGCTCCATACCAACCCACTGCACACGGAGTACAGAACCATGAAACGCCAAACCCTCCTCGGTATCGCCTTCTCGCTCTTCGCCCTGAATGCTTTTGCGGCGACTGAAACCGATCCACTGTTCAGCGATGCTGTTGCCTCTGCGACTCAGACTGATCCACTGTTCAGTGACGCCGTTGCCGCGACTGAAACTGATTCACTGTTCAGCGATGCCGTAGCCGCGACCGAAACCGATCCGCTGTTCAGCGATGCCGTAGCCGCGACCGAAACTGATCCGCTGTTCAGCGATGCGGTTGCCGAAGGTGGTTCTGACCGTCTGATCGAACGTCGTAACGTCTGAATGCAGCGTTTTACAGCAGTACTCGACAAAAGCCCGGCCTTATCCGCCGGGCTTTTTCATGTCTGATGGGTATCTCCCTGTCCTTTGTGGCTATGCAGCTTTCACTCCACGCATTTTTTGGGGGTGATGCGAATCACCTCCGCCAGGTTATCAGCAGGCTGCGAACCGGTACTCAACACCACATCCCGGCGTGCACTCAACTCGATAGGGTATGGCCCGCCCTGCGAGAGCGCCGACCGCGTCCTGGCGGTAAACGCTTCATCGTTTTGCGCATAGAAAATCCACTCCCGCTGGTGTCCACCCGTCACCGTGCAGACCCACTTCGCCAGTCCCTTGTCCTCTACCGCCGGCACTATCAACTTCTCCATTTCAGCCATGCGGATGGCGTCCCGACGCTCCGGTATCACGCCTGTCGATGTGTACTTCCAGACGATCCTGATTTTGAAAGGCAACGCTCGTTTCTCAGTCAGCGATATCGAGTCCAGCCCCTTGTAGATCATGGGTGCGGGGGACTCTGGAAAATCGGATGGCTGATACTTGCTTTCAGAGGCCTCGACAATTTGCTGCTGTGGGGGTTAAACGAATTTGTCGTCGAGAAGCGCTTCGAGCGCCGCCCTGCTTTTGCGTTCTCGATTCGCTACACAATTATCGTAATCAACACTTTTGGCCGGACCAGCCGCCAGGCACGCGTCACGCTCGACCGGAGGCGGCGATTTGGAGCTGGAGCAGCCAGCGACGACTACGCTGACTATCGCCAGCAAGCGGAAGCGGTTTGTGGCGTGCATTACGCCAAAACCGGACCTCATCAGAGAGCGCCCGGTTTTATCAATGACCATGAATAGCTTTTCCTTTAAACCTTGACCTGCTGCTGCAAACCAGCCCAACTGTCACTCATAAAACTTTCCAGCGAACAGAATCGCTGCACAGCGCTGCCATACATTCGATTGGGCATTATCGTCCAAATGAGATCGGTTGCTGGCATGCGCCCATGCAGCTGCCGCATCGAGAAACGCATCAACCGTTCCGTTTTCCCATTCCTGACTATCTGATCGATCTATTGATGAGGGAGCGTTATGTTCCAACAAACGTTCACTGGCAAAATCAGCCCCCAGCGCCTCGACAAATCGAATGAACGACTGCTCATCTCTGACAAGCGCTAACAATTCATCAAGATCTGCAGGCGTGTGCATAGGTTTTCCGGGTAAGGCGTTTTGAGTGAATGCATGCTGCGACAGGGAAACGCGAACGGTCAACTCACCGTCGGACGTTACGGCACAGTTCCTCCGGCAGAAAGGTCTGCACTTTTGCTACGCTGGCGCACCGCTTGCCCCAGGACCCATGGCACATGGAAATTGCCCCGCACTTCATTCTTCATGAAACCGAGTACTGGATCATCAACCACCATCTGGCCAGTGCACTTCCCGGCTATCTGATGCTGGGGACCAAAATCCAAACCAATTCACTGGCCGAGCTGTCGACAGAGGCACTGGCGGAGCTTGGAGGGCTGCTCGCAAGAACTCAGCAAATCATTGAGCGCCATCTGAAGCCCAAGCGCCTTTATATCGGCCGCTTCGGTCATGAACCCGGTCTTCCCCTCCACTTCCATTTCATACCGGTCTATGACTGGGTCGAAGACTTGTTCTGGAAAGACTCCCGCTATCGCTTGCTCGAATCTTTTGCCTACGCCGAGAATCCCTTGCCATCGACCGATGGCGCAGAACTGACGCTGTTCGTTTGGCGAGAATTTGCCGAGACCCCCACACCGCCAGCGATTCAGGGGCGCTCTGTTGAAGAGGTGATTGAGGAACTGCGCAGCGCCTTCAAATGATCAGCTCATCGAGTCGCCCGCTGCGCGGATGACTCAATCGAAGGCGCCATTCAGCACTTCATAAATCAGCCCTGTAGCCAGCGCGACCAGGATCAGATCGGTACCGACCTGCTGCCATTCGTAGCCGTCGTAGTGCGGCAGTCTGCCAACCAGTCGACCATCGAGTTTCTTAGCTATCCCGGGCGGCAGTGGCTTGCCCCGGGCCAGGTTTTTCTGGATGCCGGGCGGCAACGCGGGGCCCGGGGTCCAGTAGCCGCGATACCCGTCAACAATCCCGATCACCCCGGCGTGGTCGATACTCGGGCCATGCCCCTGATAACCGCCTCCGCCTTTTTTCCCCTGATTGCCATGATCCTGGCTGTTATGCGGATTGCCTTTGCCCTGCCCCTTTCCGTTGCCTGGATCGGCCAGCGCGGTCACCGAACTGCTCAGCAGCGCAATACAGGTCGTGGTCGCAATCAACGTGCGTAAACCGGACATGGGTCGCTCCTTGAATGAATGGGTGTCTGTGGATTCTAGTCAGTTTTTTTTACAGGCATGGAGAGATGGCCCTGTCATCGCGGTTTGTGACGATTTTCGATGCGTGCAGCTTTCGGTGCTCCCCGATTCGCGCTTACCATGCGCCCGACTCGTATTATCGCGGGGAAGAAGTCTGGCGCCGCCCCGACTTCAACGAAAAGGAATTCACCCCATGTTCGAACGGAACAAACTGGTTCCAGAATTGATGGTCACGGATCTGCAGGCCAGCCTCGCGTTTTGGGTCTCCTGCCTGGGCTTCAACATCGCTTATCAACGCCCGGAAGATGGCTTCGCCTACCTCGACCTGAATGGCGCTCAAGTCATGCTCGAGCAGGTTGATCCGTATGCAGGCCAATGGCTGACGGCGGAACTGAGCAAGCCCTTCGGAAGAGGCGTCAATCTGCAGATCGACGTTGAGGCGGTTGCCCCCATCATCGAAAGACTGGGCACCGCTCAGGTCCCACTCTATAAAACCTGCAAAGACACCTGGTACCGCGCTGACGCTGTCGAAGTCGGCCAGCGTGAATTTCTCGTTCAGGATCCGGACGGTTATCTCGTAAGACTGGTAGAACGTCTGGGCGAACGTCCCGTTTGCCCGATTTGATCAAGGACGATAAAAACAATGAAAAACGGCAATTTGGCACGGCCTCGAAGGGGCGAATTGCAGTCGCCGGCCATTCCCCTGCTCGAAGAGGATTCGCCCGGCGACGGCATCATCTGTGCGGACAGCGGCGCTCGCTCGCGAGAGGTGATCCAGCAACAGGTGGTGGCGTTGATCGACGGGTTTCTGAGCCGGTCGGCGCAGAACTGATCGCAGTCTTGCCTGCGTATCGTTCATCCGTCAGGATCCCTCCCTTTTTTGACTGGCAGGAGCAATCGTGGAACGTCTTTTCGTTTATGGAACCCTGGGCCCTGGCCGACCGAATGAGCATGTGATGCTGAACATCGGCGGCACGTGGCAGGCCGCTTCGCTGAAGGGGCGTCTGTCGCAGGCCGGATGGGGCGCGGCGATGGGTTTTCCCGGCCTGGTGATTGCCGAGGATGGCGATGTGATCGAAGGCTACGTGTTCGCTTCCGAGAATTTCCACGAACACTGGGCGGCACTGGATGAGTTTGAAGGGGCTGAGTATCAGCGCGTGTTGACCAAGGTGACGCTGGATGATGGGACGGCAATGGATGCCTATGTCTACGCGCTCAAATAGTCGACCTTCGGCCATTTCTCGACGGATGAAAATCCTCCTGGCCGGGCTAGTGTTTTGTGTTGGACTATGGGGTGTTTCCGAGTGGTGGGAGAAGGCGTTGGCGAAGCCTGACTACGCAGCTCATATCAGCCCCGATGGCTGCTTCAGGGTGCAAACTTTCAGACCTTTCTGGTTACTGCCCAACTTCCTTCATCCGCAGGCGCCTCCGGACGACGCCTTCGAAACCCAATGGTTCGTCCGCTGGGAATCTCCCGCGTTTTTCCGTTTGTACGACAATCGCGATGATCAGCTACTTGGCGAAAGCGAAATCTACGATCTGGTGAGTTACGGGAACCGATTGTCTTGGGGGTACGGCAGCGATACCGAGGTTCGCGTCGGCTTGATCACGATCGGCAATACTCGCCCTGATTGTAAAAAGGGAGACTGATGAAGCCATGACGAGCCGCGAACTACTCCATAGCAAAGGCTACACACTGCTCTTTGGAGCGGTTCCGACCATGTGGCTGGCCGCCCTTCGCATCGCATTCGATACCGGCATCAAACCCTCAAACGAATGGCCCGTGCCCCGCGGCATCGACTGGCGCCATTCGCAACTGGACACTGACCCGGTTGTTCAGGCCCTCTGCCGATTGCCACCATTGCTGGCGGTGGTGGGCGAGTTGATCGGCGAACGCTTCTTCCTCTCTCAGGTCGAGGGCCGCGAACCGCTCATCAATGGCGGCCACCAACAGCTGCACCGCGACTTGTCGGCGCAACGCCCCGGCGACACTGTCAACGCGCTGGTGTATCTCGACGACTACGGCCCGGAAAACGGTGCAACCCGCATCGTCCCCGGCAGCCACCGACCTGCACCGGGCGAGCTTGCGTTCGACTTCACTGACGAGTCCCGATCCGTGCAACTGACGGGCAGCGCGGGCGACATCCTGATCTTCGATGCCGACCTGATCCACGCCGGCAGCCTGAACTCCAGCGGTGCACGCCGGCGCACCCTGTTGATCACCTGGTTTTCCGAAGCGCTCTACTCAACGCATCTGGAAACGGTGGGCCTGCGCAACATACAAATGGACACGACTGAGCGGTTCGATCCGGCTGATTTTGCATTCGGGATCGTGACATCATTCATTTGACTTGCTTGCTTCAGGCAACTATATAGTTGCCTGAAGCAAACATATGGGTACCACGCCATGTCCACGATCACCGACCGCGCCGACAGCGTCCGGCAGTTCAACCGCTTCTACACCCATCAGATCGGCGTGTTGCAGGAACACTTGCTGCAAAGCGACTACTCGCTCACCGAGCTGCGCATCCTCTACGAACTCGCGTCCCGGGGCGATCTGACCAGCACCGACCTGCGCCAGATGCTCGGCCTCGACGCGGGCTACATGAGCCGCCTCATCAGCGGCTTCGACAAAAAAGGCCTGATCCAGAAAGTCCCCTGCGCCACCGACGCACGCGCCAGTCAATTGCACATCACCGACCTCGGCCGCGAGATCCTTGCCCCACTGGAACAGGCATCACGACAAGAAGTCATCACCCTGCTCGAACGCCTGTCCGAACCGCAGCAACTGCAACTGATCGCGTCGATGAACCAGATCCAGACGCTACTCGAGGGCGGCCAGTCGACGACCTACCTGCTGCGCGACCCGCAACCCGGTGACATGGGTCTGGTGGTGCATCAGCAGACCGCGATCTACAGCCGCGAGTACGGCTGGAATTCAGAGTTCGAAGCGCTGGTGTCCGAGGTCGTCGCGAAATACCTGCGCGAATTCGACCCCACGGGCGAGCGCTGCTGGATCGCGGAAAAGGACGGCAAGGTGGTGGGCTCAGTGTTCGTCATCCGCCACGACGAAACCACCGCCAAATTGCGCATGCTCTACGTGGATGCCAGTGCGCGGGGCCTGGGGATCGGCAATCGGCTGGTCGAGGAATGCCTGCGTTTTGCCCGGGATGTCGGCTACAAAAAGATGATTCTGTGGACCACCAGCAATCTGGTGGATGCCCGCCGGTTGTATCAGCGGGCGGGGTTTGAGCTGGTTGAGGAAGAGCCGATTCACAGCTTCGGCAAGGAACTGGTGAGTCAGACGTGGGCGATTGAGTTGTGAGGTCTACGCCCAGTCGTTGTCAGGCAGGACGGGACACAAACCACGGGGGATTGCGCCCGGCACGGCTCAGTGCGGACTGGCTGTCGGACGAACCACAATCTCACTCACATCGACATCGTCAGGCTGCTCGATGGCATAGGCAAGCGATCGCGCGATAGCGTCTGCATTGAGCGCCACACGCCGGAAGGCTTTCATTTCCTCGCGGGCCACATCATCCGAAATCGTATCCGCCAACTCGGACTCGACGACCCCCGGGCACACCACGGTGACCCGGATCTTGTCCGTTTCCTGGCGCAGGCCATCCGAGATAGCCCTGACCGCAAATTTGGTCGCACAGTACACCGCCGCTGTCGGAGAAACCGCGAGTCCACCAATGGACGAGATATTGATGACCTGACCAAAACCCTGCGCCTGCATGTCCGGCAAGACAGCGGCAATACCGTGCAGTACGCCACGAACGTTGACATCGAGCATCTGGTTCCACTCGTTGACCTTCAACGAGGCCAGGGGAGACAACGGCATCACGCCCGCGTTGTTGATGATCACATCGACCTTGCCATGTTGCGTCTTGGCGAATGCCACGAATGCGTGCATCGATTGCAGATCCGTAACGTCCAGTGCGCAGGCACTTGCGGAACCACCTACGGCCTGGATCTCGCTGACCAGTTTGTCCAGACGCTCGGTACGGCGGGCACCGAGGACCACATGCGCGCCTTTGGCGGCGATCAACCTGGCCGCCGCTTCGCCAATACCACTGCTTGCACCGGTAATCAGGACGACTTTGTTTTGAATGTTCGACATATCCGTAGCTCCTGCTGTCTGCATTGAGGTTCAGCACCGACCGCTGAAGACGCGTTCGTTGCTGCGGGGTACGTCGAAAAGATTAAGGGCGCGGGCCTCGTCGGCGCGTGCCGAAACCTGCGCCACTTTTGCCTATTCGTGTCTGTGTGCATCGCCTGCAAATTTGTAGCGTAGGGGCGCTCAGGCCCCACGGAACTCGCTGGGCGTTACGCCCACTTCACGCCGGAATACTTGAGAGAAGTGGCTGGGGCTTGAGTAGCCGACCTCCAGCCCGACGTCGATGACGCTGAGGCGGGTTTCCAATAGCAGGTGCCTCGCACGAACCATGCGCAAGCGAATGAAGTACTGCGACGGCGAAAGCCCCGTCGCACGCTTGAACAGGCGACTGAAGTGGTACTCGCTCAGCTCGGCAAGACCGGCCAGTGTTGCCAGGCTGAATTCAGCGCTCAGATGCGCGTTCATGGCGTCGGTGACTTTGCGCAGCTTGTAGGCTTGCAAGGTGTTGACTCGACGCCCGGGCTGGCTTTCAGCGAGATAGCTGCGCACCAGATGCACGGCCAGCGCCTGCGCCAGAGAACGGGCGAAAAGCGCGCTGGGCGAGCGTTCCAGAACCAGTTCAGTGCGCAACTGCTCCATGACAAACGCGACGCGTGCGTCCCGTGCCCCCGAAACATCGCGCAAACGCACAAGCCCGGCGTGCTGACCCGACAGCTCTCGAGACGCTTGCTCGATCAGCGGCAGCCCGAGATAAAGGTGCATGACTTCGAAGGTATCGCCTCCGCGCGTCTGCCAGCGCATTTCATACGGATCTTCGGAACTGGTGAGGAAAAAATCGCCGGCACTGACCTCGGCAGCTTCCCACTCGCCCCCCAATGCGCGCTCCTCTACCGTCGCCGCCCCGGCCAGAACCAGAACGAGCAGCGGTTCCACCACTGCAGGCACGAGAATGGGCTCAGTAACGCTGCGATGGGTGAACAGCTGAATCACGACGTCCGTGATTTCCGAGCGCGAGGGTAACGCCTGGGGTTCACCTGGCAGAAACTCACCCATCGACTCGCCGGTGATGCGCAAGTCTCGAGAAGATGTCGACATCGGTTCCTGGGAGGTGCGCCCGGTATTTGCCATGAACTTGTCCGTTTCAGATTCGGCTGTGCAACGCCAGACAGGACTCGGATGCTTGCCCGCACGCCGCGTCACGCAGACCGGTCGATGATATCGGGCTTTTCCCGTTGGTTGAATCGAGCGCCGAACCTCCCTCACTGACATTCAGCGCAAAACCCCGACAGCGTGGGCAATCTCACGAAAGCCGCGTTCGCCTCGCTGCGAGACAGTAGGCCCGTCGCCGATGACAGCGCCTCCCGGGCGCCAACACGGCTTGTCCCTACTTGATCAAATCGCTGGAGAACATCATGACCGACTTCAAGAACAGCACCCCAAACGAAGTGGCCGGTAAAGTCGCGCTGGTCACTGGCGCGGCCAGTGGCATCGGCAAGGCCATCGCACTGTTGCTGCATGCCCGCGGCGCCCAGGTCATTGCTGAAGATATAAACCCTGAGGTGGAAGCACTGGCCCGCCCCGGCCTGGTCCCCCTGGTGGCCGACATCACTCAGGACGGCGCAGCCGAACGCGCGGTCGCCCTGGCCGTCGAGCAATTCGGACGGCTGGACATTCTGGTCAACAACGCCGGCATCATCATCAACAAACTGGTGATCGACATGACCCGCGAAGACTGGGAACGCATTCAGGCGGTCAACGCCACGGCGGCCTTTTTGCATAGCCGGGAGGCGGTCAAAGCGATGATGCCCAACAAGTCCGGATCGATCGTCAACATCGCGTCCTACGCCTCCTATTTCGCCTTCCCCACCATTGCCGCCTACACCGCCTCCAAAGGCGCGCTGGCCCAACTGACGCGCACCCTGGCACTTGAGGTCATTGGCCACGGCATCCGCGTCAATGCTGTCGGTGTCGGCGATGTGGTGACCAATATCCTCAACAATGTGGTCGATGATGGCCCTGCCTTTCTCGCCCAGCATGGCGAAGCCGCGCCGATCGGCCGCGCCGCCCAACCGGAAGAAATCGCCGAAGTGGTCGCGTTCATCGCCTCGGATCGGGCCAGCTTCATGGTCGGTTCGGTGGTCATGGCCGACGGCGGGATGACCGTCACGGCCGGCTGAGCCGCAACACAACGGCGCCGCACGACAGGCTCGAGCAGGCCGAGAGGATCAGGCAAATCTGCGGCAGTTTCGTCCTAACACCGCTGAGCTCGGCTACGTAATCTGAAAGCACGCAACGGATGCACACAGGCCACGGCAGGCCGCTCAGATGAACAACGTCAATGAGGACTGAACAATGAAAAACGCAAAACGGCTTTCCCTTTCACTGGTGATCAGCGCGGTGGTGGCCTGCGCGATCAACCTTTCCTCGACCAGCCTGTACCTGGCCGCTGAGGGTGCTGATCGAACTCCCGGCATGCGCGTAAGTGAAGGTGGCAGTGATCGTACCCCCGGATTCCGCGTTGCCGCAGATGGCTCGGACCGCACGCCCGGCATGCGCGTAGCTGAAGGCGGCAGTGACCGCACACCGGGTTTTCGCGTTGCCGAAGACGGCTCTGACCGCACGGCTTTGGGTCGTATCTGCTGAGCCGGACAATCGCGGAGAAAAGTGATGAAAGATGCCAAAAAAACCACTCAGGACCATCGTTACGCAGGCATGTGGGTCACCGCAGATGGATTCATCCGTCATGAGCTTCTGACGACTGGTCGTTACGACGAGGCCCGTGGTAAAAACAAGAGCGCCTATCAGGGCCGCTACCAACTGGTCGGTGATTACATCCAGTACTGGGACGACACCGGCTTCACCGCGGATGGCCACTTTCATGACGACGTGTTGTATCACGCCGGAATGATCCTCTATCGGCAATGAGTACTTTGATGATGTCGGGTGAATATCGTCTGCCCGGGCAGTTCCGGGCAGACGCTCATGAACACTTGTGAGAGCCTTGAAATGGAACAAAGCGATGCTTTCATCCTTCAGAACACGGCCATCTACCGTGACGAACTGGTTCGCCTGCTGACGCAACGGTTTACCACACCCGGGATCTATGAGACCGCCATAGCCCCCCTGCATGTGATTCGTTTCGATGCGCCTTCGGAGCTGATCCATACCGTGCACAAACCGGCACTTTGCCTGATCGTGCAAGGACAAAAGGAAATCGGCCTGGGTGACGACCACTACCTGTACGACCCCCTCAGCTACCTGGTGGTGTCGGTCACCCTTCCGGTGTCCGGCCGCGTACTGATGGCCAGCCCGGAGGCGCCCTACCTGTGTATCCGGTTTGATTTCGAGGCCACGGAAATCGCTCAGGTCATCGCCGACGCTCCGCCGGCGGGCATACCGGACGAGCCGGAGCTTGGCCTTTTTCTTGAGAAAGTCGATGTGCCCCTGCTGGAAACAATGCTGCGGCTGGTCCGGCTGCTGGAAACACCGAAAGACATCGGCATGCTGGCACCGCTCGCCCTTCGCGAGTTGTATTACCGCCTCCTGCGGGGTGCGCATGGACGTCGTCTGTACGAGCTTGCCCTCGGCGACTCGCAAACACGGCGAGTAACACGGGCCATCGATTGGTTGAACAACCACTACACCCAACCCTTGCGCATCGAAGAACTCGCCCGGGTCGCCAATTTGGGCAACTCCACATTGCATCATCGCTTCAAGGCAGTGACCGCCATGAGTCCGCTGCAGTATCAGAAACAACTGCGCCTGCAGGAAGCCCGCCGCCTGTTGCTTGGCGAGGGGCTGGATGTGGCAAGCGCCTGTTATCGAGTGGGCTACGAAAGTCCTTCGCAATTCAGCCGGGAATACAGTCGCCAGTTCGGATGCCCGCCCTCCAGAGATGCCAGCCGGGTTCGGCATCCTGCGTGATCGCCTGGCCGGCGGCCTACGGCTGATTTTGAGTCCTCGCGGCCAGAAATATCTCTTCGAAATCACTGTCGGGCAGCGGTCGGAGGCTTAAGTTTCTCCCGGACAAAACGGGTTGCCAGTTGAAGTCGTGCCCTGGGGCTGATTGCCTCCTCGGTTTACCGTTTCTCTGAAGCGTGTTGGCACAAGACAAATATGGATGCGCCAGGCGTATCCACAGGAAAAGCCCGGCATTAAGCCGGGCTTTTGATTGCACCGCAGGTTCGTCTGTCTATTTGTTCAGGCCGCCATATTCGACCCGTTGAGGCTTTTCTTCAGTGAAGCTTTCATCACTTCCATTTCCTTGCCCAACGCCTCGAGCTTCGCATTGCCCAAAAGCTTTTTGGCCTGGGGAAACATCTCGGTTTCCTCTTCCTCGATATGATGTTCCAGAAGCTCTTTGACCACCTTCACGCGGCCGGCGAATTCGGGTGTAGAAGGATCGGTGGATTTCAGGTCAGGCAATACCAGTGAATCCACGGTGCGATGCTCTTCTTTCGCCTCGTAGTACATTTCATCCTGTTCCTTACCGCCTGCTTCCTTGAAAGCCGGATACAGAATCTGTTCCTCGAGCTGGGTATGAATGGTAATTTCCAGTTCAAGCTTTTCGAGCAACTCCGCACGTTTTTTTAATGCGCGATCAGTGGATTCACTGAGTTGATTCAGAATGCCCTTAACTTTTTCGTGGTCAGTTTTCAGAAGGTCGATGGCGTTCATTTGAGGCCTCTATCACGGATTATTGTTCGCCGATCCAGGTCGGCAATTTTCGCGTAATTCCAGACAGACCTCGCATATTGTGTGCCAGCCCCTCAGATTTTAGAGGTCATTAAACATCAACGGGTTGCGCAAGGTGATGGCCAAATATAGGCATGCACTCTGCATGAATGGGGGTTGAGGTTCTTGCAAATAGCGGAAGCGGCCCCGCCCCTCATCGTTTCAAGCTGCCGGTCACGCTGGCGATTTCGACCCCGCCTCATCTCCCTGCTGGATCCCCCGCCTGAAACCGCTACCGTTCCCCATCCAGAACAGGAAACCCACGCGCCATGTCCATCGCCGACAACCTCCTGGCCTTCACCCTCGCCGCCACACTGCTGACCCTGACACCCGGCCTCGACACCGCGCTGGTCCTGCGCACCGCCACCGTCGAAGGCAAGCAACAGGCCTTGCGCGCGGCGTTGGGCATCAATGCCGGTTGTCTGTTGTGGGGCGCGGCGGTGGCGTTTGGGTTGGGGGCATTGATTGCGGTGTCGGAGCTGGCCTACAACCTGTTGCAGTACTGCGGCGCGGCGTATCTGGCGTGGCTGGGGTTGAACATGCTGCTGCGCCCTCGCCGCTCGCTGGCGCCCGCCGAAGTCAATGGCAAGCCGAGGGGCAGCTGGTTCTTGAAGGGCATGCTGGGCAACGTGCTCAATCCCAAGGTGGGGATTTTCTACGTGTCGTTTCTGCCGCAGTTTATTCCTCAAGGGCAGCCGCTGGTGCCGTGGACGTTCGGACTGGTGAGCATTCATGTGATGCTCGGGTTGATCTGGTCGCTGGTGCTGATCGGCGCAACACAGCCGCTGTCCGGTTTCCTGCGGCGCGAGAAGGTGATTCGCTGGATGGATCGCACCACCGGGATGATTTTCGTGCTGTTTGCGGCGCGGTTGGCTTTCAGCAAGCGCTGAATCGCCCGAACTTACAGTCAAAAAACAAAAGGGGGATTTTGAATGCTTATTCAAAATCCCCCTCTTCGTTCAATGGCTGAAAGCACGGTACTTCACAGCCATCGCGTCAATTTTGTCAGTGCACACGCTTACCAACGACTTCACCGGTCGCCGCATCTTCCAGCCAAACCTCCAGCCGGTTGAGACCCACATATTGCGAGCGGGCGATGATCTTTTGACCGGGTTTGCCTTCGAACTCCAGATCGGCGAACAGGAAGTGCAACGGCAGATTGTATTCCAGTTGAATCGTGTATTTCCCCGGGATCAGCACTGCACGCTGGGGGGAATCATTCTTGTAGTAGTAAGTGGAAAACGGAATATTCCCCACTTTCTTGTCGTTGATTCTAATGATGTTCAGGTTTGGCTCGCCGTCCCCCCAGGAGCGCTGGGGCCTTCCTGCATAGGTATCGGTTTCGATGACGGTGTAACGGGATTCGTCGCTCGGCTCACCGGACTTTACGTTCGAATACGCAGGCATTTCTGCACAACCCTGCAGGCACAGCAACAGGACGAGCGTCGGTATCGCAATCTTGATCATGGGTAAATCTGCACTGATTGAAAATAAAAAACTGAGGCGCTGAAAGGCAATCAAGCCAAAGCGTTGCTGGTTTCGCCGCGCAAATAAGCAATGAAGCCAGCCCAATCGTGCTGCTGGTATTTTTCCAGCATGCGTTTGGGCAGTTTTATCTGAGACAGGCGCCAATCAATGGATTGCGCCCACTCGGATTCGGCCAGAATTTGCTGGCCCGTGAAGTAGCGAACTTCATCGGCGGTGGTGTTGTAGATCAGAAAGATCCGCTCGGGATTCATGCTGACCGCTGCGCGACTGAGTCCCCGCTGGTTGTTCCAGTTCACGCCGCTTTTGACTTGCACTTCGAAGTATCGGCCGTTGTGCCCGACGATTCCGTCAATGCCTTTATCGTCGACCAGGGATGGGAAAACGTCGAAGCCGGCTTCCAGTAGATAACCCCAGATGGCGAACTCATTGCGTTTGCCGATGGCCAGTTTGTTCTTCATGCCTTGTATCCTTGCACGCTGTCCGAGGAGGCTGTTTGCCAGCCTCACCTCCATGAAGGCCACATGCTATCACTCGCCTCAGAAAAATTCAGACCTTGCCCAGCACATACGGAAATCCGTATATTCGGCTTTCCACATATATAACGGCACTCCCATGCTTGACCCTACCTCCGTTTTCAAATGCCTCGCCGACGAAACCCGCGCCCGGGCCACGCTGCTGATCACCCGTGAGGGTGAGTTATGTGTCTGCGAACTGGTCTGCGCGCTGGACGACAGTCAGCCGAAAATCTCCCGCCATCTCGCGCAGCTGCGCACCTGTGGTCTGTTGCTGGATCGTCGCCAGGGCCAGTGGGTTTATTACCGGCTCAACCCTGACCTGCCCACCTGGATCCGCACCCTGCTTGAAACCACATTGGCCGCCAACACCGCCTGGCTGGAAGCAAACAGCGCGCGTCTGGCCACCATGGGCGACCGCCCGCTCAATACATCTGCCTGCTGCTGAGGACCGATCATGCGCGTTCTATTCATGTGTACCGCCAACAGCTGCCGCAGCATTCTGTCCGAAGCGATGTTCAATCACCTGGCACCCCAAGGTTTCGAAGCGGTCAGCGCCGGCAGTTTTCCCAAGGGCCAGGTGCTGCCGCGCAGCCTGACCACGTTGCAGGAGGCCGGCATTTCCACCGCCGGGTTGAGCAGCAAGGGCAACGAAGCCTTCGAAGACAACCCGCCGGACATCGTCATCACCGTGTGCGACAAGGCCGCCGGTGAAGCCTGCCCGGTGTACTTCGGCCCGGCCCTGAAAGCCCATTGGGGACTGGAGGATCCGTCGGAAATCCGCGGCGACGAGGCTGCCATCCACGCAGCCTTTCACGCCACCCTCGCCCGGATCGAAACCCGCTGCCGCGCCTTCCTCGCCCTGCCCTTCGCCGAACTTGACCGCGATGCCCTCAAGCGCGAGCTCGACCGCATCAGCACGCTGTAACCGGAGCCGACATGACCGACCTGCCCAATCTCGACACAACACTGATTCAGAAAACCGCCCGCAGCGACGCGCACAAACCACGCATTCTGTTGCTCTACGGCTCGACCCGCCCGCGTTCCTTCAGCCGTTTACTGGTGGAAGAAGCCGCACGACTGCTGGAGCACTTTGGCGCCGAGACACGAATCTTCAATCCTTCGGGTCTGCCGCTGCCGGACGACGCACCCGGCGATCACCCGAAAGTCCAGGAACTGCTCGAGCTGATGCAATGGTCCGAAGGCCAGGTCTGGTGTTCGCCCGAACGTCACGGCGCGATGTCGGCGGTGTTCAAGGCGCAGATCGACTGGGTGCCGCTGGCCCTCGGTGCGGTGCGTCCGACCCAGGGCAAGACCCTGGCGGTGATGCAGGTCTGCGGAGGTTCGCAATCGTTCAACGTGGTCAATCAACTGCGCGTGCTGGGCCGCTGGATGCGCATGTTCACCATCCCCAATCAATCGTCGGTACCCAAGGCCTATCTGGAATTCGACGAAGGTAATCGCATGAAACCCTCGGCGCTGTACGACCGGGTGGTCGACGTGATGGAAGAGCTGGTGAAATTCACGCTGTTGCTGCGTGATCGCCCGGACCTGGTGGATCGCTATTCCGAGCGCAAGGAATCGGCTGAGGAATTGATGCAGCGGGTCAATCAGCGGTCGATCTGAATAACCGCAACACCGCGAACGGTGGCCCGTCGCCCGGGTCACCGAAACTTTTCCGCGCCCTCCGGCCCCATCACCTAACCTCAATGTTTGTGTGATCAACCGGACTCGCCCATTCTCATGCGTAATGCATTGAAGTTATTGATGTTCATCACCCTGACGCTGCTCTGTCCGGGTGTCTCGATGGTGTCGGCCGCCGACCTGCCCGGCACGCCCGATGTCGGCGCCCCGCTCCCCGGCGTCACCCAGAATGATCTGCAAGCGTTGCAGCAACGCCTTGACGGCCTCAAGCAGCAAATCTCGTCCGCCAACAATTACAACCAGCTCGAAGGCCCCCAGGATCGGGTGCAGGCGTTCATTCTGGACATCGACCGGTTGTCGACCTCGCTGTTGCCACAACAGGCGCAGCTGACGGTACAACTGGGCGTGCTGGGCGCAGCGCCGACGGAAACGGTAGCCGCCGAACAGGCCGATATCGCCGAACAGCGGGCGGCGCTGATCGAGCAGAAGAACAAGGTCGATACCGCACTGAAAAATCTGGCCACGCTCAAGCAGAACGCCACGGACCTGATCACCCAGATCGCCGGCATTCGCCGCACGTTGCTGGAAAGCGAACTGACCCTGCGCACCGACAGCGTGCTCAGCCCTGATTTCTGGTCGCCGATGATCGATCCCGATCCTGCCGATCGCCAACGCTTGCAGATGTTCGTTGACCAGATCAAGGAAACCGGTACCGAGGCCTGGCAGCCGGAGCAACGGTTCTACACCGGCGTGCTGGTGGTGCTGTCCTTCATTGTCTGGACCCTGGGCCGACGTCTCGCCGACCGTTGGCTGGCGTGGGTGTGCATCCATCGCATGCCCGAAGGCCGGTTGCGCCGCAGCTCGCTGGCCTTCGCCTCGGCGCTGGCGACACTGGCGACCACCGCGATAGCCCTGGAACTGCTGTATTACGCCTGCACCCGGCATGTGCCGCTGCCACCGATGCTGGCGACGTTCTCCGACGAATTCCAGAAAGTCGTGTACGCCTGCGTGATGATTACCGGCCTGAGCCGGGCGTTGCTGTCGACCGAGCACCCGTCGTGGCGGCTGCCGGTGATTGCCGAACCGGTGGCCCTCACGCTCAAGCCTTTCGCCAGAATCCTCGCCGCGACGCTGCTGGTGCTGGTGACGGCGGTGCAGGTCGGCAATGCGTCCGGTATGAGCAGCCAGATCGTGATCACCGGCCGCGGTGTGATCGCATTGGTGGTGTTGGGCATCATCACGGTGCTGCTGATGCGCGTCGGCGAGGTGCGCAAGGAGTTGGCGGCGACAGGAGATGCGCAGGCGACGGGCAATACCCTCGCCGGGGTGATTTACACCGTGACCACGCTGGCGATGGTCATTTCACTCGGCACGTTGTTGACAGGCTACGTATCGCTGGCGCGGTTCATCACCTATGAGTTGGTGTGGGCGTTTATCGTGCTTTCCGGTTTCTACCTGCTGATGCAGTTGCTCAAGGACAGCTGCGAATACTTCTTCTCGCCCCGCCACTCCAGCGGCAAGGCCTTGAAGCAGCTGCTGGGTGTCGGCGACCGGCGACTTGAGCAGGCCTCGACCCTGCTGGCCGGCGTGGGCCGGGCGGCGTTGCTGTTGCTGGCTGTGATCACGCTGTTCGTCGGCGGCATCGGCACCACGCTGGGTCAATTGGCAAACAACATCGGCACCATTCTCGGCGGTGCCGGCCTGCGCAAGCTGAACATCGTCCCCGGTCACTTGCTCAACGCGGTGCTGGCCCTGTTGATCGGTATCTACCTGATTCGCGCCCTGCGCCGCTGGCTCGACAACGAGTTCCTGCCCAAGACCGACATGGACCCGGGCATGTGCGCGTCACTCAGCACGCTGTTTTCCAACATCGGCTACGCCGTGGTGATTCTGTTGACGCTGTCGTCGCTGGGCGTGCAATGGACCAACCTGGCGTGGATCGTCAGCGCCCTGTCGGTGGGCATCGGTTTCGGTCTGCAGGAGATCGTGAAGAACTTCGTTTCCGGGCTGATCCTGCTGACCGAACGCCCGGTCAAGGTCGGCGACCTGATCAGCATCAGCGGCGTCGAGGGCGACATTCGCCGGATCAACGTGCGTGCCACCGAGATCCAGCTCAGCGACCGCTCCATCGTGATCGTGCCCAACTCGCAACTGATTTCGCAGAACCTGCGCAACGTCACCCTCGGCGGCAGCGCCCAGGGCGTGGCGACGCTGGAACTGATGTTCCCGCTGGACATCGACCCCGAGCAAGTCAAAAGCCTGCTGCTCGACACCTACAAAGAGCACGAAACCATCCTCGGCAAACCGGCGCCGTTCGTGCGTTTCAGCAAACTTTCACCCGATGGCATCACGCTGACCGTGACGGGTTATGTCGACAGCCCAAGGATTGTCGGCAAGACCAAGAGTGATCTGTTGTTCGAGATACTCAAGCGGCTGGGGGCGGCGGGGATCGAATTGGCCAAGCCACCGCAGCCGGGCGGTTGAGGCCCTTGAGCCCAATGAGCCGATACCCTCTATAGTCAAATCGCGCACCTCATGGGGATTCGTCAGAAGTTTGCTGTTGGCCGTGTTCGATCAGAACGCCAGTTCCCCTGACAACCCAAGTGAAAATGGAGAAAGTCATGGCCTTGGTCGATCCGCGGAACAACGAATACGACGTGAACAAACTTGGCACTGCCAGCATTGTCGGGCACGTAAGCACTGACAGTGCTCGAATCTGGATTCGCGTCTATAAGGCAGGAGAATGGGCGCTGGTCTGGTCCGAAAAGGCGTTGGTCGGGGACCTGTTCACGCTTGACGACAAACCCATTGAACTGTTCCTCAAAAACCAGGGGGGCGACCCGAAAAACATACTGTCGTACAAGTTCAGTGAAGACTCGGACCTGACCAACACCTTTGATATAGCCAATCTGAAACCGAACACCACCTACTACTATTACTTGATGAGTCAGAAGCCAACGTCCAAGAGCATGTGGCGCAGAACAGAAATCGGATATCAAAAGCTCTACTCCTTTACCACCATGGCGCAATCCATGCCTGACTTCAGCTTTGGATTCTATAGCTGCCATGACCCGTTCAACGCCAATAACAGCAATGGTGCGTGGCCATTGTTTCTCAGCAGGGCCAATAACGCGAAAGTCAGATTTGTCATTGGCGGTGGCGACCAGGTCTATGTGGACTGCCAGGAAAACAAATACTTTCCAGACATCTGGGAATGGCTGCAGAACAACAAGGACGATCTGATCACGGCATTCACAAAAGACGGAAAACTGCTCACCGCTGGTCTTGATGCCTACCTTCTGAGCCTTTACCGCTGGTATTACCGTGTGTACTGGAATTTCCCTCAAATGCAGGAGATCTTTTCGAAAACGCCTCAATACATGATTTGGGATGACCATGAAATCATGGATGGCTGGGGATCGCGAACCAACAAGGAGCGTCTGGAAATTCTTTCAAGGTACTTCAAGAAAGACGACCCAGACATTGACCAGCAACTTATAAACTCGATGTGGAATGCCGCAAGAACAGCCTATTTTGAATATGGCCACAGTCACAACCCTCCCACCAACATTGTCAGGTCGTTATTGAAAACACCCGAAAAATGCGTCTGGGACTATAACTTCATGAAGGGGACAACCCCCTTCTATGTGCTCGACCTGCGCGGGCATCATGATGTTGAAAGGGCCAAAAACAGGCTGCTTGGAGATGATCAGGTTGACCGCTTTCTAGGCTGGCTGGATACGCCGCCCGTCAAAAAATCAAAAATCGTGTTTGTGGTCAGTTCCGTTCCAGTCGTTCACTGGCGATCCATCGTCCTGACGGCAGGGTCCTTGATTAACAGTCTCAAGGACGACTTCATGGATGAATGGGATCATCCCTCCAACCATGTTGAAAGAAACCTTCTGCTGGAAAAGATATTCGCCGCCTTCGATGCCGAAGGCCGGACCCTGGTGTTTTTAAGCGGCGATGTGCATTGTGCTGCCGCCTTCAGGTTGCAGCACCAGATCTATCGCAGGGCCAACGTTTACCAGATTACCTCGAGTGCCATTTCGCGAATGCCCGCCGGGCAGACTGTTTCTGGCGCAATAGCCAAATCCGGTACGCTGAGTGGTAATGACAATGTCCAGTTCGAGCACCTGTTCAGCCATTCGGAAGACAAGAACTTCGCCATTTTCCACGTGAAAAACAGTGATTCGATCACCGTCGATCTGTGCTGGCCTGGCGGCACCGAAGGCGAAGCCGTCATCAAGACCCTCGAGTTGAAATAGACCAAAAAAGGGGCCAGCCGAAACGGTGCTTTGATTCAGGAGGGACTACTGCTCTGGGCACTCGGCTCGATTTCGGTACACGTCGTCGCCTCGCTCGCAATGACTGCGGCGGGGCTGTTGTCCCATCAATTGATTGGCACGCGTCAAGGAGACAAAACCGTACGATGCGGGCGCTTTGTATCTGCTGCGTTAACCTGCATCACTCTTCAGTGGAAAGGCTCGGCGCCTGGCTGGCTTCAGCTTCCATCTTCAAGCGGTCAGCCTTGCTGATGTACTTGGGTTTGTTGCTTTTCGGCGCCAGTTTGGCGTTGGCCTTTCTGGATTTTTCCTTGAAGAGTTGTTGCAGTTTCTTCTGACGGTTCATGGTGTCTTGCCTGGCTTGAAAGTGGATGAATGATATCAGCGTTGGGGCTGTCTCACCCCAGCACGTCATTGATCCAGCGCACCTGCCGCACCAGATCCTGCACCTTGTGCTCGCACACCCCGTGCCGCGCCCGCCCGAAGTGGTTCAGGGTCTGCTGCTTGTGTCGCAACCGGTGCTGCCACTTTGTGACAAACGCAGGGCTGCGCGCCTGCAATTGATGCGGGCCGAAGTACAGTTCTTCTTCGGTGTAGGTCACCGGGTCGCCGCGCTCGGCGACGATGATTTCGTAGTCGAAGCGATTTTCCCGCAGGACTTCTTCGCAGAGGATTCGGTAGTCGTTGTCCATCAGCCATTGCCGCAGGGGTTGCTCGCCGCCGTTGGGTTGCAGGATCAGGCGTTCGTGACCGCTGAGGCGCACCTTGCCGGCCTCGAGGATGTCGCGGATGGTCTCGCCGCCCATGCCACAAATGCTGATCGCGGTGATTGCGTCTTGGGGCTCGATGGCCGTCAGGCCATCGGCCAGGCGCACGGTGATCTTTTGACTCAGATCGTTCTCACGCACAGTGCGCTCGGCCGAGCGAAACGGCGTCAACGCCATCTCCCCCGCCACCGCCGCCTCGATGGCGCCGCGACGCATCAACGCCACCGGCAGGTAGCCGTGATCCGAGCCGATATCGGCCAGGCGCGCACCGGCGGGTACGTGCGCAGCTACACGCTCCAGGCGCATGGACAATGTCTGTTCGTTCAACCGCAACCCCTTTCACTCTGAACGCCCGGCGTTGGTGGCCGGATCGGGGCGCGATTCTGGGGGGCAACGGCGGAGATTTCAAATCCGTGTGGTCGGATTCGTCGCTCGGCCCCGGATCAACGCACTCGACGCGTCAACCACGCACCCCAGAACAGACTGCTGAAAAACCGGGTGGCCTCGCCGAACCCGGCTTCATGCAACAGCTTTTGAACCGCCGCTTCGGAATGCGGAGGATCGGCGCCCTGAAGAATTTTCCCCAGTTTGGCCTTCACCTCATCGGCGCTGGCCCCGTTCTGGCGCCAACGCTGTCCCCACGCTTCCAGTAGCAACGGTTGGCTGGCATACGCGTAGTGATTGCCGGCCACGATCAGCGGAGCACCCGGCTTCAAACGAGCCCGAATGGATTGCAAAAGCGCTCGCTTGGCCTCATCGCCTTCCAGATGATGCAGAACCCCGATCACCGTGGCGGCGTCGTATGACTCATCGGCAGGCAAATCATCGACCGGCCCGAGATGCAGATCCGTTCGCGCCAGCAAGTCGTGTGTCCGCAACTGCTCGGTCGCCGCCGCCAACATCGGCTCGGAAGGATCAACCGCCATGAATCGCCAGCCAGGCTCCAGACCTCCCATGGCGATGATTTCCTGAGCCGTCCCGCCGGCGCCCACCGCCAGAATCCGCGCCGAACCGGCATTACCGAGGCTGGCCGCCAGCATGCACGCGGCAAGGTCATGGCAAGCGTCATAACCCGCCAGCGCAATACGGCTTTGCTTGCCGTATTCATTGGCGCGGGAGGTGTCGAATTTTCCAGTAGAGCAAGATTTCAAGGCAGTTTCTCCGTGTCCTTGAATCACCCTACGTCACGAGCATCGATAATAGAAATTCATTGATTTTATGCGGTGCATTCCTGCCAGGAATGTGGAAGGTATCTCCTGCACTGTCTGCGCGGTTCCCACGCCGAGCCCGAGCGAATCGACAGTTACGCCTGCGACCGAAAAATCAGTAAAGTGGCCACCCTGCACCCGGACAACGACAGAAAGGATCATTGCGTGACATCTCCAAAGGACTGGTGGGACCGGCTGAGGAACAAACCCATGACCGAGCCCACATGGGCGGAGTATCGGCGCAACGAAGCACTGGAACTGCTCGCAAATGCCAATGGCAGCGCTACATGGATTGAACTCAGCACTCACCACAACGGCTTCGTCCGGGAAGTTGCGGTGAGAGAACTCAGTCGCGATTGCTCCCCGCAGGCGCTTGTAGCCCTGATAGAACGGCTCAACGATTGGGTGCCACAGATTCGCGATCTGGCGTTGTCCGGGATGAACAACTACCTGAATCCCGCTCAGGCGCCTGCTTTGCTGTATGCGCTGAACTCGATCATGGCGCTGGTGGCGCGGCAGCGGGTTGACCATGCCCCCACCTACACCGCCGCACGCACTGTTCTTCAATCACCGGAAATCCGCGATGAAGTCTTCGCAGACTTTCTCGTGCGACAAGGCAAAGCCGCGCGCTACCTGTTCATGTTGCTGCTGGAAACGGATTTCGACTCGCAAAGACTTTTGCGTAGCGCCTTGGCTCATAGAGAGCTGACCGTAAGACTGGCTGCCGTGTCGGTCTGTCAGGATCTACCGCCAGCGCAGGCCTCGCCTTTACTGCTTGAGGCCCTGTCGCGTCCGGGTGCCAAGGTTCGTGTCAACATACTCCGCGCGCTCCTTCCCTTGTCCGATGATCCAGGCCAACTGTTGCCGATGGCTTTGCTCGATCCTTCGCCCGCGATTCGCAGCCTGGCGCGTTGGGCTGCGCCACGTTACGGGATCGATGCAACTAAGGTACTGGCACAGCGACTCAGCCAGGATTTCCCCACCCGCAAACGCGAATGGCTTGGCGTACTGGGTCTGGCAGCCGAGCTTGAAATCGGGCTCCAGAAGCATTGGCTGACTGAAGCGCTGAGCTCCATCTACCCCTCCGTGCGGCAGGCTGCTGTTCGCGTGCTGGGCGATGAAGATCTGTCGCTGATGCTCGGGGCGTTGAGTGATCCTTCGGAAAAAGTGTACCTCGCAGCCTACGCGCTATCAGACAAGCAGCCTTGGGCCGTGCTGAATACCAGGGTCGCCGCGAAACTGGATTACGAATGGCATGACCTGCCCCCGCAACGCAGCCGGGCGATCTTGC
Organism: Pseudomonas fluorescens; assembly: GCF_012974785.1. GTDB lineage: Bacteria > Pseudomonadota > Gammaproteobacteria > Pseudomonadales > Pseudomonadaceae > Aquipseudomonas > Aquipseudomonas fluorescens_BT. The sequence continues at coordinate 2,735,369 of NZ_CP027561.1, read as the reverse complement.
GTTTGATGTCGAGTTGGCAGCAGGTCGCCTATCTGCTGAAACGGCTGGAAGCAGAACCCGTGGTCGAGACATTCTGGCTGCGGCAGGTGGATCTCTGGTGCGATCGCCAGTATCAGGTAGTCGACCCGATCACCTCAAAAGACCAGCGCAACGCGTTGGTACAACGGCTCAGAGCGCTGGCCGCCAGCCGCCTTATCCAGAGTGACAGGGTTGCGCTGTTTACCAACTGAAGTCTGAACCTAGACCAACACCGCCAACCAAGCCGACAGCAACAACAAAAACGCCAGCCCGGCATTCATGCGCCTGAATGCCCGTGGCGATCCAAAGAACCGCGCGCTGCCCACGCCCAGCAGCGCCCACGCCGTCATGCACGGCAGGCAGACCAGCAGAAACACAAAGGCCAGCAACAGCATCCGCATCTGTTCATCGCCGTTTCCGCCAAACACGCTGACCACCGCCACCGCCATCATCCACACCTTGGGGTTGATCAATTGCAGGCCCACGGCGCCGAATACGCTGAAGCCGTCATCCGCCGCTGTCGCCGAGTCCAGCGACGGCGGTGTGCTGCGAAAGATCTGCCACGCCAGCCAGCTCAGCCACAGCACCCCGACCCAGGCCATCGTCTGCTGCACACGGGGATAGCGCAACAGCGTTTCGCCGACGCCGAGCCCGACCACCAGCACCACCAGTGCCGCCGACAGACAAGCACCGAAGATGATCGGCAGCGTGGCCACCATTCCGCGTCGCGAACTGTGGCTCATCACCAGAATATTGGTCGGCCCCGGGGTGATCGAGGCGACGAAGGAAAACAGCAGAAAAGGCAACAACGATTCCATGGCATGGACTCCGGATCAGAACAGGAGTCCATGGTCGCGGTTGCATGGGGTTCAGTCTGGAAGGTTTGAGCAGCGTTTGCGGTAGTCGGCTGGCGTGAGGTGATAGGCCCGACGAAACCAGCGACCCAAGTGACTTTGATCGGCAAAGCCCAGCGCACTGGCGACGTCGGCAGGCGTTTCGCCTCGCGCCAGCAATTGCCGGGCCCGAGCCAGCCGCAACTGGATCAAGTAACCATGGGGCGCCAGCCCGAAGGCCGACTTGAAGGCCCGGGTCAGCCGAAAACGATCCACCCCACAGGCCCGGGCCAGATCATCCAGTCCGATGTCTTCGAAGGCGTGGGCATGCAAATAGTCCCGCGCCACCTGCGCCACGCGGGGCAAGCGTGGATCGAACGCCTGACGCTTGCGCCAGTCGAGGTGGGACGTCAATGCACCCAGCAAGTGGTCGACAGCGCTCTGCCGGACGATGCGCAGGTCGCCGTGATGCAAGGCCTGAAAGGCCTGATTGATGGAAGTGGCCAGACGCGAATCCTGGCTCAGGGTATCGGTGAACCCGAGCTGGCTGTTGTCGGGTGCGTGCTCGAACAGCACGCGCAATTCGCGCTCCAGCCAATGCGGATCGAGGTAGAGCATGGAATAGGTGAAGCCCTCCTCCGTCGGCGCGTGCCCGTCGTGGATCTCCCCCGGCTCCAGCATGAAAATCTTGCCCGGCGTACTCAGATGGCGCACGCGCCGGCAATGAAACTGCTGCACGCCCTGCTCGGTGACACCCACCAGAAAGCTGTCATGCCAGTGCGGATCGTAGGCATGGCCCTGGAAATGGGCACGAATCGACTCGATCCCGGTGTCGGCATCCTGGGACAGGTCGATCCAGTTGCGTTTGTCCACGCAAGGCTCCGAAGGCAGTGTTGGTCGTTGAGGACGTCTACGTTACCGCGACTTTGCCGATCGGTTTAGAACATTTGTGCACGTGGGCCACGCAGGTCATCAAGCAAATTTAATGAACCCTGAGTGGCATGCCGCGCCTAACCCAATGACCATCAGGAGGTAGCCCATGCAACTTGAAACCACGTGGATCGTACTGGCCGTCGTTCTTTTGCTCATCGAATTGTGGGCGATCAACCGGGTGCGCAAGAGTGAGGGGAAAGCCAGCAACAAAGGCGTCTGGATCGTATTGATCGTGTTTGTGCCGCTGTTCGGGCTGATCGCCTGGGCACTGGCCGGACCCAAGCACGTCACTCAGGCCTGAAACCCAAGGCAAGCAAAAGCCCCGAACATTCGGGGCTTTTTGTTGGCCGCAGGTTTGTATCGCAGTGTGTACGAACACCTCCCGGATACATCCCTGCGCATCAGCCAACGAAAACGGAAACAGCGCAGATACGTGGCCAGCCTTTAATAGACTGCAGATTCGAAGGGTTCAGCCAGAACCCGGCCCTCGCCGATCATAAGGAGACTTGCCATGAAGCACGCACCACACGCCACTGTCACCACCGGGAAAAACCGTCGCCGCCTGCTGGGCCTGTCGATTCTAGCCACCGCGCTGCTGCAATTCGGCGCCTTCGCCCAGGCACAAACCGCAGCCCCCGCGCCGGTCAAGACCGCAGCCGCCAGCGTCAAGGCCGATCTGCCCTTCGGCCCGCTGAAACACGTGAAGGCTGGCCTGCTGGACGTGGCCTACGCCGAAACCGGCCCGGCCAATGGCCCGGTGGTAATTCTGCTGCACGGCTGGCCGTATGACATTCACAGCTACGACGACGTCGCGCCGCTGCTGGCGGCCAAGGGTTATCGGGTGTTGATGCCATACGCTCGGGGTTATGGCGACACGCATTTCCTGTCCGACAAGACCGTGCGTAATGGTCAGCCGGCGGCGCTGGCCAGTGACGTGATCGATTTCATGGATGCGCTGAAGATCAAACAAGCCGTGCTCGGCGGCTACGACTGGGGCGCGCGTTCGGCGGACATCGTTTCGGCGCTGTGGCCGGAGCGGGTCAAGGCGCTGGTGTCGGTCAGCGGTTACCTGATCGGCAATCAGGCCGCCGGCAAGAATCCGCTGCCGCCCAAGGCCGAGCTGCAATGGTGGTATCAGTTCTACTTCGCCACCGACCGCGGTGAGGCCGGTTACGCCAAGAACACCCATGATTTCGCCAAGCTGATCTGGCAACTGGCGTCACCGAAATGGGCCTTCGACGATGCCACCTTCGACCGCAGCGCCAAGGCGTTGCAGAACCCGGATCACGTCGCGATCACCGTATTCAACTACCGCTGGCGCCTGGGCCTGGTGCAGGGTGAAAGCCAGTACGATGCGCTGGAACAGAAACTCGCCACCGCACCGTCGATCAGCGTGCCGACCATTACCATGGAAGGCGATGCCAACGGCGCACCGCACCCGGCACCCGAGGACTACGCCAAACGTTTTACCGGCAAATACCAGTTCCGCCTGATCAACGGCGGCATCGGCCACAACCTGCCGCAGGAAGACCCGAAAGCCTTCGCTCAGGCGATCATCGACGCCGATCACCTCTGAAGCAGCACGCCGAACGGCTCGTCATTTGACGAGCCGTTTTTCTTTGGACGGCCGATAACCGAAATAGGCGCTGTAGCACTTGCTGAAATGACTCGGCGACACGAATCCGCACGCCACCAGCACGTCCACCTGGGACAGCTCGGTGTGTTGCAGCAGACGCCGGGCCTCGGTGATGCGCAGCTCCATGTAATAACGCTGCGGCGTGGTGCCCAGTTGTTCCTTGAACAGCCGTTCCAGCTGACGCCGGGAACGCCCGGCATAGACCGCCAGTTGCTCCAGCTCCAAGGGCTCTTCAAGGTTGGCATCCATCAGCTTCACCACTTCACGCAGCGGCGCGCTGACGCAGAGGTTCTCGGTCGGTTTGATCCGTCGGTAACGCGATTCCTCGAACGCCAGAATGTCTTCGATGCCTTCGACCAGCGCCTTGTCGTGCAGGCCCTTGATCCAGTCCAGGGCCATGTGGAAAGCGCCGGACGGACTGGATGCGGTCAACCGGTCGCGGTCGATCACGTAAGGTTCGCTGCTGACCTGGGTCGCCTTGGAAATCTCCGCCAGCGCCGGCCGATGCTCCGGGTGAATCGCACAGCGGTAGCCTTCCAGCACCCCTGCCCGACCCAGGAACCACGCGCCGTTCCACAACCCGGCCAGTATCACACCAGCCTCTGCGGCCATTTTCAGCAGATTGATAAACTCGTCGCTCGCCTTCAGTTCCGTGCGGTAACCGCCGCAGATCACCAGCAGATCCAGCTCCTGCAACACGCTGGTTTCCAGACGCGAGTCCGGGCGGATCACCAGCCCCAGATCGCTGATCACTTCGCCGTCGCTGAGGCCGAAAGTTCGCGTGGAAAACAGTCCGGGGCGCAGCAGATTGGCGGTGACAAGGGTGTCCAGCGCCTGGGTGAAGGCCGGCAGGGAAAAATGCTCCAGCAGCACGAACCCGGTGCGGGTCATGCGTCCCGGCCCGCTGGCGGGCTCGTTCAGGTAGCGAAGGTTCTTGCCCTTCATGCCACCGCTGAATTGGCGTCGTTCGATCAAGGTGTGGTCCATCGGTTTCATTGTTGTAGCGCCATGCTAACCGCCGGGGCGGCAAAATACTCGGGAATGAACGCAATTCGCCCCAACCGGTACGCGCGTACCGATCGGGGCGAAAAAGGCCTGCGAAAAACCGCGATGAATCAGGACGCGTCGATCCAGATGGTTTTCAGCTCGGTGTACTGGTCATGGGCCCAGATCGACTTGTCACGCCCACCGAAACCCGATTCCTTGTAGCCGCCGAAAGGCGTTGAAGCATCGCCCTCGCCGAAGCAGTTCACGGTGACGATACCGGCGCGGATCCCACGCGAGAGTTTCAGCGCATGGCGCAGGCTGCCGGTGTACGCCGACGCGGCCAGACCGTAAGCCGTGTCGTTGGCCAGGCTGATCGCTTCGTCGACGGAGGTGAACGTGGTCACGCTCAGCACCGGGCGGAAGATTTCTTCCTGGAACAGACGGCTGTCACGGCTGACGCCATCGACGATGGTCGGCTCGACGAAGATGTTGTCGGCCGTGTTGCCCCCCGCCAGCACCGAAAGATTCTCATCCCGGGCATGGTCGAGGTACGAACGGACCTTCTCGAAATGCGCCTTGCTGATCATCGAGCCCAGACGGTTTTCCGGGTCCAGCGGATCGCCCATTTTCCAGTCGGCCAGGTGCACCTGCACGCGCTGGAGCAATTCGTCCTTGATGTCCGAATGCACGATCAGCCGCGACGAGGCCGAACAGTTTTCGCCCATGTTCCAGAACGCGCCGTTGACCACGTGCTGGGCGACCAGATCGACGTCTTCGACATCGTTCATCACCACCGCCGGGTTCTTGCCGCCGCACTCCAGCACGATGCGTTTCAGGTTGGATTCGCTGGAATACTTGAGGAACAACCGCCCGGTATCAGTCGAACCGGTGAAGCTGACCATCGCAACGTCCGGGTGTCGGCCCAGCGGTTCGCCCGCCTCCTTGCCGCCGCCGGGCACCACGTTGAACACACCGGCCGGAATCCCCGCCTGGTGCGCCAGCTCGGCTACGCGCAGGGTGCTCAGGGTGGTTTCCTTCGCCGGTTTGACCACAATCGAGCAACCAGCGGCCAGCGACGGGCCGATCTTCCACGCGAGCATCAGCAGCGGGAAATTCCATGGCAACACCAGACCGACCACGCCGATCGGCTCACGCACCACCATGGTCACCGCGCCGTTACCGGTCGGTGCGGTCGAGTCGTAGATCTTGTCGATCAGCTCGGCGTGCCAGCGCAGGGTATGAATCGTTTCGGGCACGTCGATGTTCTGGCATTCGCGGATCGGTTTGCCGCTGTCTAGGCTTTCCAGCACCGCCAGTTCATGGGAGCGGTCTTCCAGCAACTGGGCGAATCGCAGCAACACCGACTTGCGTGCCGACGGCGCCAGCCCTTGCCAGCGTCCGTCCTCGAACGCCTCCTTGGCTGCGGCGACAGCGGCGTCCACGTCCTGGGCACCGCACGCAGTAATCTCGGTCAACACCGCTTCAGTGGCCGGGTTGGTCGTGGTGAACGTCTTGCCGGACAGCGCGCTGCGAAACTCGCCGTTGATGAACGCCTGATTGCGAAACTCGAGCCTCGCCGCCAGTTCGCGGTATTGCGCTTGACTCAGAAGATCGGCCATTTCAAACCTCCGCGACGATGCGCGCCACATTCTGCTTGAGGGTCTTGATCACGCTTTCCAGCACTTCCTTCTCGGACGCTTCGAGCGGCTGCATCGGCTTGCGCACACCGCCGGCCCGCAGGCCGACCAGTTCGCTGCCGTGCTTGATCGACTGAACGAACTTGCCGCTTTCCAGCACGTCCATCAGCGGCAACAGCGCCGACATGATCCGCCGGCCCTTGTCGAAGTTCTTCTCCAGAACGCAGGCTTCGTACAGCGCAATGTGCTCGGCCGGAATGAAGTTCGAACCGGCGCAGACCCAGCTGCGCGCGCCCCACGCGAAGAACTCCAGGGCCATGTCGTCCCAGCCGCAGGACAGCTGGATCGAAGGGTGCGAATGTGCCAGACGATGCAATTGAGCGGTGTCGCCGGAGCTTTCCTTGATCGCGACGATATTCTTGCAACCGGCAATCGCCTCGAAGAATTCCGGGCCCATCGCTACGCCCATCCGCGCCGGGTAGTTGTAGAGCATGATCGGCAGGCCGGCGGCCTTGTCCACGGCCAGCACGTGTTCGGCGATTTCCTTTTGCGTCGGCAAGGCATAGGGCGGCGAGCCCACCAGAATCGCGTCGGCCTCGATCGACTTGGCGTGCTCGGCGAAGGCCACCGCATCTTCGGTGCGGATCCCGCCCGTGCCGATCACCAGCGGGATGCGGCCGTTGATCACTTCCTTGGCGCGCTCGGCCACTTTCAGCCGCTCGGCGGTGGTGTGGGCGTAGTACTCGCCGGTCGAACCACCGATGACGATGCCGTGAACCCGCGACTCGATCAGATATTCGACCACTTCGGCAAACGCCGAATAGTCGATCTGGCCATCGGCGGACAAAGGCGTAATGGCAGGGGTAAAGATGCCGTCAAAGTTCATAGGTTTTTCTCCAGTGATTGCAGTGTTCAATTCGTTGGCCCGACGCCGTTAAGGCTCGGGCAAGGTTCAGTTCAGCGAGGCAGCCTGTTGCAGGTTGAGCGATCGGGTTTCCGGCGCGAGCACCCACGACAGCACCAGGCCGACCAGGGTGACGGCCGCTGCGATGTACATAGTCTGGGCGATGCCCAGCGTGCTCAGGGAAACCGGCACCAGATAAGTCCCCGCTGCGGCGCCGATGCGCGACAGAGAGGTGCCGACACCGACCGCGAAGGCGCGGATTTCCGTGGGGAACAGTTCATTGGGGTACACCAGCGTCAGCACCTGGGCGCCACCGATGAACAAGGCGTAAACGGCAAAGAAGGCGAGCACCAGCGCATTGGGCCCGGCATGACCGACGGCCAGCCCGAGCAGCGCAAGGCCCGAGCAGAGAAAGCTGTAGATCAACAGATTGCGTCGGCCGACACGGTTGATGATCCGGGTCGAAATCACGCAGCCGATGACAAAGAACAAGGTAATCGCCACCGATCCCAGGGATGACCAGTCGCCCTGCAGATTGAGTGCGGCCAGCACCTTCGGCGCAAAGGCATACACGGCGAACAGCGGCACCACCGAACAGGTCCAGAACACCACGACAAACAGCATGCGTTTGCCGTAGCCGGAGTGCAGCAGGTTGAAGATCGTCAGCTTCTCGCCCACCCGGTGCTCGGGGAGATTGGCCAGGGAGAAGTCGTTGCCGTAGACCTGTTTGATGATCGCTTCGGCTTCAGCGGCGCGGCCCTTGCTCAGCAGCCAGCGCGGCGATTCGGGTGTGCCGATGCGCACCAGAAACAGCATGGCGCCGATGATCGCCGCGCTGGCCAGCACCAGCCGCCAGGCATCGGAGCCCCACAGCTTGAACATCAGCTCGCCCACGACATACGCCGTTGCAGCCCCGGCGAACCACATGATTGTCAGCGTCGCCAGACGCGGGCCGCGATATTTGCGCGGCATGAACTCGACCAGCAGCGAAGTCGCCACCGGGTACTCGATGCCCACCGCCACTCCCAGCAGCAGCCGCAGAAAAAACAGCGCCACCGCCGAATCGACCCACAGCTGCGCCAGCGAGGCCACGATGAACAGGGTCGGCCCGACAAACAGCAGACGTTTGCGCCCCAGCACATCGGTCAGCCAGCCGCCGAGAAAACCGCCGAAGAAAATGCCGATCAGCGCCGAGGCGGCGATCATGCCTTCCCAGAAATCGTCCAGTGCCAGAGACCTGGACATGTGCACCAGCGCCACACCGATGATGCTCAGAACATACCCGTCGACAAAGGAGCCACCGGCCGAACGGATCGTCAGCAGACGATGAAAACCATTGAGCGGTACGTCCTCGATTGATACAGCAACGTTGTTCATTTCTTGTCCTTGTATTCAGTGCATCGCTACTTCAGTTCATCGCGCAGTTCGGGCGATGAGCGTTCAACTTTCGCGGCCGGCGCGGTATTGCCCCCACTTCAGGTTCATGTTCACGCCCAACGAGAGAAACGGTTCGGGCGGGTTGCCCGTCGGCCCCGGGGCCTGCAACAGAAAATCGATCAAGCCGTCGCGCTCCCCGGCCAGCCAGTCGGCCAGCAACTTGCCGGTGACCGTGCCACGGGTGACGCCCAGGCCATTGCAGCCCAGCGCGCCGTAAACGTTCGGCGCCAGTTCGCCGAAGAAGCCGTTGTGGTTCCTCGACATGGCCAGCGCCCCGCCCCAGGTGTATTCGAACTTCACCCCCGGCAGCATCGGGAAGCGCTGATCGAATGACGCGCGGTGCCGGCGCACGAAGCGCTCGTTGTATTTGCTGTTGCTGCGGCCATCGGGGTTGAAGCTGAAGCTGTTGCGGATCAGCAAACGGTTGTCGGGCGTGCGCCGCACCGTAGTGCCGAACGGGTCGGCCGGAATCGCGCCCCAGAACGGTTTGCCACCGAGACGCGCCTGCTCTTCATCGGTCAGCGGGCGGGTGATGCTGGCGTAGGTGTAGATCGGCAACATGCGGCCCTGCAGAAAACCGAAGCGCATGCCGAACGAGTTGTTGGCCAGGATCAGTTTGTCGGCGGTGATGCTGCCGTGAGCGTGCTTGAGCAAAGTCTTGGCGCCGTATTCCACTTCCAGAATCGGCGTGCGCTCGTAGAGGGTGACGTTGGCCGGCAAACTGTCCGCCAGGCCCTTCACCAGCGCCGACGGCTGAACCAGCACCGCGCCGGGGGTGAACAACGCCTTGCGGTAGAAACGGGTGCCCAGATGCTCGGGCAATTCTTCGGCCTCGATCATCTGATACGGCTGACCGAGCTTGTCGAGACCCCGGCGATAAGCTTCCAGCACCGCGATGCCGCGTTCTTCCACGGCGGCCTGATACTTGCCGCAGGCTTTCATCTGGCAATCGATACCGAACTGATCGACCAGATTGCGCAGGATCGACTGGCCCTCCAGGTTCAGCTTCAGACTGATCCGGGCCAGATCGATATCACCGATATAGTCCTCGGCCCCGATGTCATGGGGCAGATCGATCGCAAAACCGGCATTGCGACCGGACGGCCCCAACCCTACTTCCTGCGCTTCGATCAGCACCACTTCATCGTCCGGGAAGTTCAGCGCGAGCTGGCGTGCCGCCGCCAGCCCGGTGAAGCCGGCACCCACGACGACCCAACGCGCCGAACGGTGGCCGCGATGGCCAGGCTCGGGACTGCGCGGCCGGCTCAGGTGGAACCAGCCACAGCTGTCATCATCGGCGGGCAGCGAACTGACTTTCATAGTGTTGAACCGTTTATTGTTGAAATGACAAATCGAACCCGACACGAAGCAAACGCGCGGAATCGCGTTGAATGAAAACAGCCATCAAAGTTGCGTTACTTGAATCTACTCAATCGCTCAGAAGTTGGCGGCGAGCGCATATCGCCCGGCACCGTAATCGTTCGCGTAGTAGTAATCCCGGAAGGTCATGGGCGGCAGTCCGAACAGATCCTTGAAGCGTTTATAGAAGTGCGGATAGCTGACAAACCCGGTTGCCAACGCCACATCCGTCAATGAACGATCACTTTGCACAATCAACTGCCGGGCCCGGGTCAGCCGCAACTCCAGGTAATAGCGGTTGGGAGCGGCATTCAGATACCTCGCGAATCGTCTTTCCAGTTGGCGGCGGGAAACACCGACGTGACTGGCGATCTCGTCAATTTCCAGCGGCTCCTCGATGTGTTGTTCCATCAGCGAAAGCGCCATGTTCAACGGCTTGGGAATGGCTGCCGGCCGGACATCTTCGGTGCGCAGCGTTTCCCGGCTTTTCGGCTGGTGCACTCGTCTGATCTCACCCACCAATGACGCATCGCTGCGCGAACCCAGTTCCTGCATCAGCGCCAGTGTCATGTCCAGCGCCGAGCAGGCATTGGCGCACGTCCCGCGACGCTGGCCAAAGGCGAAGTCCCGAGTGCACGCCTTCAATTGCGGGAAATACTCGCCGATCAGTGCGCGACTATCGCCATGGCAGGCGAACTCCTGCCCCTCCAGCAATCCCGCATCCGCCAGGTAGAACGCAGCGTTCCAGCAACCCGCCACGACGCCTTTGGCGCAAGCCACTTTTTTCAGAACCCGACGCAACATCGGGCTGGACGACAGCCGGACCCGCTGACCACCCACAACGATCACCGCATCCTGATTGAAGCCTTCCGCCGCCAGCCGTTGCGAGGAAATCGGCACGCCGACATCACTGTCGACCAGACCGCCTTGCAACGAATAAGTCGAAATCCTGTAAACCGTATCGCCGTTGATCAGGTTGCCGGTGGCCAGCGCGTCCATGGCTGTCGAAAGGGTCGTCAGCGAGAAGTGATCGAGCAGGATGAACGCCACCCGCACGACGCGTTCATGCTCGACCAGATCCGTGGTCTGGCGAAACCCGATGTTCTGCAGTTTCAATGTGCTTTGGAAAGTGTCCATGCTGCGCCACCCGATACCGTCATTTGACAAGGAACAACCCGCTTACTTGGCCGCCGCCCGCGCATCATTCAGCCAACCGTCATAACTTTGCTGGTGGGCCTTGATCCACTCGGCGGCGTGGCGCTTGATGTCGGCCAGGGACTTCTCGCCCTGCTGCATCTTCAGGTTCTGCGCGCTTTCGTCGGCGGTGCTGATGCTGACTTCGGAGAGGAACTTGCGGGCCACCGGGTTCTTCTCGGCGAACTCCTTGTTCATGACAACGTTGACCGTATCCACCGGGAAGCCGAGGTTCTTGCCTTCATAGAAGGTGTCCTTGCTTTCCTTGCCGTCAGGCAGATCGGTGTATGGCACCGGCAGCCAGACCACGTCGCGCCCTTCGACCAGCACGCTGGAAATCCACTGTGGCACCCAGGTGAAGAACAGCACGGGTTTGCCTTGCTGGTAGCGGGCGATGGTGTCGGCCATCAGCGCGAAGTACGAGCCGCGGTTGTCGACGACGGTCGGCTCCAGGCCGTAAGCCTTCATGTGGTGCTCGACCATGACTTCGCAGCCCCAGCCCGGGTTGCAACCGGTCAGGTCGGCCTTGCCGTCACCGTTGCTGTCGAACAGCTTGGCGATCTCCGGTTTCTTCAAATCCGACAGATCCTTGATGTGATAGGCGTCTGCGGTTTTCTTGTCGATCAGGTAACCCTGTAGCACGCCTTTCATGATCTGCCCGACCTTGACCATCACGTCATCGCCGCCGGCCTTTTCATAAAAGGCTTCGTGCAGGTGCTCCCACTCATGCACGGTGAAATCCGCGTCGCCGTAGGACAGCGCCAGGAACATCGCCGGGTAATCGGTCTCTTTGGGCTGCTTGACGTCGTAGCCCAACTCCTTGAGCCCGGCCACGACCACTTCACCGCGAAAACGCTCTTCGGCGATGGTCGGGAAAATCGGAGTGATCGACACACCGGCGCCAGGTTTGCTGGCGTCCGCCGCGAACGCTGCTGAACACAGGATCGTGCCCATGACTGAAGCAACCACACCCGCCACAACGCTTTTCTTGAGATTTGCCAGTTTCATGTTTCACCACGCTTTGGAGTTTTAATCGGTGAGCAGAAAGGTTCAGTTAATAACCGCACGAGCAACGTTCTTCTTTTTCTTCAACTTCATGACCAGGCCGACCGGCCCGCTCTCATACCAGCGCTGCCCGGTGGCCAGATCGGCGCTGCGTTCACCCATGGCCTGGGTCAGGCGATCGAGGAACACCGCCAGCAACACCAGCCCTGCTCCGCCGACACTGGCCAGGCCCATATCGAGGCGACCGATGCCGCTGAGCACCATCAGCCCCAGCCCGCCGACCGAAATCATCGAGGCGACCACCACCATCGACAGCGACAGCATCAAGGTCTGGTTCAAGCCGGCCATCATGGTTGGCGCGGCCAGCGGCAATTGAACCTTCATCAGCATCTGCATCGGTGTGCAGCCAAAGGCCCGCGCCGCCTCGACCTTGTCCGCCGGCACCTGACGAATGCCGAGGTTGGTCAGCCGCACCAGCGGCGCGACGGAGAAGATGATCGTGACAATCACACCCGGCACGTTGCCGATGCCGAACAGCATCACCACCGGCACCAGGTAGACGAACGCCGGCAGGGTCTGCATGGCATCGAGCACCGGGCGGATGACCATTTCGGTGCGGTCGCTGCGGGCACAGAGAATGCCCAGCGGAATCCCGATCACCGCGCAGAACAACAGCGAGGTCAGCACCAGTGCCAGGGTGACCATGGCGTCGTTCCACACGCCGATCAGCCCGAGCCCGGTCAGGGTTGCCACGCTGAAGATCGCGATGCGTTTGCCGCCGATCTGCCAGCTGATCAGCCCGGCGATGATGATGAACACCGTCGGCGGCAGCGAAAGCAGCCCCCACTGGACGCCGTCGAGCACCTGATCGACCGGCCAGCGAATCGAGCGGAAGACATCCCGAAAGTTATGCACCAGGTATTTAAGGGCGGTTTCAACCCACGACCCCAGCGGAATATTCAAACTCTGGAAGGGATCCAGAAAGTTAAAGTCGGACATGACGCTACCTCGCACTTGCGTACTGCGTGATCATTCTTGTTTAACAGAAGCTCAGCTATTACCCAGGCAACTTAAAAGATGCCCCTGCGAGATCGAACCTTTATAAAGTCCAACTTCATCGACTACCGGCATTGGCGTAGATGAAGCCGCAACAAGGTGAAATATCTCGCGCAAGGAAGCGTCGGCCTTTATCGGAGTTTGGCGACCCGGTTCATAAACAATGCCCGAATCGGTTTGTGCGATATCGCCGGCGCGCAATATCCGGCTGGTGTCGAAACCGTTGAAGAAGTCCCGTACATACTTGTTCACCGGATTGCACAGCAGCTCACGGGGGGTGCCGATCTGCACCACGCGCCCGCCCTCCATGATCGCGATGCGGTGACCGATGCGAACGGCTTCTTCAATGTCGTGGGAGATGAAAATGATGGTGCGATCCTGCTCGGCCTGAAGCTTGATCAGCTCGCCCTGCATCTCGCTGCGGATCATCGGATCAAGCGCGGAGAACGCTTCGTCCATCAGCAGGATGGCCGGGTCATTAGCCAAGGCGCGGGCCAGGCCGACTCGCTGTTGCATGCCGCCGGAGAGCTGGTGAGGAAAGCACATTTCCTGCCCGGAAAGCCCGACTTGCTCAAGGGCGCCCATGGCCCGGCAGTAGCGTTCCTTTTCGCTGACACCGCTGATTTCCAGGCCGAAGCTGACGTTGTCGATGACGCTCATGTGCGGCATCAGGGCAAACGACTGGAAGACCATGCCCATGTCTTTGCGGCGCACCTGCAACAAGTCCTTGTCGCCCAGGCCGGTGATTTCCCGGCCATTCAGAAAGATGCTGCCGGAGGTCGGCTCGATCAGGCGATTGAACAGTCGGACCATGGTCGATTTGCCCGAACCGGACAAACCCATGATGACAAAGATCTCGCCGCGTTTGACCGAGAAGTTGGCATCGAATACACCGATGGCCTGCCCGGTCTTTTTGAAAACTTCCGCTTTCGATGCGCCTTCTTCGATCAACTTCATGGCCAGTGCTGGCTGAGTACCGAAGACTTTATAAACATTCTTTACGCAAATTATTTCGTCGGAGCGAGTCATACCTTGCCTCCATCGCGTAGTGCATATTCGGGTTCAAACAATATGCAATCGAGCGAAACTGGTTTTGAGCGGCAGCGGTAATAGTTATATGTCGTCACGACGGGTTTCCTTTTATTATTTTTGGGACCCCAGGAACGAGGGACGTTTCAAATTTATTAGCATCCCCCTGCTTAATCCAACGACATTTACAGGGACATGTTGATAACGTCGGGTTATGGATCTTGCGAGCGTCGATGTGACGGGCCAGACATCGCTCATCCGCGACCGGGACTATCCTTGCAGCGACGCTGGCGTATCCCTACCCGCAGGCTTCCGCTACCCTCGTCGCGCTTCGCCCGCAAGCCGCAATATCAGGAGGCTGTACGAATGACCAAGCATGTCGATCCCGACACCATCTTGCTGAAGATGCCGTCCTTAAGGGCTGTGAAGGCATTTGTCGCGGCCGCGAAGTACCAGAGTTTCACCCGTGCCGCCGAAGCATTGTGTGTTTCCCAGGCCGCGATCAGCCGGCAGATCCGCGAGCTGGAAAGCTATCTGGGGGCGCAGTTGTTCACCCGCGTCGGGCGGGCCGTCGAACTCACGTCGGCGGGCGCGCTGTTCTTCGATGCCGCGCAGCTGTCGTTCGTCAACATCGCCCAGGCCGCCGAGCGCATTCGCAGCAGCCAGTCCGGCAAGAAAGTGCTGACCATCTGCTGTTCCCCGGCGTTCTCTGCATTGTGGCTGTCGAATCATCTGCCCGAGTTTTTCGCCCAGAGCGAAGGCATCGAGCTGAACCTGATCACCACCCAGAACTTCCTGACCATGGAGCCCGGTGTCCAGCCCGACGTGTTCATCACCAAGATTTCGCGTGTCCGCGAAGGCTACCGCAGCTACCCGCTGTGCCATGACCTGATCTACCCGGTGTGCACGCCGCAGTATCTGGAGAAGCATCCGGAAATCTCGACCATCGAGGGTGTGCGCGATTCGGCCCTGCTCAATCTCAGCCCCTATGGGCGCTCGCAAGTGGCCGAGCATGTCGACTGGGGCGTGTGGCTGGCATTTCAGGCCATCGATATCGATGATCGTCCGGCAACCAGTCCGCAGATTTTCAATGCCAATGACTACAACCTGCTGATCAGCATGGTGCTCACCCATCAAGGCATCGCGCTGGGCTGGAATCATCTGGTGGCACCGCTGGTGCAACAGGGATTGCTGGTGCGCCCGATTGAACAGGAAGTCCAGCTGCGCAACAGTTGGCACTACCTGGCCTGCCGGGAAAATGCGGACAACGAAGACGCATTGCGCCGGTTTCGCGAATGGATCCTGTCGAAGTTTCCCCGCCGCTAGCCATCGATTTGGTTATCAATTGCCCGACGAAAATGTCGTTGGAGCCGCACAACCTTCCTGACTCATTGTGGAGCGGCGCCGGTCGGGATCTGGCCGGTTCCCCTCACAGGAAGGAATTGTTGAATGTCACTCTACGAATTCTGCCGCGACTTTGACTTCATCCAGGCCCCGGCCAAGACCCGGGAGATTTTGCAAAACAGCCTGCTGGATATCGTCGGCGTCATGGCCGGTGCTGCGTCCAATGACACAAGTGTGGCGCTGCGCCGTTTTGCTGTTTCCCACTATCCCACCGGCGAATACGGCAGTCGTCTGCTGTTCGACGGTCAGCGCGTGAGCCTGCTGGGCGCGGGTTGGGCTGGCGGCTTTTCCGCCGACAGCCTCGATGCCCACGAAGGCCACTTCCGATCCAAGGGGCACGCTGGCGCGACCGTGGTGCCGGCCCTGCTCGCCCTCGCCGATGCGCTGCATCACCAAGGCAAGGAAGTCAGCGGACATGAGCTGTTGAGCGCGCTGTGCCTCGGCTATGAAACCGGACTTCGCGCCGGAACAGCGCTGATGGCAACCTCCCCGACGTACCACGCATCCGGCGGCTTTTCGGCGATTGGCGTGGTCTGCGCCGGCGCCCGCTTGCTCGGTTTTGACGAGCCGACCTTTCGCAATGCCTTGGGCATCGCCGAATACTTCAGCGCCCGTTGCCCGATGATGCGCCTGATCGCGTTTCCGACCATGTTGCGTGACGCCCACGGCAGCGGCGCCTTTGTCGGTTTGAATGCGCTGCTGATGGCCAAGGAAGGCGTGACCGGTGCGCCAGCGGAAACCGTCGAGGACGCCTCGGTCGCCGAGCACTGGCTCGACCTCGGTCAGCGCTGGGAAATCGACAGCCAGTATTTCAAACCCTGGCCGGTGTGCCGTTGGGCGCAACCGGCGCTGACCGCGATGCTGCAACTGCAACAGGAGAACGCCGGGCTCAACGCTGACGCGATCGAAACGATCCGCGTCGAGACTTTCTACGAATCGATGTGCCTGCAAGGTCACACCCCGGCGGATGCCGATCAGGCGCAATACGCCCTGGCCTTTCCGCTGGCGGCGCTGATCGTCAGGGGCAAACTCGGCCCGGACGAAGTCACCGGCGAATCCATACACGCCGCCGACATCCGCGCCTTGAGCGCACGCATCGAGATCGTTGAAGCCGCCGATATTTCGGCGCGATTCCCCAATGAAATCCTCTCGCGCGTCACCGTCACCCTGAAAAACGGCAACGTGCTCGTCAGCCCGATCACCGCCGCGCGCGGCGATCCCGAAACGGCCCTGAGTCGCGAAGAACTGGAGCAGAAGTTCGACCTGTTCGCCTCAAGCCTCGGCCATGAACGCAGCCTCGCGGTGAAACAGGCGATTCGCAATCTGGACCAGTCTGCGTCGGCCATCGCCACGCTTGAGCCGATCTTCAGACGCCCTCACCCATAACCGCAACGCATCGATTACCCGCAGGAAATGTCGTTTGTGACGGCTTTCCCGGCACAGATAGGCTGGACCTGTTCCGGCCCTACGCGCATGACGAGGAAAACAATGAACAATAAAGACACCGTGTTTGACCTGATCGCCCAGCGCAAACCCTGGCACTCGCTGCCGGGCGTCCTCTACAAGGATGAAAACGTCTATCGCCAGGATCTCGAGCAGATCTGGCACAAGGACTGGATATTCGCCGGGCACACCTTCGAAATTTCCAAACCCGGCCAGTACTTCACCCTGCAGATCGGTGATTACCCGGTCGCCGTGGTGCGCGGCAAGGATGGCGAGATCCGGGCGTTTCATAACGCCTGCCGCCATCGCGGCGCCAAGATCTGCGAACACGAACACGGCAAGGTCGCGAAAATGGTCTGCCCTTATCACAAGTGGACCTACGAGCTGGACGGCAACTTGCTGTACGCCGGCAACATGGGCCAGGATTTCGACAAGGCCCAGTACAACCTGAAGTCCGTGCATTGCGAGATCGTGCACAGCTACATCTATGTCTGCGTCGCCACCAAGGCGCCGGACTTCGAAGGTTTTCGCAAAGCCGTCAGCCCGTTCATCGCCCCGCATTATCTGGACAACTGCAAAGTGGCGTTCGAGTCGACCATCATCGAACAAGGCAACTGGAAGCTGGTGTTCGAGAACAACCGCGAGTGCTACCACTGCGACGGTTCCCACCCGGAGTTGTTGAAATCCTTCGTCGACAACCTGTCGGTGGGCGGCCTCAGCGGCGAAGACGACCCACAGTTGTCGGCGTACTGGAACACCTGCGAGCAGGCCGGTTTGCCGAGCCGTCTGGTGATGGACATCAACGGTCAGTACCGCATGACCCGCATTCCGCTGTCGTCCGGGGCCGTCAGCTACACCATGGACGGCAAGCCGGCAGTGAACGGGCGTCTGGACAAAACCGCCGAGCCGGACATCGGCGCCCTGCTCTATTTCCATTACCCGTCCACCTGGAACCACTTCCTCGGCGACCATGCCCTGAGCTTCCGCGTATTACCGATCAGCGCCACACAAACCATGGTCACCACCAAATGGCTGGTGCCGGACACGGCAGTGGAAGGCGTGGACTACGACCTCGAACGCCTGACCAAAGTCTGGATCGCCACCAACGATCAGGACCGCACGCTGGTCGAGGGCACCCAGCGCGGCGTGACCTCCCCGTCCTATGAACCGGGGCCGTACTCGGAAACGGCGGAAACCGGCGTCTGCCAGTTCGATGACTGGTATTGCGCCACGATGATGGACCGGCTCAAGGGGCCGATTCCGTTGAAGTCCGTGGGCTGACGGGCATGCGCGGCAACGCCGTTTTTTCAGGAGAACTGACGTTGCCGCGTCGCTTGCCAGCAGATCAGCGAACCCACGGTCACCAGCACCGCGCCCTGCCAGAACTGCATCTGCAAACTGACACCCAGCCACAGCGCGGCGAACGCTGACGACAAAACCGGCGCGCCATAGGATGCGGTCGCCAGCAAAGTCAGGTTGCCGCGCAGGATGCCGATATTCCACAACGCATAACCGCCGGCCATGGCGATGCCGGTGGCGATCAGTTCGAGGGAATTGCCCACTGTGAATGCAGAAATCCGTTCACTGCTGAAGCCCCACTTCACCCACAAAACAATCGCCGTCAGCACGAAAAACAGCACTACCAGACTCTGCCCGTTGGCGTAGCGGCGCGTGACGTTGCAATACAGCGCAAACGTGATCGCGCAGGCCAGCGCCAGGCTGTAACTCAGCGGGTTGGAATTGACGTTGGCATTGATCCCCGGCAACGACAGGCCCTGACCGCTGACCACCCAGAGAATGCCAAACAGTGCGAGCGCACTGCCGGGAACGATGAACCAGCGGGTTTTCTGCCCGTTCATGAAAATCGCCAGCACCACGGTCAGGCATGGCCAAAGGTAATTGACCACACCCAGTTCGATCGCCTGTTGCCGGTCACTGGCAAACCCCAGCGCCAAAGACAGGCACACCTCATACGCAACGAACAACCCACTGCCGAGCAGGAGATAGAGTGTTGACGTGGAACGAAGACGCGGTCGCCCGAGAAACATCACCAGCAGGATCGCCCCCAGGGTGTAAATCATCGCGGCCCCGCCCAGAGGGCCGAAATGTTCACTGACGCCCCTGATCAAACCGGCGGCGGTGCTCCACAACACAATCGCCAACAGCCCGCACGCCGTGGCGGCACGCTCGCCTCTTATTTGCATCATTGCCTCTGGATCAAAATCGCGATTCGACCGCACAGGCTAACGAGGGAAACCGGATCGATACAGCGACTTTTCATCCGGGCAATGAATGCGCTGGGGTTATCGATCAAGCTCGGGACGCTCCGCGTCCCTTCCAACGGCGGACGCAGAGCGTCCATGGAGGCATTCCCACGCGGAGCGTGGGAACGATCGGCGTGATCAGTGCTGAAACGGACGAGCCTGCGTCCCAACGTCGCAGGTCCGGCACCTTGGCAAACGCCACACAAGGCTTAAAATCGCGCCTCCTCTTGCAGTCGCCCGAACGGCGCCTGCCCGCAGCCATGACAACCCTCAGGTTTGAACAGCCGGCCACTTTCACAAAGTGCGCCAGGCTCAATCGTCCTGCCCGTTCGGCGGTCGTTTGTCTTCAACACACTTCGGCTTGGCACTCGCATGCGCAGAGGCGCACGTTCCGCTGTTCGATCACTTGAGGTTTTTATGACACCGCGTTTGCTGGCCATGGCGCTGGCGCCCCTGCTCGGGCTGTTCATTGTTGCGCTGGGCAACGGCTTTCTGTCTTCTTTGACCACTCTGCGCCTGGGCGCGGCCGGCGAATCGGCGACGATGATTGGCATCGTGTCCTCGGCCTATTTCATCGGCCTTACCTTGGGCGCGATTTTCAATGACCGGTTGATCCTGCGCATCGGCCACATCCGCGCCTACAGCAGCTTCGCCTCGCTGATCGCCGCGACCATCCTGCTGCAAGGGCTGTTTTATGACACCTGGGGCTGGGTCGTTCTGCGCCTGATC